>NZ_JBHVXJ010000012.1:201041-260656 GCF_042881845.1 Streptomyces sp. NPDC058257
GGCATTTCTGCGGACGATGTCGGTCAGATTGCCGTCCGCGGGGACCTCGTACAGGGCCGGAAGGCTGAACTCGCGCAAGACTGCTGCTCCTACATAGGGCGCCGGCGCCACGACGTTGTGCGATGCGACGGTGCGGTCCAAGATCGGGCAGGTGCTCCGTGGAAATGGGGGGAAAGGCGGCTGGAGCACTACTGGACTGCCCGGACGTTACCCATGGGTATGGCGTGTTCGATAGGGGGTCCGGGCCAGATGTTCGGTGCGTCACACGTGGTTGTGGTCTGAACCGCACAGTACGCCACGCCATTCCCGACTCGTAAGTAACCGCAGGTCCGCCCCCTTCTCGATGCCTCTACCCACGTTTGCCCGCTCGTTCTAGGGTGATCGGCATGTCGGATTTCCGGGTCAACGTGGTCAGTGACGTGCATGGCAACACAAAGGATCTCGCCCGCGCGGGCGAGGGAGCCGACGCGCTCGTCTGTCTCGGTGATCTGGTCCTCTTTCTCGACTACGCGGACCACTCGCGCGGTATCTTCCCCGACCTCTTCGGCAAGGAGAACGCCGACCGCCTGGTCGAGCTGCGCACCGCCCGCCGATTCGACGAGGCCAGGGACTTCGGCGCCCGGCTGTGGGCGGGGGTGGACCGCCGCTCCGCCATCGAGGGAGCGGTGCGCAAGCAGTACGCCGAGATGTTCGCCGCCTTTCCCACGCCGACGTACGCGACGTACGGCAATGTCGACATGCCGGCCCTCTGGCCCGAGTACGCGGGCCCCGGCACCACCGTCCTCGACGGCGGGCGTGCCGAGATCGGCGGCCGGGTCTTCGGGTTCGTCGGCGGCGGCCTCCGTACCCCCATGCGGACGCCCTACGAGATCAGCGACGAGGAGTACGCGGCCAAGATCGAGGCCGTCGGCGAGGTCGACGTGCTCTGCACGCACATCCCGCCGGACGTCCCCGAGCTCGTGTACGACACCGTCGCGCGCCGCTTCGAGAGGGGCAGCCGTGCCCTCCTCGCCGCCATTCACAAGACCCGCCCGAGGTACGCACTTTTCGGCCACGTCCACCAGCCGCTGACCCCGCGTATGAGGATCGGGACGACGGAGTGTGTGAACGTGGGGCACTTCGCGAGCTCGGGCAGGCCGTGGGCCCTGGAGTGGTGACCGTGGGCCACCCCATGCGCGGTAGCCTTCACGCGTCACACACGTACGCACACCAAGCCCCCCGTACCGGACCGCATCTGGAGGAGCCACAGCGATGGCGGAACACACCAGCTCGAGCATCACGATCGAGGCGGCACCGGCCGAGGTGATGGGGGTGATCGCCGACTTCGCCCGTTACCCGGACTGGACGGGCGAGGTGAAGGAGGCCCAGGTGCTCGACACCGACGACCAGGGCCGCGCCAAGCAGGTCCGCCTCGTCATGGACGCGGGCGCGATCAAGGACGACCAGACGCTCGGGTACACCTGGACCGGCGAGAACGAGGTCAGCTGGACCCTCGTCAAGTCGCAGATGCTGCGCTCCCTCGACGGGTCGTACCTCCTCAAGCCTTCGGGGACCGGCACGGAGGTCACGTACAAGCTGATCGTCGACGTCAAGATCCCCATGCTCGGGATGATCAAGCGCAAGGCGGAGAAGGTCATCATCGACCGGGCGCTCGCGGGCTTGAAGAAGCGGGTGGAGTCGGGCCCGAAGGCCTGACACCGCAGAGTGCCCGGGCGGGCGCCCACGCCGGCTCCCGTACCGTTCACTCTTATGCGCACCCTCCTCGTCACCGGCCCCGGCGGCTCAGGCCGAACCACTGTCGCCGCGGCCACGGCGCTGTCCGCGGCACGCGAGGGGCACCGCGCCCTGCTGATCTCGGCCGACCGCGTCGAGGCCCTCGGCGTGGAACACGCGAACCTGACCGTCCGCGGTCTCAGCCCCGGCGACGAGTTCCGTGACGACCTCATGGCCCTGCAGAAGCGCGCGGGCTCCGCGCTCGACCTGCTCGGTGCCGGACGCCTCGAAGCCGAGGAGCTCACCCCGCTGCCCGGCAGCGATGAACTGGCCCTGCTGCGCGCCCTGCGCGACGCGGGCCAGGGCGCGTACGACACCGTGGTGGTGGACCTGCCCCCGGTGCGCCGCGCCCTCGCGGTCCTCGCGCTCCCCGAGCAACTGCGCCGCTACCTCCGCAGGCTCCTGCCGCCCGAGCGACAGGCGGCCCGCGCCCTGCGGCCCATGCTCGGCCGCATGGCGGGCGTCCCGATGCCCGCCGCCTGGCTGTACGAGACCGCGGCCCGCTGGGACACCGAACTCGCCGCCGCGCAGGCCGTGATCGAGGACCCGGGCACGACGGTCCGCCTGGTCGCCGAGCCGGGCCCCGCGGGCGCCGACGCCCTGCGCGGCGCCGCCACCGGCCTCGCCCTCCAGGGCCTGCGCACCGACTGCGTGACCGCCAACCGCGTCCTGCCCGACGACACCGCCGACACCTGGTTCGCCGCGCTCATCGCCCAGCAGGGCAAGACACTGACCGAGTGGGAGGAGACGTACGGCGAGAGCCTCGTGCTCCTCCGGCACCTGGGACGCGACCCGCGTGGCACCGACGATCTCGCCGACCTCGGCGTGCCCGCCCCCGCCGCGGCCCCGGCCCCCGTGAAGTGGCCCGTCTTCGACGCCCTCGCCGAGGACGGCGTACTGGTCTGGCACATCCCGCTCCCCGGAGCCGTGCGCGAAGAACTCGGACTGATCAGACGCGGCGACGAACTGGTCGTCAGCGCGGGCCCGTTCCGGCGCATCGTCACGCTGCCCTCCGCCCTGCGCCGCTGCACCGTCGCCGGTGCCGGACTGCGCGAGGGCGAGCTGCGGGTGCGGTTCGCGCCCGACCCCGATCTGTGGCCGCAGACACGGTGAACGCGCAACCGCCGTTCGGGTAACGTCGAGAGTACGAATCCATCCGCCTCCGCAGGAGTCTGTCCGTCATGAGCGATGCCACCGAGCGCGAAGTGCCCGAACCCGAAGCGGCCGCCACCGACGCCGACGCGTGGGAGAGGGCGTGCGCCGAGGACCTCGCGGCGGAGAAGGCCCGGCGCCGGGCCCAGTACGGGCCGCCGCCCGGATCGGCGGCCGAGGAGCTGCGCAAACTCGTCGACGCCGTCTCGGAGAAGCTGTCGGGGCTCCAGACGCCGTTGCTCGGCGCGGTCGCGCAGGGCGCCGTCGAGCAGACCGTGAAGCAGGTCGTCCAGCAGGCGAAGGCGGCCGTCGAGCCCGTCATCGAGCGCAACCCCGACGTCTTCGACCACCTCGCCGCCGCCGGTGGCGAACTGCTCGCCGCCTACCGCTCCGCGGTCGAGGGCCAGGAGGGCCGCTGGACCCGCGGGAGCGACGCGGCGAAGGGCCCCGACCCGCGTGACGAGGGCCCCGGTCCCGCGGAACACATCGACTTGGACTGAGCCCCCCTCGGGTACGGTTGGCCGTAGCGGGGCTCGACCGAAACTGAGGGACACATGGGACTCACCATCGGCGTCGATATCGGCGGCACGAAGATCGCGGCCGGAGTGGTCGACGAAGAGGGCACCATTCTCGACACCCACACGGTGCCCACTCCGCCGACCGCCGAAGGCATCGTGGACGCGATCTGTGCCGCCGTCTCCGGCGCCGGCAAGGGGAACGACGTGGAGGCCGTCGGCATCGGCGCCGCCGGTTACGTGGACGACAAGCGCGCCACCGTTCTCTTCGCACCGAACATCGACTGGCGCCACGAGCCGCTGAAGGACAAGGTCGAGCAGCGGGTCGGCATGCCGGTCGTCGTGGAGAACGACGCGAACGCCGCAGCCTGGGGCGAGTACCGCTTCGGCGCGGGCCAGGGCCACGAGGACGTCATCGTCATCACGCTCGGCACGGGCCTCGGCGGCGGCATCATCATCGGCAACAAGCTGCGGCGCGGACGCTTCGGCGTGGCCGCCGAGTTCGGGCACATCCGTGTGGTGCCCGACGGTCTGCTGTGCGGCTGCGGCAGCCAGGGCTGCTGGGAGCAGTACGCATCCGGCCGTGCCCTTCTGCGTTACGGACAGCAGCGCGCCAACGCGACCCCGGAGGCGGCGGACATCCTGCTCGGCCTGGGCGACGGCACCGTGGAAGGCATCGAGGGCAAGCACATCAGCGAGGCGGCCCGGCAGGGCGACCCCGTCGCCGTCGACTCCTACCGCGAGCTGGCCCGCTGGGTCGGCGCGGGCCTCGCTGACCTGGCCTCGCTCTTCGACCCCTCCGCGTTCATCGTGGGCGGCGGCCTCTCCGACGAGGGCGAGCTGGTGCTCGACCCGATCCGCAAGTCGTTCAGGCGGTGGCTCATCGGTGGGCAGTGGCGTCCGCACGCGCAGGTGCTCGCGGCGCAGCTGGGCAACAAGGCGGGGATGGTGGGCGCGGCCGACCTGGCCCGCCAGGGTTAGTCGCCCGTTGACTTCCCGCTGATTTCCCGCTGCTCTTCTCGCTGATGTCGACCGAGGCCCGCTGTCCCCTCCGGGGGCGGCGGGCCTCGTCGTGGCGGCACCCTCGCACCGCGTATCTTGATCTCCATGGTGACGCTTCCCAACTCCAGGACCGAGGGCGACGGTTCAGCCGTGGTCCGGGTGCTCAGCTACAACATCCGGTCCATGCGGGACGACACCGACGCGCTCGCCCGGGTCATCGCAGCCTGCGAGCCCGACCTCGTACTCCTCCAGGAAGCGCCCCGCTTCTTCCGGTGGCGCAAGAAGCTGGCGCGGCTGGCCCGCGCCGCCGATCTGGTGCTGCTCTCGGGCGGGGCCACCGCGTCCGGGCCCGCGCTGCTCTGCTCGCTGCGGGCCACCGTCGAGCGGACCGAGGACGTGCTGCTCCCGCTGACGCCAGGACTGCACCGGCGCGGCTTCGCGACCGCTGTCGTGCGGTTCGGCGGCGCCAGGATCGGCGTCCTGAGCTGCCACTTGAGCCTGCAGAGCGACGAGCGGTACGCACAGGGCGGGATGCTGCTCGACCGGCTCGCCGGGATGGGCGTGGAGCACGCCGTCGCGGGCGGTGACCTCAACGACCGGCCCACGGGCCGTACGTTCCGCAGGCTCGCCTCTCAGCTGCGGGACTGCTGGGCCACCGCGCCCTGGGGCGGCGAGAACACCTCGACGCCGTGGGACCCGCATCAGCGCATCGACGCGATCTTCGCCACCCCGGGGGTCGAAATCCTCGGCTGCGGTGTGCCGTTGGAGCTCGACGGGGTGAGCGAGGCGGATCTGCGGGCGGCCACCGACCATCTGCCGGTGCTCGCCGCCCTCAGGATTCCCGCGGCTCAGGAGAGCGCGCGCGCCCAGCGGCCCTAGACCACCGCGCCGCGGCCCGGATCCTCGTCCTCCTCGTCGTCGCCCTTCATCCGCGCCACCAGCGTGCCGAAGCCGCCGAGGAAGCCGCCGATGCTGAGCGTCGTGAGCCACCACGTCATCGGCCAGCCGAGCAGCACCGCGAGCAGAAGCAGCAGCGGTCCTCCCGTCACGGCGAGCCAGGCGAACTTCGCGGTGACGTCCGCGGCGGGCAGCGGCGGGGGCTCCGGCGGGACGAAGTGACCCTCGTCGTCCGCGTCGAGGTCGTCGTCGGACGGCTCGGGCGCCACGTGGTCACGCGGGCCGCCGCCCGCCACGCCGGGGGCGAAGGAGACGGAGCCGCCCAGCGTCTTCTTGGAGCCTGAGTCGTCGGGGTCGTCCGGGGCGGTGGGGTTCTTGGTCTTCTCGGAGCCCGATCCCGGAGTGCCGTTCGTCTCCGGTTCGAGCAGGGCCAGGTCCTCGACGGACTTGAACGGCTTGGCGCCCGGCGGGTCCGCCGGCTCCTGGCCGTACCCCGCGACGATCGCCTGCCAGGCCGCGTCCTCGTCGAGCGGCAGCCCCTGGGAGGGCTCGTCCCGCTTCTCGGGCTCGCGGCTCTCGTCGCCGTCGGGTTCGATTCGGTCCTGCTCAGCCACCGGTGGCCGTCCCTTCCTTACCGACACTGGGGGCGAGCCGGCCGATGAACGCGTAGCTCTCCTCGAAGATCCGGTCCGCATCATGGTCCAACGTCGCGACGTGGTAGCTCTGTTCCAGGAGGGTCTCGGTGACGTCCGTGGACGACACCCGGCTGAGGATCCTGGCCGAGTCGACCGGCGGCACCACGTGGTCCTGCGGGCTGTGCAGCAGGAGCAACGGCTGTGTCACCTGCGGCAGTTCACGGTCGAGGCGCTGGAAGAACCGGCGCATCGAGTGCGCCGCGTGCAGCGGAACCCGGTCGTAGCCGATCTCCAGCGAGCCCTCCAGGGCGATGTCGCTCGCGATGCCCTTCGTGGAGGGCACCAGATGCCGGGCGAGCGGCAGCGCGTGCGCCGCCAGGCCGTGCACCTTGTTCGCCGGGTTCACCAGAACGATGCCCCGCACCTCGTCGCCGTGCTTGGCCGCGAGCCGCAGCGTGAGCGCGCCGCCCATGGAGAGGCCGAAGACGAAGACGTCGGTGCACCGCTCCAGGAGCCCGCGCAGCTCGCGCTCCACCTCCGCGTACCAGTCCTGCCAGCCGGTGATCTGCATGTCCTCCCAGCGTGTGCCGTGCCCGGGAAGGAGCGGGAGCGAGACGGTCAGGCCACGGTCCGCGAGGTACTCGGCCCAGGGGCGCAGGGACTGCGGGGATCCGGTGAAGCCGTGACAGAGGAGGACGCCGACCTCGCCGCCCTCGTGGCGGTACGGCTCGGCTCCGGGGAGGACCGGCACTTCGGTCTCCTTCGTGAGATGTGGCTGCGTGTATTCGAGGAGTACTTCACCGTACGCGACCGGACTGACACCGACCAGGGCCGTCGGGCCCTTTGGGCTTACCGCGGGTTAAGGTCTGATCCACACATAACAGGAGGCACTCGGTTTGATCTACGGCGCAATGAAGGTCGCCATCGGAGGGCCGCTGAAGCTCGGCTTCAGGCCCTGGGTGGAAGGCCTTGAGAACGTACCCGCCGAAGGACCGGCCATCCTGGCGAGCAACCATCTCTCCTTCTCGGACTCCTTCTTCCTGCCCGCGGTCCTCGACCGCAAGGTCACCTTCATCGCGAAGGCGGAGTACTTCACGTCGCCGGGCGTGAAGGGCAAGCTCACGGCGGCCTTCTTCAAGGGCGTGGGCCAGCTGCCCGTGGACCGCTCCGGCGGACGCGGCGCGGGCGAGGCCGCCATCAAGAGCGGCATCGAGGTCCTGGAGCGCGGCGAGCTCTTCGGTATCTACCCGGAAGGCACGCGTTCGCCCGACGCGAGGCTCTACCGTGGCAAGCCGGGCGGCCTGGCGCGCGTGGCCCTCTCCACCGGGGCGCCCGTGCTCCCCGTGGCGATGATCGACACCGAGAAGATCCAGCCGCCCGGCAAGGTGATGCCGAAGCTGATGCGGCCCGGCATCAAGATCGGCAAGCCGCTCGACTTCAGCCGGTACCACGGCATGGAGCACGACCGGTTCATCCTGCGGGCGGTGACCGACGAGGTCATGTACGAGATCATGAAGCTTTCCGGCCAGGAGTACGTCGACGAGTACGCGACGGCGGCCAAGCGCCGCATCTCGGACGCGGCGAAGGCCGAGAAGGAAGCGGAGAAGAAGGCGGAGAAGGCAGCGGCGGCGGCCGAGAAGGAACGGTCCGGCGCGTAGGAGCGTCGCTGCCAGGGGGAGCCGAGTGCCAGGGGGAGCCGCGGGGCGCCCCAAGGGGTGGGGGACATGACCAAGCGCGTCCGTGTCATGAGGATGTCGGTCGAACAGCCGCTGTGGCGTGCGCTGACCGGCTACCGCGTACTGACGATGCTGTACGCGATCGGCCTCTTCGTGGCCGCGTACGAGAAGTTCGACCGCCCCTGGGTGGCCATCGGGTACTTCGCGGTGCTCGCCGGCTGGACCATCGGCACGCTGCCGAAGGTGGCCAACGCCGCGAGCTGCACCAAGCGGTTCCTGGTCACCGACCTGACCATCGCGATCGTCGGCATCCTGCTCACGCCGGTCGCCGACGCGCACCAGCGGATCGTCCACGACGGCCCGACGCTGCCCTCGATCTGGACGGCGGGCGCGGTGCTCGCGTTCGCGATCAAGGGCGGCTGGCGGTGGGCGGCCTTCGCGTCGGCACTCGTCGGCGCCGCCAACATCGCACAGCGCGGCAGGCCCACCCAGGACACGCTCCACAACGTCCTGCTCGTCTGCATCGCCTCCATCGCCATCGGGTACGTCGTCGAGGTGGCCCGCGCCTCCGAGCGCACCCTCGCCCGCGCCCTGGAGATCGAGGCCGCGACCCGCGAGCGGGAGCGCCTCGCCCGCGACATCCACGACAGCGTTCTCCAGGTCCTCGCGATGGTGCAGCGGCGCGGCAGCGCGCTCGGCGGCGAGGCCGCGGAGCTCGGCAGGATGGCGGGGGAGCAGGAGGTCGCGCTGCGCACGCTGGTGTCGTGCGGCCTGGTGCGGACGTCGCACGAGTCGGAGGACGCCTCCCTCGGGGCCGTCGTCCGCGCGGTGGAGGAACCCGACGACCCTGCGGCCGACGATGACGGCGAGCCCTGTGACCTGCGCTCACTCCTCTTCCCGTACGCGGGCGCGAAGGTGACCGTCTCGGAGCCTGGCGCGCCGGTGGGCCTCGCGCCGAGGGCCGCGCGGGAACTGGCCGCCGCGGTGGGCGCCGCCCTGGACAACGTCCACCGGCACGCGGGCCCGGACGCCGGTGCCTGGATCCTCGTCGAGGACGAGCCGGACTGCGTGATCGTGACGGTGCGGGACGACGGCCCCGGCATCCCCGAAGGCCGTCTCGCCGAGGCCGAGGGTGAGGGGCGGCTCGGTGTCGCCCTGTCGATCCGGGGGCGCCTGCGGGACATCGGTGGCACGGCCGAGCTGATCTCGGTGCCGGGCCAGGGCACGGAAGTGGAACTGAGGGTCCCGCGGGACTCACCGAACACAGCAGGCACACGGGGGAAGGCAGGAAAGGAACGATGAGCGAACAGCAGCAGCAGGAGGGCACCGTCCGGGTCATGGTCGTCGACGACCACCCGATGTGGCGGGACGCCGTCGCCCGCGACCTCGCGGAGGCCGGCTTCGACGTGGTCGCCACGGCGGGCGACGGCGAGCAGGCCGTGCGCCGCGCACAGGCCGTCGCGCCGGACGTCCTCGTACTCGATCTGAACCTGCCGCTGAAGCCGGGCGTCCAGGTCTGCAAGGAACTCGTCGGCGCCGACCCCGCCCTGCGCGTGCTCGTCCTCTCGGCGAGCGGTGAGCACGCCGACGTCCTGGAGGCGGTCAAGTCCGGCGCCACCGGATACCTCCTGAAGTCGTCCTCCACCGCCGAGCTGATCGACGCGGTGCGCCGCACGGCCGTCGGCGACACGGTCTTCACCCCGGGCCTCGCGGGTCTGGTCCTCGGCGAGTACCGCCGTCTGGCCTCCGATCCGGCGCCCGGCGCCCCGGACGAGCCGAAGGCCCCGCAGCTGACCGACCGCGAGACCGAGGTGCTCCGCCTTGTCGCCAAGGGACTGAGCTACAAGCAGATCGCCGAGCGCCTGGTCATCTCGCACCGCACCGTGCAGAACCACGTGCAGAACACCCTGGGCAAGCTCCAGTTGCACAACCGCGTGGAGCTCGTGCGGTACGCGATCGAGCGAGGTCTCGACGACGCGTGACCCTCGTATGAGTGAACCCGGGTGATCAACTCCCTTGTTCCGGCCAGGAATTGACCATCCGCACCGTCCCTGAGTGACCTGGATCACCATTAGCGTGACCCGCATACAGGTCACTGAGGGAAGGGACGTTTCCATGACGGCCAAGAAAATCGGAGTACTGACCGGAGGCGGCGACTGCCCCGGGCTCAACGCCGTCATCCGGGGCGTCGTCCGCAAGGGCGTGCAGGAGTACGGCTATGACTTCGTCGGCTTCCGGGACGGCTGGCGCGGTCCGCTGGAGGGCGACACCGTCCCGCTCGACATTCCGGCCGTGCGGGGCATCCTGCCCCGCGGCGGCACCATCCTCGGCTCCTCGCGCACCAACCCGCTCAAGGCGGAGAACGGCGTCCGCCGGATCAAGGAGAACCTCGCCAAGTACGAGGTCGAGTCCCTCATCGCGATCGGCGGCGAGGACACCCTCGGCGTCGCCGCGCGGCTCACCGACGAGTACGGCATCAACGTCGTCGGCGTACCGAAGACCATCGACAACGACCTGTCCGCCACGGACTACACCTTCGGCTTCGACACCGCGGTGGGGATCGCCACCGAGGCGATCGACCGGCTGCACACGACCGCCGAGTCGCACATGCGCGTCCTGGTCTGCGAGGTCATGGGGCGGCACGCCGGGTGGATCGCGCTGCACTCCGGGCTCGCCGGGGGCGCGAACGTCATCCTCATCCCCGAGCAGCGCTTCGACGTCGACCAGGTGTGTGCCTGGGTGACCTCACGGTTCAAGGCGTCGTACGCGCCGATCGTCGTCGTCGCCGAGGGCGCCATGCCCAAGGACGGCGAGATGGTCCTCAAGGACGGATCGCAGGACTCCTTCGGGCACGTGCGGCTCTCGGGTGTGGGGGAGTGGCTGGCCAAGGAGATCGAGGGGCGTACGGGGAAGGAGGCCCGGACGACCGTCCTCGGGCACATCCAGCGCGGCGGGACGCCCAGCGCGTTCGACCGGTGGCTCGCCACGCGCTTCGGCCTGCACGCGATCGAGGCCGTGCGGGACGGCGACTTCGGGAAGATGGTCGCCCTGCAGGGCACGGACATCGTGCGGGTCCCGATCGCCGAGGCGACGGCGAAGCTGAAGACGGTGGATCCGCAGCTGTACTCCGAGGTGGGGGTCTTCTTCGGCTGATCTTCGGCTGATCTTCGGCCGGGGGAGACGGCACCCGCGGGCTTCGGTCTCCGGGTGCCGTCCCACCGGGCGGTACATAGACTCCCCGCATGGAGATCCTCGCCTTCGGTGTGCAGGCCGACGAGCGGCCGCTGATCGAGAAGGCCTTCGCCGCGCACCACGACATCCGCTGCCTGGACGTCTTCCTCACCGAGGACACCGCCCCCATCGCCGCGGGCCACGAGATCGTCTCCACCAGCGTCAACGCCGACCTGGGCAGCCGCGTCCTGCAGACCCTCGCGGCGGGCGGGACGCAGATGATCGCCCAGCGTTCGACCGGGTTCAACAACATCGATCTCCAGGTCGCCGAGCGCCTCGGCTTCACCATCGCCCGCGTCTCGTCCTACTCGCCGTACTCCGTCGCCGAGTTCGCCTGGACCCTCGCGATGGCCGTCAACCGCCGCATCGTCCGCGCGAGCAACCGCACCCGCGACTTCGACTTCAGGCTCGACGGCCTGATGGGCCGGGATCTGCGCGGACGCACGGTCGGCGTGCTCGGCACCGGGAAGATCGGCGAGGCGTTCACGCGGATCGCGCACGGCTTCGGCATGCGGCTGCTCGGCTGGGACGTCGCCGAGAACCCCGCGTGCGCCGAGCTCTGCATGGAGTACGTCGCGAAGGAGCAGCTCTTCGCCGACGCCGACCTCATCAGCCTGCATGTCCCGCTGCTCCCCTCCACGCAGCACATCGTCGGCGCCGACGCGCTGCGGATGATGAAGGACGACGCGATCCTGGTGAACTCGAGCCGCGGCGGCCTGATCGACACCGACGCCCTGGTCCGCGAGCTGCGGGCCGGGCGGTTCACGGGCGTCGGACTCGATGTGTACGAGGCGGAGGCGGGCCTCTTCTTCCTCGACAAGTCCCTCGAGGTCGTCGAGGACGACACCCTGGCCCGCCTGGTGACGTTCCCGAACGTCGTGGTCACCTCGCACCAGGCGTACTACACCGCGGACGCCGTCGGGCAGATCATCGACACCACGGTGCGCAACGTCCTGGACTACAGGGAGGGCCGCCGCAGCGAGAACGTCCTGGTCCCGGCGCCCCTCACGGCTTAGCCGACCGCTGGACAAGCACCCCCGCGAGCAGCTCCCGTACGATCGCCGTCCCGCGCAGCGAGAGCACCGACTCCGGGTGGAACTGGACGCCGGCGAAACCCGGACCCCGCAGCGCGTGCACCTCTCCCGTGGCCGGGTCCCTGCTGACCTCGATGCCGTGCGCCGCGAGCTCCAGGGACGTCTCCTCGTCGCAGTGGGCCACGAAGCTGTTGTAGAAGCCGACCGTCTCCGGCCGTCCGAACAGGTCGATCCGCGTCTGGGCACCCTGGTAAGGGACCTCCTTGCGGACGATCTCCAGGCCCAGCTCGGCGGCCAGGAGCTCATGGCCGAGGCAGACGCCGAGAACGCCGTGGCGGTGATCGCGGATCACGTCGGCGGCCAGGGAACGCAGGAAGCTCATCTTCGGGTCGGCGGGGTCCGCGGGGTCGCCGGGGCCGGGGCCGAGGACCAGTGGGCCCTCGTGCTCGCGGACCGTCTCCCGCAGCCCCGGCTCGTCGAAGCGGCGTACGGAGACCGTGAGGCCCGACGAACGCAGCAGATGCGCCAGCATCGCCGTGAACGTGTCCTCGCCGTCGATCACCAGGGCGTGCCCAATCAGCTCGGCCGTCAGTTCCCGCATCCGCAGCCAGAACGGCGCGAGCCCGGCCCGCCGCCCGTCGAGCGCGGCCCGCACGCGCGGGTCGTCGGCGAGGGCGGGGCGTACGCGCTCGTCGCGGGGCCGTCCGGGGCGTACGCCGAGCGCGGCGAGCACGCCCGCCGCCTTCGCGTGCGTCTCGGCCACCTCGCCCGCCGGGTCGGAGCCGCGCACCAGCGTCGCGCCGACCGGGACCCGCAGCTCTCCGTCCGCCGAGATGTCGGCGGTGCGGATCAGGATGGGGGAGTCGAGGGTCTGCGCGCCGCCCGCGTCGCGGCCGATGAGGGCGAGGGCGCCCGCGTAGTAGCCGCGCCCGCCCGCTTCGTGCCGCTCGATGACGCGGCAGGCGTTCTGCACGGGCGAGCCGGTGACGGTCGCCGCGAACATCGTCTCCTTGAGGACCTCGCGCACGTCGAGCGACGACTTGCCCCGCAACTCGTACTCGGTGTGCGCGAGATGCGCCATCTCCTTCAGCCGAGGACCGACGACGACACCGCCCATGTCGCCGACGGTGCACATCATCTTGAGCTCCTCGTCGACGACCATCGACAGCTCCTCGGTCTCCTTGCCGTCGGCGAGGAAATCGAGCAGGTCGTCCGCCGTGGGGCCATCGGCCGGGTAGCGGTACGTCCCGCTGATCGGGTTCATGACGACCGTCCCGCCGGACATCCGCACGTGCACCTCGGGGCTCGCCCCGACAAGGGTCCGGTCCCCGGTGTGCACGACGTACGTCCAGTAGGCACCCCGCTCGCCCACGAGCAGCCTGCGGAAGAGCGCGAGGGCGTCCGCCCTGCCGAAGCCGGGGATCTCACCCTCGTACGTACGCCGGATGACGAAGTTCGCGCCCTCGCCGCGCCCGATCTCCTCGCGCAGGACCCGCCCGACGATCTCCCCGTACGCGGCGTCGTCGACGTCGAAGGCCCCGCCCTCGACGCGCACGTCATGGGTGGGCAGCGTCGACAGGGCCTCGGCGAGCGGGAGTCCGTACGTCTCGTCGGGGGTCAGGACCGCCAGCGGCGTGCCGTCGTCGCGTACGTCGAAGCCGCGCTCCCTGATCTGCCGGAAGGGGATCAGGGCGAGACCCTCGTCGGGAATGTCCGCGAGCCGGTCGTACGTGCCGACGGCGCCGACCAGGACCTCGACGGTGTCCTGGTCGTGGCCGGGCGTGCGGCGGCGGAGCACGGCGAAGGGGCGGTCGTCGCGCAGCAGGGCGGCGAGCCGGCTCGGGGTGTCTGGGGTGTCCGGTGCGTCCGGTGTGTTCACGGGTCTTGTTCCTTCTCACTCGGAGAGGAACGGCCCGGCCGGTCCCCGGACGCCGGTCCGGAAAACACTGAAGGCCGCCCCTCGGGCGGCCTTCGCGAGTCTGGGTACGCGCAGATTCAGTGGGCCGCCGGATGAGCGGGCCACCACCAGTTTCGGTTCGTCTGCGCGTGCATGTCCGGCACCCTAGCGCATCGCCGGTTCCATGCCCGGCTGTGTCGGGTCCGTCTCACTTGGTGAGCGGGTGACTGGACGGCGGACATCACCCCGTAATGTTGTGGGGGTGACCGTGAACGCTAAGAGCACCCCAACCGGTGGCAACACCTGGCGAGACCTTCCCGCGGCGCAGCAGCCTGAGTACCCCGATGCCGAGGCTCTGCGCGATGTGATCGCGGACCTCGAGTCGTATCCGCCGCTCGTCTTCGCGGGCGAGTGCGACCAGCTGCGCGCCCGACTGGCCTCCGTCGCCAAGGGAGAGGCGTTCCTGCTTCAGGGCGGCGACTGCGCCGAGGCCTTCGACGCCGTGTCGGCCGACCACATCCGAAACAAACTGAAGACGCTGCTCCAGATGGGCGCCGTCCTCACGTACGCGGCCTCCGTGCCCGTCGTGAAGGTCGGCCGTATCGCCGGGCAGTACTCGAAGCCGCGCTCCAAGGGCACCGAGACCCGCGACGGCGTGACCCTGCCGACGTACCGGGGCGACTCGGTCAACGGCTTCGACTTCGACGAGAAGTCCCGCATCCCGGACCCCGAGCGTCTGAAGCGGATGTACAACGCCTCCGCGTCGACGCTCAACCTGGTGCGCGCCTTCACCACGGGCGGGTACGCGGACCTGCGCCAGGTGCACGCCTGGAACCAGGACTTCGTGAAGTCGTCCCCCTCGGGCCAGCGCTACGAGCAGCTGGCGCGCGAGATCGACAACGCGCTCAACTTCATGCGCGCCTGCGGGACGGACCCGGAGGAGTTCAAGACCGTCGAGTTCTTCGCCTCGCACGAGGCGCTGCTCCTCGACTACGAGTCGGCCCTCACGCGCGTGGACTCGCGCACCGGCCGGCTCTACGACACCTCGGCCCACATGGTCTGGATCGGTGAGCGCACCCGTCAACTGGACGGCGCGCACATCGAGTTCGCCTCCAAGGTGCGCAACCCGATCGGCATCAAGCTCGGCCCGACGACGACCTCGCAGGAGGCGCTGCAGTACATCGAGCGCCTCGACCCGGACCGCGAGCCCGGCCGCCTCACCTTCATCGTCCGCATGGGCGCCGACAAGGTCAGGGACAAGCTCCCCGAGCTTGTCGAGAAGGTCACCGCGTCCGGCGCGACCGTCGCCTGGGTCACCGACCCGATGCACGGCAACACCTTCGAGGCAGCATCCGGTCACAAGACCCGCCGCTTCGACGACGTGCTCGACGAGGTCAAGGGCTTCTTCGAGGTCCACAAGGGCCTGGGCACGCACCCGGGCGGCATCCACGTCGAGCTCACCGGTGACGACGTCACCGAGTGCGTGGGCGGCGGCGACGAGATCTTCGTCGACGACCTGCACCAGCGCTACGAGACGGCCTGCGACCCGCGCCTGAACCGCAGCCAGTCCCTGGACCTGGCGTTCCTGGTGGCGGAGATGTACCGCTCCCAGTAGAAATTCCCGCGAGATACGCCGGTGGGGCACGGATCCATGTGATCCGTGCCCCACCGGCGTATCCGGGGCTTTTGTGGACCCGAGGTCGTGGGTAAGGTTAGGTTAGCCTCACCGATTAATCGGGACGGCGCCGCCGATAAATCCTGCCCGGGAGGTGAACCGCGTGTACGTCTGCAACTGCTTCGGGGTCACCGAGGCGCAGGTGAGGCAGCACGCGGCGGACGGTGCCTGCACACCCCGCCAGATAGCGTCCGCCAGCAAGGCGGGCACCGACTGCGGTTCGTGTGTACGGAGCATTCAGGCGCTCCTGGGCCGGGGCACGTGCCCCCGCAGGGAGCTGGCCAACCAGGGTGAGCCCGTCCTCACCAGTCTGGACACCGGCCTGGACGAGGCCGCCTAGCCCGCCTGGCCCGTTGTCAGCTCTCCGGCTGCTCGATGAGCTGCGAGATGTAGAGCGGCTCGCCCAGCTTCTCGACCAGTTCGAGCTGAGTGTCGAGATAGTCGATGTGGTGCTCCTCGTCCTCAAGGATCGACTCGAAGATATTCGCGGAAGTGACGTCTCCCTTGCCGCGCATCACCTCGATCCCGCGCCTGAGGCGGTCGATCGCCTCCGCCTCGATCTGCCGGTCGGCCTGGAACATCTCCGTCACGGTCTGACCCACGCGCACGTGGAAGAGCCGCTGGTAATTGGGCAGGCCGTCGAGGAAGAGGATCCGGTCGGTCAGGATCTCCGCGTGCTTCATCTCGTCGATCGACTCGGACCGGGTGTACTTCGCGAGCTTCGGCCAGCCGAAGTTCTCCTGCATCTTGGCGTGGAGAAAGTACTGGTTGATCGCCGTCAGCTCGGCGGTCAGCTGCTCGTTGAGAAATTCGATGACCTCGGGGTCGCCCTGCATCGCAGAGGCTCCTTCCACGTGGTAACTGGGCAGGTTCCGCGCATCCTTGCACCGGTGCGAGAGGCCGTCCAGTAAGTGCACGCTTAGTAGGAGTTGCCCCAATCGGCGTCTGACCTGCGTCTGACGAGGGCCTCATGGTCATGCCCACCGCCCGAGGTCTGTCAGGATGGAGACATGGGTCAGTCGGCGGATCGCGCATCTGGGGAGGCAGTGGAGCCGGAGCTCCCGCCGGGGCAGCGACTGCAGCGGGGCTGGCCGGTCACGCACTACGGTCCGGTGCCGAAGTTCCGCCCGGAGCGCTGGGAGTTCAGGGTCTTCGGGGCCACCGCCGACGGGGACAAGCACTGCTGGACGCACGAGGAGTTCTCCGCCCTCCCGTACGCCAGCGTGATCGGCGATCTGCACTGCGTCACCAAGTTCAGCATGCTCCGCGCCGAGTGGGGCGGTGTCTCCGCGCAGGCGCTCCTGGAGATCGCGCCGCCCGCGCCCGACGCCACGCACGTGATGATCTGGGCCGAGTACGGCTTCAGCTCGAATCTGCGGATGGCCGACTTCATGGATGAGCGCACGATTTTCGCCACCCACAAAGGCGGAGAACTGCTGACCGCGGAGCACGGCTTTCCGCTGCGCCTCGTGGTGCCTCACCTCTACGCCTGGAAGGGCCCCAAGTGGGTCCGTGGTGTCGAGTACATGACCGCCGACCGCCGCGGCTTCTGGGAGGAACGCGGCTATCACAACGTCGGCGACCCCTGGACCGAGCAGCGCTACTCGTACCAGGAAGAGCCCGGGGACGGCCCCGAGCTCTAGGGCTCCATTCCGTTCCGCCCACGGCCAGGGCTCTAGCTGCCCCTGAGCTCTTTCAAGCGCGCCACGTCCGCCGCGTGCCCTTCCTTGCCGCCGGGTGTTTCGATGATCAGCGGTACGTTCTCGGTCGCGGGGTGGGCCATCAGCTCGCGGAAGGGCTCCTCGCCGATGTGGCCGGTGCCGATGTTCTCGTGACGGTCCTTGTGGGCGCCGACCACGTCCTTCGAGTCGTTGGCGTGCACCAGCTTCAGGCGCCCTTCGCCGACGGTGTCGACCAGCAGGTCGAGGGTCTGCTTCATGCCGCTCGGCCCGGTCAGATCGTGGCCCGCCGCGAAGATGTGGCAGGTGTCCAGGCAGACGCCCAGCTTCGGGTGGGCGTCCAGCGCGTCGAAGTACGGGCCGAAGTCCCAGGTGCGCGAGCAGAGCGAGAAGCCCTGGCCCGCGGTCGACTCCAGGAGGAGGAAGGGGTCGTCGTCGTGCGTCAGCTCGTCCAGGAGCGGCAGCATCCGCTCACGTACCTGCGCGAGCGCGACGGCGCGGTCCCGGCCGCCGGTCGCCGAGCCGGTGTGCACGACGACGCCGAGCGCGCCGATCTCGCGTCCCCGGCGCAGTGAGTGGCGCAGGGACTCCACGGACTTCTCGACGGTCGCCTCGGTGTGCGAGCCGAAGTTGATGAGATAGGGCGCGTGCACGTACGCGGGAATCCGCTCGGCCGCGCAGGCGGCGCGGAACTCCTCGTCCTCCTTCGGGTTGCCGGGCCCGGTGGCCCAGCCGCGAGGGTTGGTCACGAAGACCTGGACGGCCTCGGCACCCAGCTCACGGGCGTACGAAAGCCCTGCGGAGGCAAGGCCGCCGGCCACGGGGACATGGCCGCCGACGGGATTGCGGGACGGGGTGCTGGGGGAGTTCTCGCTGCTCACCCGCTCCAGGGTGGCACGGGTACGCGCGAGACCTTTCCCCGGCCGGGACTAACGGACCTTGATGGTGATCGTCGAGCCCTTGGGGGCGTCGTCGCCGCCCTCCACCGACTGCCCCTTGACCGTGTCCCCGAAGAGGTTCAGGAAACCGCGGTCCTCGTCGACCTCGAAGCCCGCGTCCTCGAGCTTCTGCGTGGCGTCGTCGACGCTCATGCCCTCGACGTCCGGCACCTCGATCATCTCGGGGCCCTTGGAGAGCGTCAGCGTGACCGTGTCGCCCTCGGCGAGCTGCTTCTCGCCCTCCCTGGGCGACTGGTCGACGACGGTGCCCTTGTCCTCTTCGGAGTGCACCCGCTTCGTCGCGATCTTGACCTTGAGGCCCGCGTCCTGAAGATCGAGGGTCGCGTCCGCCTGGGAGTCGCCCGTCACGTCGGGGACGTCGATCGCCTCACCCTTGCTGACGACCATCGCGATGGCGGAGCCCGCCTTGCGCTTGCTGCCCGAATCCGGGTCCGTGCTGATCACGGAGCCCTTGCGGACGTCGTCGCTGAAGGCCTTGGTCGTCATCCCGGGAGCCAGTCCGGCGTCCTTGAGCTTGCTCCTCGCCTCGTCCAGGGCAGTGCCCTTGAGGCTGGGGACCTTCACGATCTCGGGACCCATCGAGACGGTCAGCGTCACCCGGCCGTTGTCACGGATGCGCTCGCCCGCCTTGGGGTCGGTCGCCATGACCGTGCCGCGCTTGTCGGTGTCGCTGTAGGCGCGCTTGACGTCCTTCACGTCGAGCCCGGCCTCGTCGAGGCGCTTCTTGGCCGCGGGTTCGGTCTTCGCCAGGAGCGGCGGGACCTTCGTGAACTGGCCGGAATTGATGTACCAGACGCCCGCGCCGAGACCCAGGGCGAGAAGGACGGCGGCGACGATCGCGAGGACCCCGCGGCGCGGGCTGGCGCGCCGCCTGCGATCGGGGGCCGCCGGTGGAGCGGGGGGCGGCGTCGCCAGGATGCTCGTGCGGTTGAGCTGGTCCTGTGGGTCCCGCTGGTCCTGGACGCCGTCCATGGGGAGCGGAAGCTGCACGGGCCGCACCGAGCGCGGGAGCACGTTGGTGCGGTCGTCGCTGTTGTCGCGCGGTTCGTGCTCCGCCGTGCGCGCCTGCGGCGGCACCGCGTCGAGCTGATCCAGGGAGAGCGCGGCCCGCGCCTGCCTGGCCTGCCCGAGGAGCGCCACCGCGTCGTGCGGGCGGACCTCGGGGTTGCGGGCGGTGGCGGAGGCCACCAGCTCGTCGAGCTCGACGGCCAGGCCCGGAACGACCGCCGACGGGGGCGGCACGTCCTCGTGGAGGTGTTGGTAGAGAACCTGGGCGGGCGACTCACCGGAGTGCGGCTTGGCGCCGGTCAGCATTTCGTAGAGCACGACCCCGCACGCGTACACGTCCACACGCGTGTCGGCCGTGCCGTGCTCTATCTGCTCGGGGGCGAGATAGGAGACCGTCCCCAGGATCGTGCCCGTCGTGTTCGTGACGGTGTCCACCGCGCGCACGAGTCCGAAGTCAGCGACCTTGACCCGGCCGTCATCCCCTATGAGGACGTTCTCCGGCTTCATGTCGCGGTGCACGAACCCGGCGCGGTGGGCCGCGCCGAGCGCGGCGAGGACCGGCTCCAGGATGTCGAGGGCCGCGCGCGGCTGCAGGGCGCCGCGCTCGCGGAGCACGTCGCGCAGGGTGCATCCCGCGATGTACTCCATGGCCAGATAGACGTACGCGCCGTCGGCGCCCTGGTCGTACACCCCCACCACGTTCGGGTGGGAGAGCCGGGCGATCGACTTGGCCTCGCGGATGAAGCGGTCGACGAACGAGACGTCGGCGGCCAGCGTCGGGTGCATCACCTTGAGCGCGAGCACGCGGTCGAGGCGGGTGTCCACGGCCCGGTAGACCGTGGCCATCCCGCCGACCGCGATCCGCCCGTCCACGCGATAGCGGCCGTCGAGCACCTGCCCGACCATGGGGTCTCCCCGGCCGAAGGCTGGGGAAGGGTCCTGAAGGGTCGTGTCCACGAAGGGAGTCTACGAGCCACCGCTGACACCCTTGCCCGCCCGGGCATGCTCGGGCCTCGACTGCAGCCGACCTGTAACAGGCGGGCGGTCCCTCAGAACGCGGGCCGCTCCGGATCGAGCCGGGCCATCCCCTGCGCGGGCGACGACGCCTCGGCGAAGTGCCGACGTGGAATCCGCCCGGCCCGGTACGCGAGCCGCCCCGCCTCGACCCCGTGCCGCATGCCCTCGGCCATCAGGACCGGCTCCTGAGCGCGTGTAACGGCGGAGGCGAGCATCACACCCGCGCACCCCAGCTCCATCGCGAGCGCCGCGTCGGACGCCGTTCCCGCCCCCGCGTCCAGAATCACCGGCACGCCCGCGCGCTCGACGATGAGCTGGAAGTTGTGCGGGTTGCGGATGCCGAGCCCGGAGCCGATGGGCGAGCCGAGAGGCATGATCGCCGCGCAGCCCACGTCCTCCAGCTTCCGGGCGAGGACCGGGTCGTCGTTCGTGTACGGAAGGACCGTGAAGCCGTCGTCGACCAGGGTCTCCGCGGCGTCGATGAGCTCGATCGGGTCGGGGAGCAGCGTGCGCTCGTCCGCGATGACCTCCAGCTTGACCAGGTCGGTGCCGAGCGCCTCCCGCGCGAGCCGGGCGGTCAGGACGGCCTCGCCCGCGGTGAAGCAGCCCGCCGTGTTCGGCAGGACACGGATGCCGAGCCGGTCGAGGACGGAGAGCACCGAGCCCTGCACACCGGGGTCGAGGCGGCGCATCGCGACCGTCGTCAGCTCCGTTCCGGAGGCGACGAGGGAGCGTTCGAGGATGTCCAGGCTCGGCGCACCGCCCGTACCCATGATCAGGCGTGAGGAAAGAGTGAGCCCGCCGATGACGAAGGGGTCGTCTGCCATGCCGGTTCAGCCTCCTTGGACGGCGGTGAGGACCTCGACGCGGTCCCCGTCGGTGAGGGGGGTGGTGGACCACCGCGCGCGCGGGACGACGGTTTCGTTGAGCGCGGCGGCGATCCCGGACGGAGCTCTGGTGAGCGTGGCGACGAGCGCTTCGAGCGTGGTGCCCGCGGCCACGTCGCGTGCTTCTCCGTTGACGGATACGGCTGTAACGGCTGAGAGAGTCATGCGGGCTGCTCCATGAAGCGCTGCGTGAGGGAGGCGCCGACGAAGCGCAGCGGGGTGAACCCCCGCGCCTCGTCGGGCAGTTCACCGGTGGTCAGGGCGTGCGCGAGGACCTCGCCGGTGACGGGGGTCAGAAGCACGCCGTTGCGGTAGTGCCCTGTGGCCAGCTGGAGGCCGGGGAGCGCGGTCGGGCCGAGCAGCGGCGCGTTGTCGGGCGAGCCGGGGCGCAGGCCCGCGCGGGTCTCGGTCAGCGGCAGTTCCGTGATGCCAGGTACGAGCTCGTGGGCGTCCCGGAGCAGCTCGTACACGCCGCCCGCGGTGACCGTCGTGTCCCAGCCGAGCTCCTCGCTGGTAGCGCCGACGACGAGCTCGCCGTTCTCGCGCGGCACCAGGTAGACGTGGCTGCCGCGCACGACGGCGCGCACGGTACGGCTCAGGAACGGCGCGTACCGCTCCGGCACCGTGAGCCGCAGGACCTGCCCCTTCACGGGACGCACGGGCGGCAGCACGCCCTCCGGGACACCTGCGAGCCGCCCGCTGAGGCTGCCCGCGGCGAGCACGGTCTGCCCGGCCTCCAGGGCGGTGCCGTCGGCGAGGACGACACCGGTGGCCCGGTCGCCTGCGACCGTGAGGCGCTCCGCCCACGCACGGTGGAAGATCACGCCCGCCCGCTCGCAGGCCACGAGCAGTGCCGCGGCGAGCCTGCGCGGGTCGATCTGATGGTCGCCGTCGACGCGAAGGCCGCCGCGGACCCCCGGTGCGAGCATCGGTTCGAGGCGGCGGCACTCCCGCCCGCTCAGCCACTCCGACGTGAGCCCCGACCGCTCCTGGAGTGCGTGCAGCTCACGCAGGTGGGCGCGGTCGTCGGAGTCGAGGGCGACGGCGAGCGTGCCGCACGCGCGGTAGCCGACATCGCGGCCGCTCGCCTCCGCCAACTCCGCCGCGAACTCCGGATAGCGCCGCGCGGAGGCCAGATTCAGCCCGAGCAGCGTCTGCTCGCCGTAGTGCAGCTCGGTGACGGCGGCCAGCATGCCCGCGGCGACCTGCGCCGCGCCGCCGCCCGGTTCGGGGTCCACGACCGCGGTGGACAGGCCGCGCTGCGCCGCCCGCCAGGCCGTGACCAGGCCGATGATGCCGCCCCCGATGACGACGACATCGGTCGTCTCGTGGGGTGATGTATGTGGATGCATGGGCGTCCAGCCCCTCCCTTCGCCGGCATGACCCGGATCAGGTTCGTACGGTCGGAGGCCGTCCCAGCCTCCCTCTCAGCCCGGTACGTCCGGGCTCCCGCGAGTGCTCTGCATCCGCCACCCTAGTCCCTGGTCTCCGTGGGCAGTAGGGGAGCTGTCCGGGTATGCGCCGTGACGGTGTGTCATAGATCTCCTCGTAGCGCTCTGCGGGGTGCGTCACCCGCCGCCCTAGAGTGATCGGGTGAGCGAGCGCCAGAGGCAGGACAAGCGGCACGTCGTCATCGTGGGCGCGGGGATGGCCGGGGTGCAGACCGCCGTCGCCCTGCGCGAGCAGGGGTTCGCCGGTGCGGTCACCCTGATCGGCGCGGAACCCCACCGGCCGTACGACAGGCCGCCGCTGTCCAAGGCCGTGCTGCTCGGCAAGGCGGAGGGCTCCGCCTTCGACATCGACTTCGAGGCGCTCGGCATCGAGCTGAGCCTGGGCCACGAGGTCACGGGCGTGCGCCCGGCGGACCGCGAACTGGACACCGCGTCGGGCCCGGCGCCCTACGACACCCTGGTCATCGCCACCGGCGCCGAGCCGATCCTGCTGCCCGGCACTGCCCAAGTCCCCGGAGTCCACCTGCTGCGCACCCTCGACGACGCCGAGCGGCTGCGGCCCGTGCTCGCCGAACAGCACCGTGTCGTGGTCATCGGCGCGGGCTGGATCGGCGCCGAGTTCGCGACCGCGGCGCGCGACGCGGGCTGCTCCGTCACCGTCGTCGAAGCCGCCGAGCGACCGCTCGCCGGGGCCCTGCCCGCGGCTGTCGCGGCGCCGATGACGTCCTGGTACGCCGACTCCGGGGCCGAACTGCGCACCCACGCGCGCGTGGACCGCGTCGAGCCCGGCAGCGTCCTCCTCGCCGACGGCACCCGGCTGCCCGCGGACGCGGTCGTCGTCGGCATCGGCGCGCGCCCCGCCACCGGCTGGCTCGCGGACTCCGGCATCACCCTGGGCGCCCACCGGGAGATCGTCGCCGACGATCACCTGCGGACGTCGGAACCCGATGTGTACGCGGTCGGCGACTGCTCCTCCTTCCCTTCGGGAAGGTATGGCGAGCGGCTTCTCGTCCACCACTGGGACAACGCCCTCCAGGGCCCGCGCACGGTGGCCGCGAACATCATCGGCGAGACCCCTTCGGCGTACGACCCCGTCCCGTACTTCTGGTCCGAGCAGTTCGGCCGCTTCGTCCAGTTCGCGGGGCACCACGCGTCGGCCGACGAGCTGGTGTGGCGCGGTGACCCGTCGGGTGCGGCCTGGACCGTGTGCTGGCTCCGTCGGGGCGCCCTGGTGGCCGTCCTCGCGGTGGGCCGCCCGCGGGACCTCGCGCAGGGCCGCAAGCTGATCGAGGCGGCTGCCCGGCTCTCCCCGGAGCTGGCGTCGGACCCCGCGGTACCGCTGAAGAAGGCAGTGCTGCCGTAGCCGGGTGCCCCGCCGCCCGGCCGCTGTCGGTGGCCGGAGATACGCTTGTCCCCGTGACCGAGATTGACGCAAAGACTGATGCTCTCGTCCCCGAGTGGCTGCACCTCCCCGACATCGCAGAAATGCTCGACGTCGAGGTGACGCGTGTGCGCCAGCTGGTCAAGGAGGGCCAGCTGATCGCCGTACGCCGTGGTGAGAACCGCGCGCTCGCGGTGCCTGCCGCCTTCATCGACGGCGACAAGATCGTCAAGGGCCTCACCGGCACCTTGACGCTCCTGCGGGACGACGGCTTCTCCGACGAAGAGATGCTGGAGTGGCTCTTCACTCCCGACCCGACCCTGCCCGGCACCCCCGCGCAGGCCCTGAGTGAGAATCGCGGCACGGAGGTGAAGCGTCGCGCCCAGGCGCTCGCCGTCTGACCGACCGACACGGAAAACCGTCGCGTACGGGCCGCGTGTCCCCCGGAGACCCGGGGCACGCGGCCCGTAGGCCACCGACGACCGGGGGGACCTCTTCATGGCCACCAAGCCTGCCCGCGAGCAGCTCGCCGACGCCCGCCTCTACCTCTGCGTGGACGCCCGCAAGCGCCAGGGCGACCTCCCGGAGTTCCTCGACGCCGTCCTCGGCGGCGGTGTCGACATCGTGCAGCTGCGGGACAAGGGCATGGAGGCGGCCGAGGAGCTCGAACACCTCCAGGTCTTCGCCGACGCCGCCCGCCGGCACGGCAAGCTCCTCGCGGTGAACGACCGCGCGGACGTCGCGCACGCCATCGGCGCCGACGTCCTGCACCTGGGCCAGGGCGACCTGCCCGTGCCCGCGGCCCGCCGCGTTCTGGGCGACGACGTTCTCATCGGCCGTTCCACGCACGCCGACGCCGAGGCCGCCGCGGCGGCGACCCAGGACGGCGTGGACTACTTCTGCACGGGACCCTGCTGGCCGACCCCGACCAAGCCCGGCCGGCACGCCCCCGGCCTCGACCTGGTCCGGTACACGGCCTCACTCGGCACGGACCGCCCGTGGTTCGCCATCGGCGGTATCGACGCGGGCAACCTGGACGAGGTGCTCGAAGCGGGCGCCCGCCGTGTCGTCGTCGTGCGGGCCATCACCGAGGCGGACGATCCGGCCGCCGCCGCGGCCGACTTCGCCAAGCGGTTGCGTTCGGCCTGATCGTCGATCTTCAGCCATCCTTCGGGTCGGCTGTCCGCAGGTTGGACGGAGATTGGCCGGTAGCGGCACCCCGTCGCTAACCTGCCCGTATGGCCCTAGGCACTGCTTCCACCAGATCTGATCGCGCACGCACCGTGCGTGACATGCTCGCGACCGGCGAGACGACGTACTCGTTCGAGTTCTCGGCGCCGAAGACCGAGAAGGGCGAGCGGAACCTGTGGAACGCGCTGCGCCGGGTCGAGGCGGTGGCTCCCAGCTTCGTCTCCGTGACGTACGGAGCGGGCGGCTCGACGCGTGCGGGCACGGTCAGGGAGACGCAGCAGATCGTCGCCGACTCGACGCTCACGCCGGTCGCGCACCTGACCGCCGTCGACCACTCCGTGGCCGAGCTGCGCAACATCATCGGGCAGTACGCGGACGCCGGCATCAGGAACATGCTCGCGGTCCGCGGCGACCCGCCCGGCGACCCGCTCGCCGACTGGGTCAAGCACCCCGAGGGCCTCACGTACACCGCCGAACTGGTGCGGCTGATCAAGGAGTCGGGCGACTTCTGCGTGGGCGTCGCGGCCTTCCCCGCGATGCATCCGCGCTCGGCCGACTGGGACACCGACGTCCGGCACTTCGTCGACAAGTGCCGTGCGGGCGCCGACTACGCGATCACACAGATGTTCTTCTACCCGGAGGAGTATCTGCGCCTGCGCGACCGGGTCGAGGCCGCGGGCTGCTCGACGCCGATCATCCCGGAGATCATGCCGGTGACGAACGTGCGCATGCTGGAGCGGCTGCCTCAGCTCAGCAACGCTTCCTTCCCGCCGGAGCTCAAAGAGCGCATCCTCACAGCCAAAGATGATCCGGCGGCTGTACGCTCCATTGGCATCGAGTTCGCGACGGAGTTCTGCGCGCGGTTGCTGGCCGAGGGTGTCCCGGGACTGCACTTCATCACGCTCAACAACTCCACGGCGACTCTGGAAATCTACGAGAATCTGGGCCTGCATCACCCGCAGGTCTGACCGGCCGTACCCCTAGGGGGCGGCGGCCGCGGGGAGAGGGGCGTACATGGGCTGGACGGTCCTCTACATCGCGTTCGGATGTGTCGCGCTGTGGCTGCTCGGCGAGGTGCTGCTGCAGTACAAGGCGCGGCTGCGCTGGCGGCTGCTCGCCTTCGGCGGGTTCCTCGGCGTGGTCATCGGCGTGCTGCTGCCGTCAGTGGTGGTCATCGGGATCGGCGCGATCGCCTTCGCCACGGGACAGACGTACGTGACGTTGTCCTTCCGCCGCGGCTTCTCGACCGGCTGGGCGCTCGGCGGCCAGCCCGGCCTGAGCAAGCGCCGCAAGAGGCCGCGAGGCGGGGCCGCCGAGGCTTCCCAGGAGCCGACGCTCCAGGTCTCCGACATCGAGTACGAGGATGCGGGCCCGGCCGGACCACCGCCCGAGGCCGCTCCCGGCACCGGGGTCTACGCCCCGGAGCCGCTGCCCGACGACACCGGGCAGTACGGCGTCTACAGCGACGACGCGTACGCACAGCAGCAGCAACAGCAACAGCAGTCCGCTCCGGCGGACAGCGGCTACGGCTACGACACGTACGCCACCGCGGGCTATGACCCCCAGCAGCCGTACGCGTACGGCGAGACGGGGCAGCAGCAGTACGCCGCGTACTCCGACCCGTACATCGGGACGCAGACGTACGGCGGGCAGGGCTACGACGCGTACGGCGACCAGCAGCAGTACGCGCCCTATCCGGCCGCCGATCCGTACGGCGCCGGGGCGGGGACCTACCAGGAGACTCCGCCCGGCGGGGTCTGGGTGCCCCAGCAGCGCAGCGTCGAGGACCCCTACGGCCAGTACGGTGAGTACGGCGGCGAACTCCCGCCGGAGCAGCCGTACCCGTACCAGGGCGAACAGCCCCAGGGGAACGGGTACGACGCGGGGTACAACGAGCAGTACCGCTACTGAGACGAGCAGGCCCGCGGGTCTGCTCGGGCGGGACTGACGGGCCTGACGGGCCTGACGGGCCTGCTCACTGCGAGCCCCGGAAGTCCGGTCCCTCCACGATCAGCCCGGCGACCAGCGTGCCCGACATGCCCGCGTGCGGGAGCCCGCCGCCCGGGTGCGCCCAGCCGCCCACCGCGAAGAGCCCTGGCAGACGCGTGTTGTTGGCCGGGTGGAGCAGTCGCCCCTCACCCGCCGCGAGGGACGGGGGCGGGACCGCGCCGCCGTCGGCGCCGGTGGCCTCCGCGATGTCGGCGGGGGTGCGGACCTCGTGCCACAGCAGCCGCTCACGCAGGCCGGGGACGACGGACTCGGCACGCGTCAGGAGCCGCTCCACGTCCGCGTCGGTGACCTCCGTGTGCGCGGGCACCGTGACCGTCAGTGTGAGCGCCTCGTGCTCGGCGTCGGGTGTGAGCGCGGGGTCGTCCGGGCGCAGCACCGTGAGGGTGGGGGCCAGCGGCAGCCCGGGGCGGTCGCCGAAGACCCGGTCGAGCTCGTCCTGGCGGTCGGGCGTGTGCAGCACCGTGCGGTGGGGCGTGCCCTCGGGCCGCGCGCCGCGCAGCGCGAGGAAGACCATGAGGCGACTGGGCAGTCCGGAACGGGGCTGCACCTCACCCTCCGCCCGTATGTTCACACCGGACGCGTCGGACATGCCGGATGTACCGGACAGCAAGCCGTCGAGTGCGCCGGGCGCGACACCGGCGACCACGAAGTCCGCCTCCTGCGCCGTCCCGTCCGCGAGCTCCACGCCCGCCGCGCGGCCGTCCTTCTCGATGATCCGGGCGACGGGGGAGTCGAACGCGAACTCGACCCGCCGTGCGAGACACCGCTCGTACACGGCCCGGGCGAGCGCGCGCATCCCGCCGCGCACGGACCACGCGCCGAACGTGTGCTCCTGGTAGGGCAGGACGGCCGCGCTCGCCGGGGTCGCCCGGGGGTCCAGGCCGCTCGCGAGGGCGTACTGCTCAAGGAGCGCCAGGAGCCGTGCGTCGCCGCCCAGTTCGAGCTCGCCGACCTCGGTGAGGGTCCTCGCGCGCCGCTCGCGCCGCAGGAGGCGCCTGTGCGGCACCGACGGATAGGGCTCGCGCTCGGCGAGGACCTGCCAGTTCGGCCAGAGCGGCTCTTCCAGGAGGGGACGCCGGGTGCGGTCCCACGCCTCACGGGCGCGGTTCATGTACGCCGACCAGTGGGCGCCCGCGCCGCTGCCGAGCGCCGCGTCGAGGGCGTCGCCGACGCCCGCGCGCGAGGCGTTCGGCAGATCGGCCGCCGTGCCGTCCGCGAAGACGTGCCGCACGGCGGGCTCCACCTGGGAGAGCTCGACGCACCGCTCCAGCGGTTCCTTGCCGGTCTTGACGAACAAGTCGCGGTAGACGGCGGGGAGGTGCAGGAGGCCGGGGCCCGTGTCGAAGACGAAGCCCTCACGCTCGACGCTGCCGAGCGCGCCCCCGTACGTACCCGACCGCTCGTGCACCACCACGCGGTGGCCCGCGACGGCGAGCCGGGCGGCGGCCGCCATCGCGCCCATCCCGGCGCCGATCACCACAATCCGTGCCATGCCAGGGACTTTATCGGCCACCACTGACAGTCACGCCGGGAGCCCTCAGTCCGGCGGCCGTCCCGCGTGCGCCGCGAGCTGTTTCTCCTCGCGCCGCTGCGCCCTGCGCCGCAGGAACCGCCGGATCCGCGAGACGAGGAAGATCAGTATGAGCAGGCCGAGCAGGAGAAGCACGGCCGCGATGATCGCCGCCGCCTCGGGGTGGAACATCGCGAAGCTGACGATCCCCGCGACCCCGAGATCCTCCGCCGTGCTCACCGCGATGTTGCTGAACGGCTCAGGCGAGGTGTTGATCGCCATCCGCGTCCCGGCCTTGACGAAGTGGCTGGCCAGCGCCGTCGATCCGCCCACCGCGCCCGCCGCCAGGTCGGAGAGCGAACCGCTCTGGCCCGCGAGCAGCGCGCCCACCACGGCGCCGGACACCGGCCGGATCACGGTGTGCACCGTGTCCCAGACCGAGTCGACGTAAGGGATCTTGTCGGCGACGGCCTCGCAGACGAAGAGGACGCCTGCGGCGATCAGCACATCAGGACGTTGCAGCGCCTCGGGAACCTCGTCGCTGATCCCGGTCGCGCCGAAGACGCCGAGCAGCAGGACCACGGCGTACGCGTTGATCCCGCTTGCCCAGCCGCTGGTGAAGACCAGGGGGAGTACGGACACGGACGCGATCGTAACCAGTCGAGAAGATCTCGGCCTGGGGATGAGCACCCAGGTCTGAGTATCCGTACCTAGAGGTGGAGATGAGTATCAGCGCGGATGGGTCCCGACCTGCGAAGACGGAAGAGTGAGGGACACGGAGAAGGGCGCGGCGCCCGTACCGCCGACACGGGGCGGCGGAACGGCGCGGCGCCCTTGGCCGCTCCTCCCACCTCTTCGAGGGTGGGAGCGAGACACGGGGGAGACGGATGGCCACTCGGGGATGACCACCCGAGGGGCCGAACGGGGGAAACGGGGGAACGGGGGAAACGGGGGAACGAGAGAAGCGCCGGTCCGGCGCCGCCTGGAGATCAGGTGGCATCGGACCGGCGCTTCTTCGTGCGCGGCTCGCGCGGCTCGCGTGGTGCGCGTGGTGCGCGTGGTGCGCGCGGTTCCGTGGCGGCGGATCAGCCCCCGCCGCTCACCCGGCCCTGCAGCAGTCGCGAGAGCGCCGAGTGCACGTCGTCGAGAGAGCGCTCGGGCTGGAAGGCCTGCCAGTCGAGCGCCGCCACCAGGACCATCCCGACGAGCGCCGCGGCCGTCAGGGGGACGTCGATCTCCTCGCTGAGCTCGCCGTTCTCGACGCCCGCGCGCAGAACGTCCTCCACGACGGCCACCGCCTGCTGCCTCACCACCATCAGGGTGGACTGCCAGGCGCGGTTGGTGCGCCACAGCTCGGCGACGTACAGCTGGGTGAAGGCCGGATAGCGGTCGATGAAGACCAGGCCCGCCCGGATCATCGCGTCAAGGGCGTCGACCTGCCGGCCGCCGCTCCCCGCCGTCTTCTCGGCCGCCTCCTTCAAGGAGGCGGTGAGCAGCCCGACGCCGTGCCGCAGCAGCTCCTCGAAGAGAACCGACTTGCTCGCGAAGTTGTAGTAGACCGTGCCCTTCGCGACCCCGGCCCGCTCGGCGATCTCGTCGACCGTCGTGGCCGAGAAGCCCTGCTCCGCGATGAGGGTGACGGCCGCCTCGTAGAGCTTCTGCCGGGTGGCCTCACGCCGGGTGCTGGTTGCGCTGCTGTCCATGGGCCCGATTCTCACAGGTCTTGACGCCCGCACAGGCGCGGTCGCGGGTCTCACAGGCTCAGCTCCGGGTGCAGACGGTCCAGGGTCCACACCTGCTTGCGGTGCGCGGAGAGCGCGGTGAGCGCGAGGGCGCCCGCGGTGAAGGCCGTCAGGACCACGCACGCCTCCCATACGGGGCCGAGTCCGCCGCCGGTGATGAGCCTGCGGAGGGCGTCGACGACGTAACTCATCGGCAAGAAGGGGTGGATCGCGCCGAAGAAGGACGGACTCGTCTGGACGGGGTACGTGCCGCCCGCCGAGGTCAGCTGGAGCATCAGGACCGCGAGGACGAGGATCCGCCCCGCCGCCCCGAAGCGTGCGTTCAGCCACTGCACGATCGCCGCGAAGCAGCACGTCACCAGGCAGAGGAAGCCCACCGTCCCGGCCGCCCGCGCCATCTGCAGACCGAGCCCCCAGTGCAGCACCGACATCAGGGCCGCCGTCTGGAGCACGCCGAGTGCGGCGACCGGCAGCCAGCCCGCGAACGCGATCCGCCAGGCGGAGGCGCCCGCGGCGAGCGCGCGCCGGTTGAGCGGCTGGATCAGCATGTACGCCACCATCGCGCCGACCCACAGGGACAGCGGGATGAAGTACGGGGCGAAGCCCGTGCCGTAGTTGGGCGCCTTGTGCATCGACTGGGAGGCGAGCTGCACCGGGTCGGCCATGACGTCGGTGCGCTGGTCGCGGTCCTTCTTGCCGTAGTCGGGGATCTTCTTGACGCCGTCGTGCAGTCCGCCGGACAGCTTCTCGGAGCCGTCGGCCAGCTTGAACATGCCGCCCTTGAGGTCGCTCGCACCCGTCTGGAGCTTGCCGACGCCCGTGTCGAGGTCCGTGGCGCCGGTCTTGGCGGTGCCGAGGCCGGTGTGCAGCTTCTTGGCGCCCTTGGCGACCTTCCCCGCGCCCGTGTTGAGGTCGTTGATCTGGGCGACGGCCGTGTTCAGGTCCTCGTCGAGGTGCGGCGCGCGTCGGGCCAGGTCCTGCGACTTCTTCTGCAGCGTGGTCAGGTGCCTCTTGAGCTTCTTGACGTCGCTGTTCTGGTCCTTGACCACGGTGTTCATGTCGTCCGCGATGGTCGACACGTTCTCCGCGGCCGTCTTGGCCTCCTTGAGCTTCGGGCAGGCCGGGTCGGGCACCGGGAGGTCCACGCAGCGCTCCGTGTAGAGGCCGCCGATGGTCTCGGAGCCCTTCTTGGCGCCGTCGGCCGCCACGGGGGCGAGCTCGACCCAGGTGTCCAGGTGGTTCTTCAGGGCCTTGGAGGAGTCGGCGACGAGCTGGGCCGTGTCCCCGACGGTCTTGCCGTTGTCCTTCAGGAAGGGCCGCACCTGGTCAGCGGTGCCGTTGACCTTGTCGGCCAGCTTCTGGGTGCCGTCCGAGACCTTCTTCGAACCGTCCTGGAGGTCACTGGCGCCCTTGTCGAGCTTCTTGATGCCCCCGGCCAGGTCGCTGCTGCCGTCCTTGGCGTCGTCCAGGCCGGTCGCGAGCTTCTTGGAGCCCTTCTTGGCCTCGCCGATGCCGCTGTCGAGCTTGTCGGCACCCTTGGCGGCCTTCTCGGTCGCCCCGTGGATGTCGGAGAACGAGATGAAGATCTTGTCGAGGAAGGAGCGCGACGCCTTGGTGGAGGCCGCCGTGCGCACCTCGGAGAAGACCGTCCGGGAGATCTGCCCGACGATGTAGTTGTTGGCGTCGTTCGTACGGACGCGCAGAGCGCCCGTCTCCGGAGAGTCCCCGGAACTCGACGCGACGCGCTTGCTGAAGTCGGACGGCATCGTCAGGGACAGGTAGTACGTCCCGTCCTCGACGCCCTTGCGCGCCTCGGCGGAACTCACCTCGCGCCAGTCGAAGGTCTTGCTGTCCTCGAGGCCGTCGACGATGCCGTCGCCCACCGCGAGCTTCTTGCCCGCGGCCGTCGCTCCCTTGTCGTCGTTGACGAGAGCCACGGGTATGCGGTCGAGACGGCCGTACGGGTCCCAGAACGAGCACAGGTACAGCGCGCCGTACAGCAGGGGCAGCAGCAGGAGCGCGACCAGCGCCATGCGCGGCAGCTTCCCCCTGCCGAAGCGCCTGAGCTCAAGCGCGGCCAGCTTCGGCGAGCGCATCGGCCGTCTCCTTGTCGTCGTCGTTGTCGTCGTTGTCGTCGTCGTTCCGGTCTTGCGACTCGGACTCCGTGGTCTTTCGGTCCGTGGACACGGCGACGGCGTCCTCGGGTGCTTCGTTGCACACGGCGACGACGGTGATGCCGCTCTGTGTGAGGGACCTCAGCAGGGCCCATGCCTCGTCCCGTTCGGCGTCCGACAGCTTGAGGTCGACGTCGTCGACGGCAAGGAGCCCGGGCCGCCCGATCAGGGCCAGGGCCACCGAGAGCCGCAGCGCCTCCAGGCGCTCCAGATCGCGCACGGAGGTCCGCCGTCCCTTGGGCAGCGACTCCATGTCGAGCCCGGCGGCGGTCAGCGCCGTGTCGATCCGCAGCCGTGCCTCGGCGGCCCGCTCGGCACGCGGCCTCAGCAGACCGCGCAGCGAACCGCCGAACCGCCGCTCCAGGAGCGCCCGTTCGCGCAGATGCTCGGCGACGGTCAGCGCCGGATCGAGATCCGTCACGCCGGGCACGGGCCCGAGGGCGCTGATCCGGCGCACCGCCGCGAGCTGCTTGGGCAGCCGGAAGCCCCCGACGGAGGCCTCGCCCTCGGTGGGGCGCATCCGTCCGGTGAGTGCGAGCAGCAGACAGGTCCGGCCCGACCCCGAAGGCCCCTCGACCGCGATCAGCGACCCGGGCTCCGCCTCGACATCGACCTCACGGAACGCCCAGCCCCGTGGCCCCTTGAGCCCGAACCCCCGCGCTGTGACGGCGACTCCCCGTGCCCCGTCGTTCGGCCCGTCCACACTTCCCCCTCGCGTCGTCTCTTGAATCCGAGTCTTTTGAACTGACTGGTCAGTGCAAAAACTAACGCGAACCCGCGATCGGGGCAAAGCCGCAGGTCGGAGCCGATTGTCAGTGGCGTACTACACGATGTGCACATACGGCCACATAGCCGTTACGCGACGACAGGAGGTTCGTCATGGCCAGTACTTCCGCAGCAGCCGCACGTCGGCACCGCCCCGTCGGCCCTGCCCCTTCGAGTTCCGGCCCCGCGACCGACGTCCACCCCGTCCTGCGCCGGGCCACCGCCCCGCCCGCCGCACTCGAACTGCTCGCCCAGGCCCGCGCCGGCATCGACGAGGCCGAGCACCTGGAGACCTCGAACGAGCGCTATGCCATGGCCCACCTCGCGGCCCTGCGCACCGCGGCGGCCGTCCTCGCCGCCCGCGGCCGACCCGAGTTGACCCCGCGGCGCAGGCAGCGGATCCGAAGCGCCTGGGAAGTACTGCCCGAGATAGCCCCCGAACTGACCGAGTGGAGCGCCCTGTTCGCCTCCGGCGCGGCACGCAGGGCCCGCGCGGAGGCGGGCATACAGGGCGCGGCCACCATCCGTGACGCGGATGACCTGCTGCGTGACGTGGCGATGTTCCTGCGCCTCGTCGAGCGGATGCTCGTGCTGCAGCCCGTACTGCCCCAGCCCAGGCAGGAGCTGTCGCAGGAGCCGCCGGACGTGAGCCGCGAGGCGTGAAGAGGGGTGACGGGACAGTCGGCCGAAGGCAATAGGGTGGGAGCGCCCGCACCCTCCTGTCTGCCGCGAGCGCAGACGGAGGGAACCCCCTAGCTCCGCCGCGGACGTGCGGTGGACGCGCCGAGGAGTCAACTGCCGTGTCGGACCCGATGCGCCCCCGCGCTTCTCTCCGTACCGCCGTGGTCTGGGAGGTCCTCAAGGACGCTCTCGATCGCCGGGTCAAGGCCACGGGCCAGGAGTCGCCCTCCCTCGACGTGCTGGACACCGGAGGCGGCAGCGGCAACTTCGCCGTGCCCGTCGCCCGCCTCGGCCACCGCGTCACCGTCGTCGACCCCAGCCCGAACGCCCTCTTCGCGCTGGAGCGCCGGGCCGCCGAGGCGGGCGTCGCCGACCGGGTGCGCGGCGTCCAGGGCGACGTGCACGGCCTCTTCGACGTCGTGGAGCGCTCCGGGTTCGACGCGGTCCTGTGTCACGGCGTCCTGGAGTACGTGGACGACCCCGCCGAGGGCGTCCGCAACGCGGTCGGCGCGCTGCGCCCCTCCGGCACCCTCAGTCTGCTCGCCGCCGGTCTCGGCGGAGCCGTGCTCGCCAGGGCGCTCGCCGGGCACTTCACCGAGGCCAGGCACGCGCTCGGCGACCCGGCAGGACGCTGGGGCGACGCCGACCCCGTGCCCAGGCGCTTCACCGCGGACCAGCTGACCGATCTTGTCGAGGCCGCGGGCGTCAGGGTCGACGCGGTGCACGGAGTGCGGGTCTTCGCCGACCTGGTCCCGGGCGTCCTCGTGGACACCGAACCCGGCGCCCTGGAGGCCCTCCTCAAACTGGAGGCGGCCGCCGCCGAGCTCGCCGCGTTCCACTCGGTGGCCACCCAGTTGCACGTGCTCGGCGAGACCCGGGATGCCTCCGAGGGCTGACGTCCGCCCCGGCTGCCCCGCTGATCAGCAACGCAGCCGCACATGGAGTAGGGCACATACCCCCCGAACGGGCTATGGGCGCCGTATGATCGAGGCAGACCGTCCGGCATGCCGGGCCGGCCGCTGGGGAATGTTTGTTTCAGTGAGCCGGAGCGGCAGGGTGGTCCGGTTTGGCGAAGTTGGCGCAGAGGGGCGGGTTTCACGGGGGCGATTCCCTGCCTATCCTGAAGGGGACCCCCGGTCGCCCCCGGCGACTGCACAATGAGGAGGACTCCGTGCCGCTCTCGGAGCACGAGCAGCGCATGCTCGAGCAGATGGAGCGAGCGCTGTACGCCGAAGATCCCAAGTTCGCGACAGCGCTCGAGGGAAGCGGGCTGCGTACGTACACCCGGCGACGGGTCTACCAAGCGGTCGCGGGCTTCCTTGTGGGAATCGCCCTTCTCATGGCCGGAATGGTCGCCCAGCAGATTTGGGTGAGCGTGGTGGGATTCCTCGTCATGCTGGGATGTGCGGTGCTCGCCGTCACCGGATGGCGCAAAGCGCCCAAGCCGGGCGAACAGCCGGCGGCCGGTACGCCCACGGCACCGGGCAGCGCCCCGTCCCGTCGGCAGACCCGGCAACGGAAGTCGATGATGGACCGGATCGAGCAGCGTTGGCAGCGCCGCCGCGACGAACAGGGCCAGTGAGCTTCTGGATTTTGAGCTTTTAGCTTTCATGTAAGGGGTGACCGCCCGGGCGGTCACCCCTTACATATGTCCTCAAGCCCTACGTATGTCCTCAAGCCCCCGCCGGGAGGGAGCCCGGACTCAGCCCTCCTGCTGCGACGGAGACGACGGCTTCGCGGGCCGCGAAGGCCTTCGCAGCGCCTCCCACCGCGTGGTGATCCGCTCGGACCATCTCGCCTTGAGCGCCGCCCAGCGGTCCGAGAGCGCCCACATCACCCGTACGGCCGAACGCGGGGCGAGCGTCACCCGCAGCCGGGTCGCACGGCCCACGGTCGCCCCGAGGCCGTCGGACACCCGGCGCACGTCGTCGGCCAGACCGGCCGTCGGCTGTGGCCGTGGCGCGTAGAGGACCTGCTCGACCGCAGCGGCCAGGCGATGGGCGGACTCCGCGGGTGCCGCGGCGAGCTGCCCGACCCGGACGATCCGGGCCGCCGCCTTGCGAGGGGTCTGCGACTCGTCCGGCGTGATGCCGTGGTCCCAGGCCGTGTCGGTCACTTCGAGCCAGGCGGCGAGGGTCCGCGCGGCCGCGTCCGCCTCCGTACGGCCGGTGGAGCCCAGCCGTACCGCACGGATCCGCTTGCGCCACAGCATCGGCAGCAAGGGCAGGCCGAGAACCACGAGCGCTCCGAGGACCACGGCAAGGATCATGCCGATCGGTGGTCCGTCGCCGCCCGAGCCGCCCGCGAGCGCCGGGGCCGTGCTCGCGCAGCCGCCCTGCTTCTGCTGGTCGGCCGGGCAGCTCGTGGAGGCCGAAGGCTCGTCGGACGGAGCCGTCGTCGACGACGGCTCGGGCGCCGCCGGATCACTCGCGCCGTCGGACGGGGTGTCCGGGCGCGTGTAGTCCGGCACCGAGCCGCGGTTCGGGGTCGGCTCGAAGCGGGTCCAGCCCACACCCTCGAAGTACAGCTCGGGCCAGGCGTGCGCGTCCCGCAGGCCGACCGACATCGAACCGTCCCCCTGCGCGGCACCGGGCGTGAAGCCCACCGCGACGCGCGCCGGGATGTTCAGTGTCCGCGCCATCGAGGCCATGGCGAACGAGAAGTGGACGCAGAAGCCCTCCTTCTGCTCCAGGAAGCGCGCTATGGCCGCAGGGCCGCTCCCCGCCCGGACCTGCGTGTTGTACGTGAAGCCGCCCTCCGACGCGAACCAGTCCTGGAGCTTGACGGCCTTCTCGTAGTCGTTCGACGTGCCCTTGGTGATGCGGCGGGCCTCGGACGCCACCACGGACGGCAAGGTGTCGGGGACCTTGGTGAACTCATCGGTGATCTGCTTGGGCGGCTTGGAGGCGCCCGCGAGCTGCTCGGCCGTCGGCTCCACGATGAGGCTCTTGACCTCGTACTGCGCGCCGCGCGTCGTCTGGCCGCGGTCGCCGACCAGGGCGCGGCCCACCGGCTCGTACCGCCAGCGGCCGTCGATCTTCACCTGGCTCGCGGGGTAGGGCATCGGCAGCCAGTTCTGCGCGTAGCTGTCGGCGGCCGAGATGTTGGTCTGGATCTCGGTCCTGCGGACGTCGGGGTAGAGCCCGGGGGGGTCCTCGAAGCGCGACGGCACGTCGTCGATGGACCGGACGGTGGTCTTCCACGTCGTGCCGTCGAACTGGTCGAGGGAGACGATCCGCAGATAGAGGTTGTCGGTCGCCTTGGCGTTCGTCTTGTACGAGATGACCTCGCGGTCGTCCGGTTCGTTCAGGCTGTCCTGGAGCGCGACCAGCGGATTCACCGCGGAGATCGTGCCGCCACCGCCGGAGCCCGAGCCTCCTGCGCCGCCGGAACCGTCGAGGAGCCCGCCGTCCAGGGCGGGCAGCGCGAGGGGCACCACCAGCGCGATGCCAAGGGCGACCGCGCCGATGCGCCGCCCCGTGCGGACCGGCGCGATCGCACCGTTGTCGGTCTCCAGGCCCCCCGAGATCCGGCCGGGCGCACGCGCCGCGCCCCCGAAGACGCGCCCCCACTGGGAGAGCCGGTCCCGGCCCTCGGCGAGGAGCAGCAACAGATACCCGGCGGCCGCGAGCAGGAACCACAGCCACCCCGCCCCGTCCCCGGAGAGTCCCGCGGCGACCGAGTACAGCGCGAGCAGCGGAAGACCCGCGGGCGCCGCGGCACGGAACGTCACCGCGAGGGCGTCCACCGCGAGGCCGATCACCAGGACGCCGCCCACCAGCATCAGCCGGATGCCGTCACTGAGCGGCGCCGGGATCGCGTACTGCCCGACGTCGTTGCCGCCCGACTGCAGCAGCTGCCCGAACTCCCGGAACACGTCGGGGCCCGGCACCACCCCGCCGATCGCCTGCTCACGGGCGAACACCAGGGTGAGCAGAAGGAGCGTCACCAGGGCCTGCGCGCCGACCGTGACCGGCCGGGCGAGCGGGACACGGCGGGTGAGCGCGCCCACGCCGCTCTGCACCGCGAGCAGGATCGCCGCCTGGATGAACCACGTCGCCGGATCGACGAGCGGCAGCAGCGCCCCCGACGCCATCAGCGTGGCCGCCGTGGCACAGAGCGCGAGTCGCGCGCGCCCACTCATGAACATCCCCCTGTTGTCGTGCCTGTGGTCCTGCGGGGCAGACCGTCTGTGGTCCCGCGGGGCGGACCGTCTGTGGTCCTGCCGGACGGGCCGCCGCTCATCCCCAGCCCCCGGTCGTCGTCCCCGCGGCCGGGGCCGGGCCCGTGCTCGCCCGCAGGTGGTCCGCCTGGCGCCAGAGGTCCACCAGGGCGACCCCGGGAGGCACCGCCACGGCCGTCCAGCCTGACTCGCGCAGCATCCGGATCCGCTCGTCGCCGGTGCCCGGGGGAACGCCGCCAGGGCCCTGGGCCCAGGCCGTGCTGTCCAGGACGAAGGCGACCGCGGCGCCGCTGCGCTGCCGCATCTTGGCGGCCACCGTCGCCTGCTCCTCGTCGAGGTCGCCGAGGAAGGCGATGAGGAGGCCTTCGTTGCCCCCGCGCAGCACGTCGTACGCGGGTGAGAGACCCGCGCCGTCCGAGTGGTCGATCACCGCGAGGGTGTCCATCATCAGTCCCGCCGCGTCCGCCGACTCCTGGCTCGCGCCCGCGAAGCCGCCCGAGCCCTCACCGGGCACGGAGTTGCCGGTGTCGGTCAGGAGCCGCACCGAGAAGCCCCGTTCCAGCATGTGCACCAAGGCGGACGCCGTGCCGGAAACCGCCCACTCGAACGCCGAGTCAGGACCCGCGCCCCGGAAGGCGTGCGCCCGGGTGTCCAGGAGCACCGTGCAGCGGGCCCGCTGCGGCTGCTCCTCGCGGCGCACCATGAGCTCTCCGTAGCGAGCCGTGGAGCGCCAGTGGACGCGGCGCAGGTCGTCGCCGTGGCGGTAGCCGCGCGGGATCACGTCGTCCTCGCCCGCGAGGGCGAGCGAACGGTGCCGCCCGTCGCCGTACCCCTTGGCCTCGCCGGTCAGACGCACCGGAGGCAGTGCCTCCACGCGCGGGATGACCGTCAGGGTGTCGTACGTCGAGAAGGAGCGGGTCAGCTCGCACATCCCGAAGGGGTCGGTCAGGCGGAGCTGGAGCGGGCCGAGGGGGTAGCGCCCCCGCAGGTCCGAGCGGACGCGGTAGGACACCTCACGGCGGCCCCCGGCCTCCACCCGGTCGAGCACGAAACGAGGCCGTGGCCCCAGGACGTAGGGCACCCGGTCCTGGAGCATCAGGAGGCCCGTGGGCAGTCGCGAGACGTTGTCCATCCGCAGATGGACACGGGCCTCCGAACTGGCGGGCACGCGCGCGGGGGAGAGCCTGCGGCTGCCCGCGACGCGGTAGCGGGTGCGGTAGAGCACGGTCGCGCACACCAGCGGAAGGACGGCGAGCAGCAGCCCGACCCGGAGCAGATCGCTCTGCCCCAGGACGTACGCGCAGACGGCGGCGGCGATCCCGGCCGCCAGGAACGAACGCCCGCGTGTGGTCAGACCCGCGAGCGCGGTCCGCAGTCCGCCCTTGTCCTCTTCGGCCTGCGCCGGCTGCGGCCCCCCGGCCTCCATCACAGCCTCCGCGCGCCGGGCGGCTGCTGGTTGAAGTAGCCGGTGTTCGGCTGGGCGGCGGCCGGTACGGGTGTGCGCTGGAGGACCTCCTGGATGACCGATTCGGCCGTACGACGGTTCAACTGGGCCTGTGCCGTGGGCAGCAGCCGGTGCGCGAGCACCGCCACGGCGAGGGCCTGCACATCGTCCGGCAGGGCGAACTCCCTGCCGCTGAGCGCGGCGGAGGCCTTGGCCGCCCGCAGCAGATGCAGCGTGGCGCGCGGGGAGGCCCCGAGTCTCAGGTCCGGGTGGTTGCGGGTCGCCCCGACCAGTTCGACGGCGTACCGCCGTACGGAGTCGGCCACGTGGACCGTGCGCACCGCGTCGACGAGCTTCACGATGTCGTGCGCGTGCGCCACCGGCTGGAGATCGTCGAGCGGCGAGACGCCGCCGTGGATGTCCAGCATCTCCAGCTCGGCCTCCGGGCTGGGATAACCGATCGAGACGCGCGCCATGAAGCGGTCGCGCTGCGCCTCGGGCAGGGGATAGGTCCCCTCCATCTCGACGGGGTTCTGCGTCGCCACCACCATGAAGGGGCTCGGCAGTTCATAGGTCTGCCCGTCGATGGTGACCTGGCGCTCCTCCATGGACTCCAGGAGTGCGGACTGCGTCTTCGGCGACGCGCGGTTGATCTCGTCGCCGATCACGATCTGCGCGAAGATCGCGCCGGGCTTGAACTCGAAGTCCCGGCGCTGCTGGTCGAAAATGGACACACCGGTGATGTCCGACGGCAGCAGATCGGGCGTGAACTGGATACGCCGCACCGAGCAGTCGATGGACCGCGCGAGTGCTTTGGCGAGCATGGTCTTTCCCACGCCCGGTACATCTTCGATCAGCAAGTGCCCCTCGGCGAGGAGCACGGTCAGCGAAAGCCGTACGACCTCTGGCTTACCTTCGATCACACCCTCGACCGACCTGCGGACACGCTCCGCTGTGGCGGTCAGATCTGTGAGGCTCGCTCGATCGTCATAGGTCGTCACCCGGCCCTCCTCGGACACGTTCTCCGGGCCGACGCATTTGTGTGCGGCCCGGCCCACCCCGAAACACGGACACCGCGCGTGAATGGTTCAGCGCGATGCCACACACGCATTCTTGTTGGGCATACCGGGTTGTGTCACTCGCCCGTGGATAACTGGCGGCGGTATGTCAGGTCTTACGCCCTTTTGACTGCCGGGCCGATCCGGAAGGCCCGCTCAGGACCCGGTCACGCAGGGTCGATCTCCCGCAGCAGCCCCGTGGTCACATCGAAGACGAATCCCCGCACATCGTCGGTGTGCAGAAGGAACGGCGAGGTCCGCACACGCTGCATCGACTGCCGTACGTCCTGATCGACGTCGCGGAAGGCCTCCACCGCCCAGGCGGGCCGCTGGCCGACCTCGAGCTCGAGCTCGTGCCGGAACTCCTCGGTGAGGCTCTCCAGACCGCAGCTCGTGTGGTGGATCAGAACGACGCTCTTCGTGCCGAGCGCGCGCTGGCTGATCGTCAGGGAGCGCATGACGTCGTCGGTGACCACGCCGCCCGCGTTGCGGATGGTGTGGCAGTCACCCAGTTCGAGACCGAGCGCGTCGTGCAGGTCGATGCGGGCGTCCATGCAGGAGACGACGGCCACGCCCAGGACGGGGCGTGCGTCCATGCCCGGGTCGGTGAAGCCCGAGGCGTACCGGTGGTTGGCTTCGACGAGGCGGTCCGTGACGGTGCCGTCGGCGGGTATGCCGCCGATCGGCTCCGCGGGGGAGTTGCCCGTAGGGGATGCGGAAGTCGACATGGCTATGACGGTAGTCGGCACTGATCGCCGGGGCCCGCTGTGAGAAGGGACAAAGAACGTCAATGAGTCTTGTTGTGAGCTAACCCACAGGAGTGCACCAGCTACCCCCGAACGGGTGACGGAGCGGGATGTGCGGCTCCTTCGACGACCCGTCCGCGACGCGCAGGCCAGTTGATTGACCGGGCGACAGGGTGGACTAAAGTGACGCGAAGTGGGAGGGCCGTGACCTGCTCCCCGCTGGACTGTTCACCCGGGGATTGCCTGAATCCCCCCGCGTACGCGGCGCGTACGTACGGCTCGGCCTCCTCCCGCTCCCGGTCGGCTGACGCCACTTCCCCGGCGCCAGCAGGCCATTGACCTTCCCGAGCGGGCGGGGACCCGGCCGTGCGCACGTCTCGCCGCGCCGGACCTGAGAGGGCCCTTTGAGCCACACCCGACATGTCCCGGTGATGCTCCAGCGATGCCTGGACCTGTTGGCCCCCGCGCTCGCCCAGCCGGGTGCGGTCGTCGTCGACTGCACGCTCGGACTCGGCGGCCACAGCGAGGCCCTGCTTTCCACCTTCCCGTCGGCCCGCCTGATCGGCCTCGACCGCGACAAGGAGGCGCTGCGGCTCTCCGGGGAGCGGCTCGCCCCCTTCGGCGACCGGGCCGAACTGGTGCACGCGGTCTACGACGAGCTCCCCGAGGTACTCGACCGGCTCGGCATCGCCAAGGTCCAGGGCGTCCTCTTCGACCTCGGTGTCTCCTCCATGCAACTCGACGAGGCGGACCGGGGCTTCGCCTACGCGCAGGACGCGCCCCTCGACATGCGCATGGACCAGACGACCGGAGTCAGCGCCGCCGAGGTCCTCAACACGTACGCACCGGGCGAACTGGTGCGGATCCTGCGCCAGTACGGCGAGGAGAAGCAGGCCAAGCGGATCGTGGGCGCCGTCGTGCGCGAGCGCGACAAGGAGCCGTTCAGCAACAGCGCGCGGCTCGTCGAGCTGATCCGCGACTCCCTGCCGCAGGCCGCCAAGCGCACCGGCGGCAACCCCGCCAAGCGCACCTTCCAGGCCCTGCGCATCGAGGTCAACGGCGAACTGAGCGTCCTGGAGGCGGCCATCCCGGCGGCGGTGAAGACGCTCGCCGTCGACGGCCGCATCGCCGTCCTCTCGTACCACTCGCTCGAGGACCGCCTGGTCAAGCAGGTGTTCGCGGCAGGCGCCGCGACGACCGCGCCGCCCGGCCTGCCCGTTGTCCCCGAGCGCTACCAGCCCCGGCTCAAGCTGCTCACGCGCGGCGCCGAACTGCCCACCGAGGAAGAGATCGCCGAGAACCGCAGGGCGGCACCGGCACGGCTGCGGGGTGCGATGCGCATCCGCGAGGAGGCTCTGTGACACGAGCCCGCCAGGAGCACCCGTGAACGGCGTCCCCCAGGAGGCCCCATGAGCAAGAAGCCTCAGTTGCGCGGAAGGGCCGCCCGGCTCGCGCGGCTCCTTCCGTCGGGGCCGAGCCAGGCCGCGCGCACGCCTTTCGTGCTGCTCGTCGTGCTGCTGCTCGGCGGCGGTCTGATCGGCCTCCTCATCCTGAACTCCTCGCTCAACGAAGGTTCGTTCCAGCTGAGCGAGCTCAAGAAGGAGACGACGGAGCTCACCGACCAGGAGCAGGAGCTCCAGCGGGACGTGGACGCCTACGCCGCCCCTGACGCCCTCCAGCGCCGCGCCCGTGAGCTCGGCATGGTGCCGGGCGGCGACCCGGCCTTCCTGAACCCGGACGGCACCGTGCGCGGCGTCCCCGGCGCCGCCGAGCAGACCTCCGCGCTGCGGCCCGATCCGCGCCCGCAGGAGGTGGCGTCCCCGGCGCCCTCGGTCTCGCTCCCGGCGCCGCCCACACCGTCGCCCTCGCCGCCCCAGGCACCCCCGGCCCCCTCGGACGCCCCGCCCGTGCCCACCCCCTCCGCGAAGCCCGGCCCCACGACCTCCGGCAGGTGACGTAAGTGACGGACCGCCAACCCCCGCGACGCAGGGTCCCGGGTCCCGCGCGGCCTTCGCGCCCCGCCCGCCCCGGCGAACAGCGCCGCCCGGGATCAGGAGCCCGCCCCGCCGCCCGCCGCCCGCGCCCCGCCGCCAAGGCCCGCACCATCCGGCTCGGCAGCCCGCGACCCCGCCTGCGCATGGTGAGCCTCGGCCTGACCCTGGTGATGCTGGCCTTCGTCGTACGCCTCCTCCAGGTGCAGGCGGTCGACGCGAGCGTCTACACCACCAAGGCCGAGAAGAACCGCTACTTCAGCCACGTCCTGACCGCCGAGCGCGGCGGCATCACCGACCGCAGCGGCGTCGAGCTCGCCGCCAGCGTGGACGCGTACGACATCACGGCCGACCCCACGATGTTCACGGCGAAGGAGATGGGCATCAAGGACGGGCCCGAACAGGCCGCAGCCCTCCTCGCCCCGATCCTCGACAAGGACGTCGACCGGCTCACCGAGCAGCTCAAGACCCCCAAGACGCGCTACGTCCTGCTCGCCCGCCGGCAGACCCCGCAGGTCTGGAAGCAGATCAAGGACCTGCGCGGCGCGCTCGACGACAAGGCGAGCACCGACAAGAAGAGCGCCAACGTCCTCGCGGGCGTCTTCCAGGACCCCAGCAGCAAGCGCGTGTACCCGAACGACAGCCTGGGCGCCGGGATACTGGGCTGGGTCAACGCCGAGGGAAAGGGCGCGGGCGGCGTGGAGCAGCAGCTCAACAAGGAGCTCTCGGGCAAGGACGGCAAGATCAGGTACGCCCAGTCCGGCGGCCACCAGGTGCCGACCGCGGGCAGCACGGAGACGCCCGCCGTGCCCGGCTCGGATGTCGAGCTCACCATCGACCGCGACATCCAGTGGGCCGCGCAGAACGCCATCACCGAGCAGGTCAAGAAGTCCGAGGCGGACCGCGGCTACGTGATAGTGCAGGACAACAAGACCGGCGAGATCCTCGCGATGGCCAACTCCCCGGGCTTCGATCCGAACGACCTCTCGCAGGCCGACGGCACGGCCCTCGGCAACGCCTCGCTCCAGGACGCCTTCGAACCGGGCTCGACCGCCAAGGTCATGTCCATGGCGGCCGTCCTGGAGGAGAACGCGGCCACGCCCGGCACCCACGTCACGGTCCCCAACCGGCTGCACCGCGGGGATCGGCTCTTCAAGGACGACATCGACCACCCGACCTGGCACCTCACGCTCAGCGGCGTGCTCGCCAAGTCCAGCAACATCGGCACGATCCTGGCCACCGGCGAGCTGGGCAAGACCCAGCGCGATGCCAACAAGTCGCTCTACTCGTATCTGCGGAAGTTCGGCATCGGCAGGGAGACCGGGCTCGGCTTCCCCGGCGAGACGTCCGGCATCCTCGCGGCGGCCGACAAATGGTCCACTTCGCAGCAGTACACGGTCCCGTTCGGCCAGGGCTTCTCGATCAACGCGATGCAGGCGGCCTCCGTCTACTCGACCATCGCCAACGACGGCGTGCGCGTCGAGCCCACGCTGGTGCGCGGCATAAAGGGCCCCGACGGCCGCTTCACGCCCGCGCAGAAGCCCAAGAGGACCCGCGTGGTGAGCGAGAAGACCGCCAAGACGGTGTCGCACATGCTCGAGTCCGTCGTCGACGACGAAGAGGGCACGGGCACCAAGGCCCGCATCCCCGGCTACCGGGTCGCGGGCAAGACGGGTACGGCCAACCGGGTCGACCCCGAGACCGGCAAGTACAAGGGCTACACCTCGTCGTTCGCCGGGTTCGCGCCCGCCGACAAGCCGCGCGTCACCGTCTACTGCGCGATTCAGAACGCCACCAAGGGAAGCTACTTCGGCGGCCAGATCTGCGGTCCCATCTACAAGGAAGTCATGCAGTTCGCCCTCAAGACGCTCCAGGTCCCGCCCACAGGCAAAAGCGCGGCCCGGCTCCCCGTCACCTTCGAACCCTGAGCCCCACCAGGACACACCCGTGACAACGATCACTCCGCAGCCGGGGAACCAGCCCCCGCCACACCGCCCGCTTCGCTCTGAGGAGGGTGAGCCCGGTACGCTCACCGCCGTGCCACACCCTGATCAGTCCCAAACCACCCAGAAGGGCGTTCCTGTGACATATCCGGGACCGCCGCGGCCGGTCCAGGTCTCCGCGACGCCGCTCGCCAGGATCGCCGACCAGCTGGGCGTCGCCGCCCCGGGCACGGGGGAGGTCAGCGGCATCACGCACGACTCCCGAGCGGTCCGCCCCGGCGACATCTACGCCGCGCTGCCCGGCGCCCGGCTGCACGGCGCCGACTTCGTCGCCCAGGCCGCCGACCTCGGCGCCACCGCGATCCTCACCGATCCGACGGGCGCCGAGCGCGCGGCCGTCACGGACCTGCCGGTCCTGGTCGTCCCCGACCCGCGCGGCTCCATGGGAGAGCTCGCGGCCACGGTGTACGGCCATCCGGGGCGCGATCTGCTCCAGATCGGCATCACCGGTACGTCCGGCAAGACCACGACGGCCTATCTCGTCGAGGGCGGCTTCAAGGGCGTCCGGTCGACCGGTCTCATCGGCACGGTCGAGATGCGCATCGGCGACGAGCGGATCAAGTCGGAACGTACGACCCCTGAAGCGACCGACCTCCAGGCGCTGTTCGCGGTGATGCGCGAGCGCGGCGTCGAGGCCGTCGTCATGGAGGTCTCCAGTCACGCCCTCGTGCTCGGCCGGGTGGACGGCTGCGTCTTCGACGTCGCCGTCTTCAACAACCTCAGCCCGGAGCACATGGAGTTCCACTCCGACATGGAGGACTACTTCCAGGCCAAGGCGCAGCTGTTCAGCAAAGAGCGCTCACGGCTCGGAGTGGTCAACTTCGACGACGAATACGGGCGCAGACTCATCACCGAGTCCGAGGTCCCCGTCACCACCTTCTCGGCGGAGGGCCACCCCGACGCCGACTGGCGGGCGGAGGACGTCGAGGTCATGCCGTTCGACTCCACGTTCGTCGCGGTCGGGCCGAAGGGGGAGCGGATCACCGCACGGTCCCCCCTCGCCGGTCCTTTCAACGTCGCCAACACGCTCGCCGCGATCGTCTCGCTCGCCGTCGCCGGGATCGACCCGCAGCAGGCCGCGGACGGAGTCGCCGCGGTGCCGGGCGTTCCGGGCCGCCTGGAGCGCATCGATGCGGGCCAGCCCTACCTCGCGGTCGTCGACTACGCGCACAAGACGGACGCCGTCGAATCGGTCCTGCGCGCCCTGCGCAAGGTCACCGAGAACAAACTGCACATCGTCCTCGGCTGCGGCGGCGACCGGGACAAGACCAAACGGATGCCGATGGGCGCCGCGGCGGCCCGCCTCGCCGACACCGCCGTACTGACCGCCGACAACCCCCGCGGTGAGGACCCCCTCGCGATCCTCGCCACGATGCTCGCGGGCGCCGCCGACGTGCCGGCCCACGAGCGCGGCGACGTCGCCGTCTTCGAGGACCGTGCCACCGCCATCCGCGCGGCCGTCGCACGGGCCGAGCCCGGCGACACGGTGCTCGTCGCGGGCAAGGGACACGAGCAGGGACAGGACATCGCCGGGGTGGTACGTCCCTTCGACGACCGCCAGGTACTTCGCGAAGCTATCCAGCAAACCCAGGGATGAATCTGTGATCGCCCTCTCCCTCGCCGAGATCGCCACTGTCGTCGGCGGGCAGACCTACGACATACCGGATCCGTCCGTCCAGGTCACCGGACCGGTCGTCAGGGACTCCCGTGAAGTGGAGCCCGGCAGCCTCTTCGTCGCCTTCGTCGGCGAGCGCGTCGACGGCCACGACTACGCCTCCGCGGTGGTCGAGGCGGGCGCCGCCGCCGTCCTCGCCGCGCGCCCCGTCGGCGTACCCGCCATCGTCGTCGACGACGTGCAGGCAGCCATCGGCGCCCTGGCGCGGCACGTCGTGGAGCGCCTGGGCGCCACGCTCGTCGCACTCACGGGATCCGTCGGCAAGACCAGCTCCAAGGACCTGCTCGCCCAGGTCCTGCGGAGCAAGGCGCCCACGGTCTTCACGCCCGGCTCGCTCAACAACGAGATCGGCCTGCCGCTCACCGCCCTCAGCGCCACCGACGAGACGCGGTTCCTCGTCCTGGAGATGGGCGCGCGCAGCATTGGCCACATCCGCTACCTCACCGGCCTCACCCCGCCGAAGATCGGCCTCGTGCTCAACGTCGGCACCGCCCACATCGGCGAGTTCGGCGGACGCGAGCAGATCGCAGTGGCGAAGGGTGAACTCGTCGAGAGCCTGCCCGCCGACGGCACCGCCGTCCTCAACGCCGACGATCCCCTCGTCCGCGCCATGGCTTCGCGTACGAAGGCGCGCGTCCTGCTCTTCGGAGAGTCCGCCGACGCCGACGTACGTGCCGAGAATGTCCGGCTCATGGAGAACGGACAGCCTGCCTTTAGGTTGCACACACCCTCCGGGTGCAGCGACGTGACCTTGCGGCTGTACGGTGAGCACCACGTGTCGAACGCGCTTGCCGCGGCCGCCGTCGCCCATGAGCTGGGCATGTCCGCAGACGAGATCGCCCGCGCGCTCTCCGAGGCGGGCACGCTGTCCCGCTGGCGGATGGAGGTCACCGAGCGCCCGGACGGTGTGACGGTCGTCAACGACGCCTACAACGCGAACCCCGAGTCCATGCGAGCCGCCCTGCGCGCGCTCGCGGCCATGGCCAAGGGACGTCGTACGTGGGCGGTGCTCGGTCATATGGCCGAGCTCGGTGACGAGGGGCTCGCCGAACACGACGCGGTCGGACGGCTCGCTGTCCGGCTGAACGTGAGCAAGCTCGTGGCAGTCGGGGGCAGGGAAGCTGCCTGGCTCCAACTGGGCGCATACAACGAGGGTTCGTGGGGTGAGGAGTCGGTGCACGTGTCCGACGCACAGGCGGCGATCGACCTGCTGCGCAGCGAGCTGCGCCCGGGAGACGTCGTGCTGGTGAAGGCTTCCAGATCGGTCGGTCTCGAGCGGGTCGCCACGGCGCTGCTCGATGACGCCGCGTCATCCGAGGGGCAGGTCGCCGGCCGATGAGGCAAATCCTCTTCGCGGGTGTGATCGGGCTCTTCCTGACCCTGGTCGGAACCCCGCTCCTCATCAAGTTCCTGGCCCGCAAGGGCTATGGACAGTTCATCCGGGACGACGGCCCGCGCGAGCACCACAGCAAGCGCGGTACGCCGACCATGGGTGGTATCGCCTTCATCCTGGCCACGCTCATCGCGTACTTCCTCACGAAGATCATCACGGGGACGGAGACCACGCTCTCCGGCCTTCTGGTGCTCTTCCTGATGGGAGGCATGGGCCTCGTCGGCTTCCTCGACGACTACATCAAGATCGTCAAGCAGCGCTCGCTCGGCCTGCGCGCCAAGGCGAAGATGGCGGGTCAGCTGATCGTCGGCATCGGCTTCGCCGTGCTCGCGCTGAACTGGCCCGACAACCGCAACCAGACCCCGGCCTCCACCAAGCTGTCGTTCGTCACGGACTTCGGCTGGTCGATCGGCCCGGTGCTCTTCGTGGTCTGGGCGCTGTTCATGATCCTCGCGATGTCGAACGGCGTGAACCTCACGGACGGCCTCGACGGCCTCGCCACGGGCGCCTCGGTGATGGTCTTCGGCGCCTACACCTTCATCGGTGTCTGGCAGTACCAGGAGTCCTGCGCCAACGCGGTCACGCTGACCAACCCGCAGGCGTGTTTCGAGGTCAGAGACCCACTCGACCTGGCCGTGGTGGCCTCCGCGCTGATGGGTGCCTGCTTCGGCTTCCTGTGGTGGAACACCTCGCCCGCCAAGATCTTCATGGGCGACACCGGCTCGCTCGCCCTCGGCGGCGCGCTCGCCGGACTCGCGATCTGCTCGCGCACGGAGATGCTCATCGCGCTCCTCGGCGGCCTGTTCGTCCTGATCACCATGTCCGTCGTGATCCAGGTGGGCTCCTTCAAGATGACCGGCAAGCGGGTCTTCAAGATGGCGCCACTGCAGCACCACTTCGAACTCAAGGGGTGGTCCGAAGTCCTTGTGGTGGTCCGCTTCTGGATCATCCAGGGCATGTGCGTGATCGTCGGACTCGGCCTCTTCTACGCAGGATGGGCAGCCAAGAAGTAATGACTTGGGCAGGCAAGAACGTCACTGTCGCGGGGCTCGGTGTCTCGGGCATCCCGGCGGCCCGCGTGCTGCACGGCCTGGGCGCCGTCGTCACCGTCGTGAACGAGGGCGACGACGAGCGCTCCCGCACCCAGGCCGCCGAACTCGAGGCCCTGGGCGTCACCGTCCGCCTCGGTGACGGTGACACCCTGCCCGAAGGCACCGAACTCGTCGTCACGACCCCCGGCTGGAAGCCCGGCAAGCCGCTCTTCGCGGCCGCCGCGGCGGCGGGTGTCGAGGTGTGGGGCGACGTCGAGCTCGCCTGGCGCCTGCGCGGCCCCGACGCGGCTCCGTGGCTCGCGGTCACCGGCACGAACGGCAAGACCACGACCGTACGGATGCTGGCCTCGATCCTGGAGGCGGCGGGCCTGCGCACCGCGGCCGTCGGCAACATCGGGGTCTCGCTCCTCGACGTCGTCACCGGCGACGAGACGTACGACGTACTGGCCGTCGAGCTCTCCAGCTACCAGCTGCACTGGGCGCCCTCGCTGCGCGCCCACTCCGCGGCCGTCCTGAACCTCGCGCCCGACCACCTGGACTGGCACGGCTCCATGGAGGCGTACGCCGCCGACAAGGGCCGCGTCTACGAGGGCAATCAGATCGCCTGCGTCTACAACCTCGACGCCACCGACAAACCCTCCACCGAGGACCTCGTCCGCGAGGCCGACGTCGAAGAGGGCTGTCGTGCCATCGGTTTCACGCTGAATGCGCCCGCGCCCTCGCAACTGGGCGTCGTGGACGGCATTCTGGTCGACCGTGCCTTCGTGCCGGACCGTCAGAAGCAGGCCCAGGAGCTCGCCGAGATCTCCGACGTACGCCCGCCCGCGCCGCACAACATCGCCAACGCCCTGGCCGCGGCGGCGCTCGCGCGCGCCTACGGCGTACCGGCGACAGCCGTCCGCGACGGTCTGCGTGCCTTCAGGCCGGACGCCCACCGCATCGAACACGTCGCCGACGTGGCCGATGTGGCGTACGTCGACGACTCCAAGGCCACCAACACCCACGCGGCGGAAGCCTCGTTGGCGGCCTACGAATCGATCGTCTGGATCGCGGGCGGACTCGCCAAGGGCGCCACCTTCGACGAGCTCGTCGCCAAGTCGGCGAAGCGGCTTCGGGGCGTCGTCCTGATCGGCGCCGACCGCGCGCTGATCCGCGAAGCCCTCGCGCGACACGCGCCCGAGGTCCCGGTCGTCGACCTCGACCGGACCGACACTGGGGCGATGTCCGAGGCGGTACGACAGGCGGCACGGCTCGCCGAGCCGGGGGACACCGTACTGATGGCTCCGGCCTGTGCGTCGATGGACATGTTCACCAACTACAACAAGCGTGGTGACGCGTTCGCGGACGCGGTCCGCGAACTCGGCGCGAGCGCCTGACGCGGGCCTCTGCGGTCCGGGGGCGCCCGGCACCCTTAGGAGGGCACGTGGCAGCGTCGTGGTGTCTTGGCGGGGGCTTTGATGGCAGGCAGTAGCGGACGCGCGCCCACGCGCCTCGCCAGGCGGCCCGCTCCGGTCCGTTCCGTGGGAGCGCCCCGGCCGCCCAGGGAGAGCGCGGTACGGCGGTCCTACACCCGGCTCAAGCGCGCCTGGGACCGGCCGCTGACCGCGTACTACCTCATCTTCGGCAGCAGCCTGCTGATCACCGTGCTCGGCCTGGTGATGGTCTATTCGGCGTCGATGATCCAGGCGCTGCAGCTCGACCTGCCCGCCGCGTACTTCTTCCGCAAGCAGTTCGTCGCGGCCGTACTCGGCTCGGTCCTGCTGCTCGTGGCCATGCGGATGCCCCTCAAGCTGCACCGGGCGCTCGCCTATCCCATCCTCGCGGTGACCGTCTTCCTGATGGTGCTCGTGCAGGTCCCCGGGATAGGGCGCAGCGTCAACGGCAACCAGAACTGGATCTATCTGGGCGGCCCGTTCCAGCTCCAGCCCAGCGAGTTCGCCAAGCTCGCCCTCGTCCTGTGGGGCGCGGACCTGCTCGCCCGCAAACAGGACAAGCGTCTGCTGACCCAGTGGAAGCACATGCTGGTGCCGCTGGTCCCTGTCGCGTTCATGCTGCTCGGGCTGATCATGCTGGGCGGCGACATGGGCACGGCGATCATCCTCACGGCGATCCTTTTCGGCCTGCTCTGGCTCGCGGGGGCGCCGACGCGGCTCTTCGCGGGCGTGCTCTCCATCGCCGCCCTGCTCGGTGTGATCCTCATCAAGACCAGCCCCAACCGCATGGCGAGGCTGGGCTGCATCGGGGCGACCGATCCGGGACCCGGCGACCAGTGCTGGCAGGCCGTGCACGGGATCTACGCCCTGGCCTCCGGCGGATTCTTCGGTTCCGGCCTCGGTGCGAGTGTGGAAAAATGGGGTCAACTGCCAGAACCCCACACCGACTTCATCTTCGCCATCACAGGGGAGGAACTCGGCCTGGCGGGGACACTGTCGGTGCTCGCTCTGTTCGCGGCTCTAGGCTATGCGGGTATCCGCGTGGCCGGACGCACGGAGGACCCCTTCGTGAGGTATGCCGCGGGAGGCGTGACCACCTGGATCACGGCGCAGGCCGTGATCAATGTCGGTGCGGTGCTCGGTCTGCTGCCGATCGCCGGAGTCCCGCTCCCGCTGTTCTCCTACGGGGGCTCCGCCCTGCTGCCGACCATGTTCGCCATCGGACTCCTCATCGCCTTCGCGCGACAGGACCCGGCGGCAAAGGCGGCCCTGGCCATGCGGCAACCTCGGGTGAGATGGAACACGATGAGACGGCGCGTCAAGGCGCGTTCGTCCGGAGAGCGGTGAATTTCGGTGCATGTCGTACTCGCCGGTGGGGGGACCGCCGGCCACATCGAGCCCGCGCTCGCCCTCGCGGACGCCCTGCGGAGGCAGGACCCGACCGTGGGCATCACGGCCCTGGGCACGGAGCGTGGACTGGAGACCCGGCTCGTACCCGAGCGGGGCTACGAACTCGCGCTGATCCCTGCCGTCCCGCTGCCGCGCAAGCCCACCCCTGAGCTGATCACCGTCCCGGGGCGGCTGCGCGGCACGATCAAGGCGGCCGAGCAGATCCTGGAGCGGACGAAGGCGGACTGCGTGGTCGGCTTCGGCGGCTATGTCGCCCTGCCGGGGTACCTCGCGGCCAAGCGGGCCGGGGTGCCGATCGTCGTGCACGAGGCCAACGCGCGTCCCGGCCTCGCCAACAAGATCGGTTCGCGGTACGCCGCCGGGGTGGCCGTCGCCACACCGGACAACAAGCTGCGCAACTCCCGCTACATCGGCATCCCGCTGCGCCACACCATCGCCACGCTCGACAGGGCCCGGGTCCGCCCGGAGGCGCGTGCCGCGTTCGGCCTCGACCCGAACCTGCCGACGCTGCTCGTCTCCGGTGGCTCGCAGGGCGCCCGGCGGCTCAACGAGGTCGTCCAGCAGATCGCTCCGGTGCTCCAGCGCGCGGGGATCCAGATCCTGCACGCGGTCGGCCCGAAGAACGAAATGCCGTACGTCGAGAACATGCCCGGTATGCCGCCCTACATCCCGGTACCGTACGTGGACCGGATGGACCTCGCGTACGCCGCGGCGGACATGATGCTCTGCCGCGCGGGCGCGATGACCGTCGCCGAACTCTCCGCCGTCGGGCTTCCGGCCGCCTACGTCCCGCTGCCCATCGGCAACGGCGAACAGCGGCTGAACGCCCAGCCGGTGGTCAAGGCGGGAGGCGGACTCCTCGTGGACGACGCCGAACTGACGCCCGAGTGGGTGCAGGGCAACGTACTCCCGGTGCTCGCCGACCCGCACCGGCTGTACGAGATGTCCCGTGCCGCATCGGAGTTCGGCCGCAGGGATGCCGACGACCTCCTCGTCGGCATGGTGTACGAGGCGATCGCGTCCCGCCGCAACGGGTGAGACGGCACTAGAAGGCACAGAAGGCAGGGGACCGTGGCCGGACCGACCACCGCCGAACGGCAGAAGTCTGCTTCTGGTGGGTCCCGCCCGCCCCGCCCGCCGCTCTCCCGCGTACGCATGCCGCGGGCGCGCAACCTGATCCTCTCGCTGATCGCGCTCGTGGTGCTCGGCGCGGGAGGAGTCTGGCTGCTCTACGGCTCGCAGTGGCTGCGCGTGGAGCGCGTGACGACTTCCGGGACACGGATTCTGACGCCCGAAGAAGTACGCGAAGCCGCCGCGGCCCCGATCGGCGCGCCACTGATCTCGGTCGACACCGACGCTCTCGAAGACCGGCTGCGGAAGAGACTTCCGCGTATCGACACGGTCGACATCGTCCGTTCCTGGCCACATGGAATCGGACTGAAGGTGACCGAACGCAAGCCTGTTCTCCTCATCGAAAAGGGCGGAAAGTTCGTCGAAGTGGACGCCACAGGAGTGCGATTCGCCACGGTCGGAGAGGCACCGAAGGGTGTTCCGCTCCTGGAATTGACGCCGGATCAGGAGAACGCGGCTCAGAGCCTGCGCCGTTTCGACACCCACCACCTGCGACGCGAGTCGGTACGGGTCGCCGGTGCGCTTCCGGGCGCGGTCGCCCGCGATACGCGGGTCGTCAAGGTCCGTTCGTACGACTCGATCTCGCTGGAGTTGAGCGGCGGACGCACCGTAGCGTGGGGCAGCAGCGAGAAGGGGCGGACGAAGGCAAGCACACTCATCGCCCTGATGAAAGCCGCCCCCAAGGCGCGGCACTTCGATGTAAGTGTCCCCACCGCCCCTGCGTCGTCGACGAGTTGACGCATATCGTCGCAGGCCAGCACCCTGGTTCGGCAGCGCTACGGCTGATCACATAGGGTGAAAAGAAAAACGGGAGGTTCGGCGTGTTCGTTGAACGTGCGCCACTTGTCGACTTAGTGTCCTGTTCGGAAGAGTCCAAGGAACAGACACACTGGTAACCCTAAACTTCAGCGTTAGGGTTCGGGTCGGCGTTCGGACCGTCCCATTCGGCATCAGTCGTCGCGGCGCTTGACCGCGAGGCGGCGACACGTAACTCGAGGCGAGAGGCCTTCGACGTGGCAGCACCGCAGAACTACCTCGCAGTCATCAAAGTCATCGGTGTCGGCGGCGGTGGTGTCAATGCCATCAACCGGATGATCGAGGTCGGTCTCAAGGGCGTCGAGTTCATCGCCATCAACACCGACGCGCAAGCCCTGTTGATGAGCGACGCCGACGTCAAGCTCGACGTCGGCCGTGAACTCACCCGTGGCCTCGGCGCCGGAGCCAACCCGGCAGTCGGCCGCAAGGCGGCAGAGGACCACCGCGAGGAGATCGAGGAGGTCCTCAAGGGGGCCGACATGGTCTTCGTCACCGCCGGCGAAGGCGGTGGCACCGGCACGGGCGGCGCACCTGTCGTCGCCAACATCGCTCGCTCCCTCGGCGCCCTGACCATCGGCGTCGTCACCCGGCCGTTCACCTTCGAGGGCCGTCGTCGCGCCAATCAGGCCGAGGACGGGATCGCGGAGCTGCGCGAAGAGGTCGACACCCTCATCGTCATCCCCAACGACCGGCTCCTGTCCATCTCGGACCGGCAGGTCAGCGTTCTGGACGCCTTCAAGTCGGCGGACCAGGTCCTGCTCTCCGGTGTCCAGGGCATCACCGACCTCATCACGACCCCGGGTCTGATCAACCTCGACTTCGCCGACGTGAAGTCGGTCATGTCCGAGGCCGGTTCGGCCCTCATGGGCATCGGCTCGGCGCGCGGCGACGACCGCGCGGTGGCCGCCGCCGAGATGGCGATCTCCTCGCCTCTCCTGGAGGCGTCCATCGACGGAGCGCGGGGAGTCCTGCTCTCCATCTCCGGCGGATCCGACCTCGGCCTCTTCGAGATCAACGAAGCGGCCCAACTGGTCAGCGAGGCGGCCCACCCCGAGGCCAACATCATCTTCGGCGCCGTCATCGACGACGCCCTGGGTGACGAGGTCCGGGTCACCGTCATCGCGGCGGGCTTCGACGGCGGGCAGCCGCCGTCCAAGCGCGACACCGTCCTGAGCGCGTCGTCGGGCAAGCAGCGGGACGAGCAGCCGGCGGCCCCGAGCCGTCCTGCCGAGTCCCGTTCGCCCTACGGCGGTCTGGGCAGCGTCACCTCGCACGACGAGCCGTCGACACCGGAGCCCGTCGAGGTGACTCCGGTCAACGAAAGCACGCCCGCGCCCGTGGCCCCGCCGCAGGTTCCGCCGGCCCGTCCCTACCAGGACAGCACGGCCGAAGAGCTGGACGTGCCGGACTTCCTGAAGTGATAAGCAGGCACAGCACGGAGAGCGGCGCGCACTTCGCCTTCACCGACAGGTGGGGCGGGGTGAGCGCCGTTCCGTACGAAGAGCTCAATCTCGGCGGTGCGGTCGGCGACGACCCCCAGGCCGTACGGGAGAACCGTGCGCTTGCCGCCGAGTCGCTCGGCATCGACCCGGCGCGGGTCGTCTGGATGAACCAGGTCCACGGCCCCGATGTCGTCGTGGTCGACGGACCCTGGGGCCCGGATGCCGAGATCCCGGCGGTCGACGCCGTGGTGACCGCCCGCCGGGGCCTCGCCCTCGCGGTCCTCACCGCGGACTGCACGCCCGTCCTGCTCGCCGACCCGGTCGCCAAGATCGCGGCGGCGGCTCACGCGGGGCGGCCCGGGATGGTGGCGGGGGTCGTTCCCGCCGCCGTCGAGACGATGGTGAAGCTGGGTGCCGACCCGGCCCGCATCATCGCCCGCACCGGTCCCGCAGTCTGCGGCCGCTGCTACGAAGTGCCGGAGGCGATGCGTGCCGAGGTCGCGGCGATCGAGCCCGCGGCGTACGCCGAGACGAGCTGGGGTACTCCGGCGGTCGACGTGACCGCGGGGGTGCACGCCCAGCTCGAGCGGCTCGGGGCGCACGACCGGGAGCAGTCGCCGGTGTGCACCCTGGAATCCGGTGACCACTTCTCGTACCGCCGCGACCGGACCACCGGTCGGCTCGCGGGCTATGTCTGGCTGGACTGATAGGGCATGACGGACCGTAAGTCTCAACTCGCCGCGAATCTGGCGGAGGTCGAAGGGCGCATCGCGGCCGCGTGCGCGGCGGCCGGGCGCAAGCGGGAGGAGGTGACCCTGATCGTGGTCACCAAGACCTATCCCGCGAGCGATGTGCGGATTCTCTCGGAACTCGGTGTGCGCGATGTCGCCGAGAACCGCGACCAGGACGCCGCCCCCAAGGCCGCCGACTGCTCCGATCTCTCCCTTGCCTGGCACTTTGTCGGTCAATTGCAGACCAACAAGGTCCGTTCTGTGATCAGTTATGCCGATGTGGTCCAGTCCGTGGACCGACCCAAGCTCGTCACGGCGCTGTCGGCTGGCGCCGTGCGCGCGGAGCGGGAGCTCGGCTGTCTGATCCAGGTCGCTCTCGACGCCGAGGAGAACGGGCGGGGCGAGCGCGGGGGCGTGGGGCCCGGCGGAATCGAAGAGCTGGCCGAGCGCGTGGCGGACGCTCCGGGGCTGCGGCTCGACGGTCTGATGACCGTGGCACCGCTCACCGGTCCGTACGCGGGGCGGCAACAGGCGGCGTTCGAGCGGCTGATGGAATTCTCAACCCTCATGCGCGCGGCTCATCCGGCTGCGAACATGGTATCGGCAGGGATGAGTGCGGACCTCGAACAGGCCGTGGCGGCCGGGGCGACACATGTGCGCGTCGGTACGGCGGTACTCGGAGTCCGACCCGGGCTCGGGTAACGTCGCCAAGAAGTCGGACCACAGCAGAAAATATGGTCATTCTCGCTGTTGGGCGGGGAGGCCTCGTGGATCGCGGGCAGTTGGTGACGACAGCCGATCCACCACAGAGCGGAGGACTCAGAGCATGGCCGGCGCGATGCGCAAGATGGCGGTCTACCTCGGCCTCGTGGAGGACGACGGGTACGACGGTCCGGGGTTCGACCCCGATGACGAGTTCGAACCCGAGCCGGAGCCCGAGCGGGACCGTCGGCGGCATGAGCCGCCTCACCAGGCACATCAATCCCGTCAGGCGCACGCGCCTGAAAGGGACGAATCGGTACGAGTGGTGCAGCCCCCCGCACAGCGTGAGCCGGTCGCCCATTCCGCTTCGCTAGCCGCGGAATCCGGACGTCCGGCGCGAATCGCCCCCGTGGCATCCATCACACCTGAACGCCAGAGCCTGGAGAAGAACTCACCGGTGATCATGCCCAAGGTCGTGTCCGAGCGGGAGCCCTACCGCATCACCACGCTGCACCCGCGGACCTACAACGAGGCCCGTACCATCGGGGAACACTTCCGTGAAGGCACTCCGGTGATCATGAATCTGACCGAGATGGATGACACGGATGCGAAGCGACTTGTCGACTTTGCCGCCGGTCTCGTCTTCGGCCTCCATGGCAGCATTGAACGAGTGACGCAGAAGGTGTTCCTGTTGTCGCCTGCTAACGTCGATGTAACGGCGGAGGACAAGGCTCGCATCGCAGAGGGCGGGTTCTTCAACCAGAGCTGAGACGCAAGTGACGCAGTAACGCAGAACCGGTAAACGCAGCACGAGCAACATGGGGAGAGGGAACCGCCAACATGGGCGTGGTCTTGCAGGTGCTTTACATCGCGCTGATGTGCTTCCTCATCGTGCTGATCTTCCGGTTGGTCATGGACTACGTCTTCCAGTTCGCCCGCTCATGGCAACCCGGCAAGCCGATGGTGGTCGTTCTTGAGGCCACCTACACTGTCACTGATCCACCGCTCAAGCTTCTGCGGCGGTTTATTCCGCCGCTGCGTCTCGGGGGCGTGGCGCTCGACCTGTCCTTCTTCGTACTGATGATCATCGTCTACATCCTGATCACCGTCGTGAGCGGCTTGTGAACGATACGGTCTTGCCGAATGCCGACGACTACGTTGAGGTGAAGAGATGCCGTTGACCCCCGAGGACGTGCGGAACAAGCAGTTCACGACCGTCCGCCTCCGAGAAGGCTATGACGAGGACGAGGTCGATGCCTTCCTCGATGAGGTCGAAGCCGAACTGACTCGCTTGCTCCGCGAGAACGAGGACTTGCGCGCCAAATTGGCCGCAGCCACCCGCGCCGCCGCGCAGAACCAACAGCAGGGCGGCATGCGCAAGCCTCCAGAACCGCAGGACCAGCGCGGTCCCGGTGCCCCCGTGCCCGCCGCAATATCGGGCCCGCAGCCGGTGCCGCCGCAGCAGCAGCAGCACCCGCAGCAGCATCCGCAGCACCAGCAGATGGGCGGTCCGCCGCAGCTGCCCGGTGGCGCGCCGCAGCTTCCCGCGGGTCCCAGTGGGCACAGCCCGCAGGGTGGTCCGCAGGGTCCGGGCCCGATGGGTCAGGGCGGCCCGATGGGTCAGGGCGGTCCGATGGGCCAGGGTGGGCCGATGGGTGGTCCCATGGGCGGCCACGGTCCGCAGATGCCCCAGCCCGGTCAGGGCCCCGGTGGCGACAGTGCCGCTCGCGTGCTCTCGCTTGCTCAGCAGACCGCTGACCAGGCGATCGCGGAGGCCCGTTCCGAGGCCAACAAGATCGTCGGCGAGGCGCGTTCGCGTGCCGAGGGCCTCGAGCGTGACGCCCGTGCCAAGGCCGACGCCCTGGAGCGGGACGCGCAGGAGAAGCACCGTGTGGCGATGGGCTCCCTTGAGTCCGCCCGCGCCACCCTTGAGCGCAAGGTCGAGGACCTGCGCGGCTTCGAGCGCGAGTACCGCACGCGTCTGAAGTCCTACCTGGAGTCGCAGCTCCGTCAGCTGGAGACCCAGGCCGACGACTCGCTGGCCCCTCCGCGGACCCCGGCGGCTGCTTCCCTTCCGCCGTCCCCGGCGCCTTCCATGGCACCGGCCGGCGCGGGCGCCCCTTCGTACGGCGGCCAGCAGTCGATGGGCGGCAACCAGCCCACCGCAGGACCGTCCTACGGCGGCCAGCAGCAGATGTCCCCGGCGATGACCCAGCCGATGGCGCCGGTGCGGCCGCAGGCCCCGCAGCCCATGCAGCAGGCTCCGTCGCCGATGCGTGGCTTCCTCATCGACGAGGACGACAACTGACGGCCGTTTCCACGCCTTAGGCGTCGGCAGCGTTCAGGGCGGGGCCCCCAGATCTTCTGGGGGCCCCGCCCTTTTGTGCCGTGGGCACGCAAGGCCGTGGGCACGCAAGGTCGTAGGCACGCAAAGCAGAAGGCCCGGTCCGCCAAGATCTTGGC
>NZ_JBHVXJ010000013.1:0-22309 GCF_042881845.1 Streptomyces sp. NPDC058257
GGCCCCACCCGACGACGTCGGGTGGGGCCCTCACCACAGGGACGCAGTCGTGACTAACCCTCGAAGCCGCGCAGTCGTTCCATCTCCCGGCGGTCGCGCTTGGTGGGGCGGCCCGTTCCCCGGTCGCGTACGCCGGCGGGGGCCACCGCCTCGCGGGGCGGTGGGGGAGGGCTGTTGTCGACGTAGCACTCGACGGCCACCGGTGGACCGACGCGCTTGCGGATGAGGCGTTTGACGATGACGACGTTTTCGCGGCCGTCCGCATGACGCAGGCGCACCTCGTCGCCGACGTGCACGCCATGAGCGGGCTTCACGCGCTCGCCATTGACCCGCACATGGCCGCCTTTGCAGGCCGCCGCACCCATGGGGCGGGTCTTCACCAGACGGACGGCCCAGATCCAGGCGTCGATCCGCACGGACCCAGGGCCTGCGGCACCGCCCGCACCCGCGTCCCCGCCAGAAGTCTCCGAAGCCATGCCCCGACTTTAGTGCCTGCCCGGCCGGGCAGGCGTGTGCGGCAGCAGTGCGGCATCCCCGCCCGCACGGCGAGCCGTTCGGAAACCGTTCGCCTCGGAGTCTGATAATTCGGGCTAATCACCACAAAGCAGAATGCAGACCAGCCCGGACCGGACCAGGTCAGCCCGGACCAGCCCGGACCAGCCCGAACCAGCCCGAACGAGACCAGATCAGACCCAGGGGTGCCGCCTATGAAGCTCGAAGCCACCGTCGATGACCTGATGGACACGTTGCGCGCCGACCTCGAACGGCTCGCCGCGATTCCCTCGATCGCCTTCCCCGGCTTCCCGGCCGCACCGGTCATCGAGGCGCACGATCTGCTGGTCGAGTTGTTGCGCGGAGCGGGCGTGCCGAGCGTCGAGCGGCTCGACCTGCCGGACACCTCGCCCGTGATCTACGGGGAGATCCCGCCGCCGACCCCCGAGGCGCCGACGGTCCTGCTCTACGGCCACTACGACGTCCAGCCGCCCGGTGACGAGAGCCTGTGGAAGTCGCCGCCCTTCGAGCCGACCCCGATCGAGGGCGGCCTGCGCGCCCGGGGCATCGCGGACGACAAGTCCAACGTCATCGCCCACCTGGGGATGCTGCGGGCCTACGGCGGCAGGCCGCCCGTCGGGATCAAGATCGTCATCGAGGGCCAGGAGGAGTACGGCAGCGCCTTCGACGACTATCCGCCCACCGATCCCGAGCGGTTCGCCTGCGATGCCATGGTGGTCGCCGACCTCGGCAACCTCCGCCCCGGCACGCCCACCCTCACCACCGCCCTGCGCGGCGCGTCCGAAGTCGTCGTGGAGGTGCGCACCCTCGACGAGCCGCGCCACAGCGGGGAGTTCGGGGGCGCGGCGCCCGACGCGCTGCTCGTGCTCCTCAAGGCCCTGGCCACCCTCCACGACGTACACGGAGACGTGGCCGTGGAGGGGCTGCGGCGCGAGGACTGGAGCGGCACGAGCTACACCGAGGACGAGTTCCGCTCGCTGGCCGGTGTGCGTGCGGGGGTGCCGCTCATCGGCAGCGGCAGCCTGGGCGAGCGGCTGTGGAGCGGCCCCGCGATCACCGTGATCGGCTTGGACGCGCCAAGCGTCGAACACGCCGCGTCGGCCGTGGTGCCGTACGCGCGCGCCAAGTTGAATCTCCGCTTCCATCCCCGTCAGGGCGCGAAGGAGGCGCAGGACAGGCTGGTCCAGCACCTGCGCTCGCTCACACCCTTCGGCGTCCACCTCACCGTCACGCCCGGCGACACAGGACCCGGCTACGAGGCGGCCACCGGCGGCCCCGCCTACCGTGCCGCCCGCGCCGCGCTCAAGGAGGCCTGGGGCAAGGACGCCTCGTTCGTGGCGACCGGCGGCTCCATTCCGCTGGTCAATGGCCTCGCGAAGGCGGCACCCGGAGCCGAGGTCCTGCTCTTCGGCGCCCAGGACAGCATGTGCAACCTGCATGCCCCGAACGAGCGCGTCCTCTTCTCCGAGCTGCGCAACACGGTCCTCGCCATGGCCGCCTTCGTGCGTGAGTACGCCGCCGGCTTCAGCGGCTCCGACGCCACATCCGACGCCACCGGGGAGAGCGGCGCATGAGTACCACCGCGACCGACCGACCCGGCACCGAAGAGCCCGAGCACAAACCGAAGTTCACCTTCCCCAGCGCCCTGACCATCCTCGCGATCGTCACCGTGGCCGTCTGGCTGCTCGCCTTCCTCATCCCGTCCGGCGCCTACGACCGCAACGACAAGGGCGCCCCCGTCGAGGGCAGCTACCACCGCGTCGACTCGGGTCAGAGCTTCGTCGACCGCCTCAACGACCTCTTCCTGGCACCGGTCAACGGCCTGTACGGGGTCCAGGACCAGAAGTCGGGCATCGTCGGGCCGGACATGGCCGGTGAGCTGTACGGAAGCGCGGGCGTGTTCCTGTTCGTGCTCGCCATCGGCGCGTTCATCACCGTCGTCTTCGCCACCGGCGCCCTCGACCGCGGCATCGGCCGCCTCGCCCACCGGCTGCGCGGGCGGGGCGCGATGCTGATCGCGGGCGTGATGGTCGTCTTCTCCGTACTCGGCACGGTCGAGGGGTTCGCGGAGGAGACGCTCGGCTTCTACGGCCTGATCGTGCCCCTGATGCTCGCCCTCGGCTACGACCGGATGGTCGCGGTCGGCGCGATCATCCTGGGGGCCGGGATCGGCGTGCTCTGCTCGACCGTCAACCCCTTCGCCACCGGAGTCGCATCCTCCGCCGCGGACATCTCCCTCGGCGACGGCATCGTGCTGCGGTTCGTGATGTGGGTCGTCCTGACCGCGGTCACCATCGCCTACGTCGTCCGCTACGCCAAGCGCGTACAGAAGAACCCGGAACGCTCCCTCACCGGTTTCCTGCCCGGCGACCGCGAGCAGACCGCGTCCGACGCGGGCGAGGTGCCGGAGCTGACGCGCCTGCACAAGGCCGTGCTCGTCCTGGTCGCCCTTGTCTTCGCCTTCATGATCTTCTCCGTGGTGCCCTGGTCGAGCGCGCTCACGGGCAAGGCCGACGCGACGCCATACGGCTTCGAACTCGGTTGGTCCTTCCCGCAGTTGGCGGCGCTCTTCCTCGTCGCGGCGGCGCTCGTCGGGTGTGTGGCACGGATGGGCGAGCAGCAGCTCAGCTCGACGATCATCCAGGGCGCGGCCGACTTCATCTCGCCCGCCCTGGTGATCGTGCTCGCGCGCGGCGTCACGGTGATCATGAACAACTCGAAGGTCACGGACACCGTCCTGCACTCCATCGAGGGTGTGGTGAAGGGGACGTCCTCCGGCCTCTTCGCGATCATCGTCTTCGTCGTGAACCTGCCGCTCGCCTTCCTGATCCCCTCCACGTCCGGCCACGCGACCCTCGCCATGCCGATCCTCGCCCCGCTCGCCGACTTCGCCGGGGTCTCCCGCTCGGTCGTCGTCACGGCCTGGCAGGCGGCGAGCGGCTGGATGAACCTCTGGGTGCCGACGACCGCCGTGACCATCGGTGGCGTCGCGCTCGCGAGAGTCGGCTACGACAAGTACCTGCGCTTCGTCTGGCCGTTGCTCGCCATCCTGTTGGTACTCATCTGCGCGTTCGTGGCGCTCGGAGCGGCTCTCACATGACAACGAACCTGTCCGCCGCACCGGCCCGGCCTTCGGCAGCCGCGTACCGCAATCTCGTGGTCGCCACGATCGGATTCACGCTCACCTTCTGGGCATGGGACCTGATCGCCCCGCTGGGCAGCGATTTCGGTGAGCGGCTCGGCCTCTCCTCGTTCGCGCAGTCCCTGCTGGTCGCCGTGCCGGTCATCGTCGGCTCACTCGGCCGCGTCCCGGTCGGCGCGCTGACCGACCGCTACGGCGCCAAACTGATGTTCCCGCTCGTCTCGGCGCTCACCATCGTGCCGGTCCTGCTGATCATTCCGGCCAAGGGCAGTTACGCAGCGATGCTCGCGGTCGGCTTCCTGCTCGGCCTGGGCGGAACGACGTTCGCGATCGGCATCCCGCTGGTCAACTCCTGGTTCCCGCCCGCGCACCGCGGCTTCGCGCTCGGCGTGTTCGGGATGGGAATGGGAGGCGTGGCACTGTCCGGCTACTTCACGCCGAGGATCGCCGGGCACGGCGACGACCTGCCGTTCCTGGTCGTGGCCATCGCACTTGCCGCCTTCGCGGTGGTCGGGGCGCTGCTCATCACCGATCACCCCGACCGGCCGGTGCCGACGAGTCCCCTCGCCACCCGTCTCGGCGAGGCGGGCCGGCTACGGGTGACGTGGGAGCTCTCCGCGCTGTACGCGATCGGCTTCGGCGGCATCGTCGCCTTCGGGGTCTACCTGCCCACCTACCTGAAGACCTGGTACGACCTCTCGCCCACGGACGCGGGCACGAAGGCCGCGGGGTTCGCTCTGGTCACGGTCGTCTTCCGGCCCATCGGCGGCTGGCTCTCCGACCGGATCCACCCGGCGACGGTCACCTCGTCCGCGCTGGCCGTCGTCGCGGTCCTCGCCATCGCGCAGGCCTTCGAGCCGTCACTGAACCCGGGCGGCACGATCTGCTTCCTGGTCATGGCGGCAGGCCTCGGCACGGCGAGCGGCGCCGTCTTCGCGCTCGTCTCGCAGGTGACGCCCCAGGCGCAGGTCGGTTCGGTGACGGGAATCGTGGGGGCGATGGGAGGCCTGGGAGGCTTCGTCCCGCCGCTGGTCATGGGGGCGATCTACAGCGCCAAGGGCTCGTACTCGATCGGCTTCATGCTGCTCTCGGATCTGGCGCTCGCGGGGTGTGTGTACGCGTACGGGCGTATGCGGGGTCTGCGGGCCGGGTAGCGCGGCGGAGCCAGGGTTCGGGCGGGGTGCGGTTCGGCTGCACCGGGGCTTCGCGGACCGTCGTCACCGGCTTCGCCGAGTTCGTCCTCGATCGCCGGGCGGGCTGAACGGGCTCACCCTGTGCGGCGGTTGAGGACAGCTTGTACGGGGTCTGGGGCGGAGCCCCGGGTAGGTCCGGGTAGGTCCGGGTAGGTCCGGGGCGCAGGCGCGGTTTTCGGGAAGGGGCGGGGCCGGGGGCTAGTCCTGTTCCTCCTCGCCGAAGAGATGCCGCACAGTCGACCGGTAGTTGGTCCTGACATGGGCCAGTGCCACGCTCCGTGCCCGCTCCGCATCCCCCGAGGCCACCGCCTCGTACAACTCCCGGTGCTCCGCGAGCAGGTGCGTCCACTCCTCGTTCCGCCGCGTCATCCACCGCAGCCGTCCGTCCACCGGCTCCATGACCGACGTCAGCAGTCCGTTGCCCGCCATCGCCAGGACGCGGTCGTGGAAGCGCGTGTTGATGTCCGTGATCGCCTCTGCGTCCGCCGTACGCGTCGCCTTCGCGGCGCTGTCGAGCAGGGCGGACAACTCCGCGAGGCCCTCCTCCGTGGCGCGCTGCGCCGCACGCCCCGCCGCGAACACCTCCAACGCCTCGCGCAGCTCGAAGAGTTCGGTCACGTCGGTACGGGTGAGGCGGCGGACCACCGTTCTGCGCGGGGTCTCGAAGGTGACAAAGCCCTCGGCGACCAGGGCCCGGATCGCCTCGCGGACCGGGACCCTGGACACCCCGAGGCGCTCGGCGAGCTCCCGTTCGACCAGGCGGTCGCCCGGGCCGAGGCGTCCGGCGATGATCTCCTGCCGTAGCCCGGCGAGCACGCGTTCACGTACGGCGGCCAGCGGCTGTTCCACGGTCGTCATGGTGTCCATCATTGCCGAACCCCGCATCGATTTACCGATTCGTAACCGTACGGACATTGCCGGGCGCCATCGGGGGCGGGAGCATGACGGAATCTTTGGTATACCAAACTTTGGTATACCAAAGCGCGCCGCACCTCCGTCCCCCTTCGCAGGAGGCCCCGTGTCCCTCACCCAGCGCGCCGACGCCGCCGACACCCCAGGCGCCGCGACCGATTTCGTGCCCGATCCCCGCCTCACCAACGAAGACCTCGCCCCCTCCGCCGAACGCAAGTGGAAGGTCTTCGACCTCTTCGCCCTGTGGATGTCGGACGTCCACAACCTCGGCAACTACACCTTCGCGGCCGGTCTGCTCGTCCTCGGCCTCAACGTCTGGCAGATCTTCACCTCGCTCCTCGTCGGCTTCCTGCTCATCTACGTCGGGATGAACATGATGGGGCGCATCGGCCAGCGCCACGGCGTGCCGTTCCCCGTCGTCAGCCGCATCAGCTTCGGTGTCTGGGGCGCCAACATCCCCGCCCTGATCAGGGCCGTGATCGCCATCATGTGGTACGGAATCCAGACCTATCTGGCCTCCATCGCGGTCAACGTCATGCTGATCGCCGCCTTCCCGGGGCTCGACGCCTGGACCGAGCACTCCTTCCTCGGCCTGCACGCCCTCGGCTGGTGCTCGTTCGTCGCCCTCTGGCTGGTGCAGGGGCTGATCATGACCCGAGGCATGGAATCCGTACGGAAGTTCCAGGACTTCTGCGGGCCCGCCATCTGGGTCGTGATGATCGCCCTCGCCGTCTGGATCCTCTGGAAGGCGGGCTGGACCATCTCACTCACCAGCACCCCGAACCCGGTCTCCACCGGTGAGCAGGTGCGGCAGTGGTTCGGCGCCATCGGGCTCATCCTCGCCACCTACGGCACGCTGATGCTCAACTTCTGCGACTTCTCGCGCTTCGCCCCCGACTACCGCACCGTCAAGCGCGGCAACTTCTGGGGTCTGCCCATCAACTCCACGGCCTTCGTGATCCTCTCCGTCATCGTCACCGCGGGCAGCCTGGAGGTCTTCGGCAAGGCCATCACCGACCCCGCCGAACTGGTCGCCGAGATCGGCAACACCTGGGTGCTGATCTTCGGGGCGCTCACCTTCGCCGTCGCCACGATGGGCGTGAACATCGTGGCCAACTTCGTCTCGCCCGCGTACGACCTGGCCAATGTCTGGCCGCAGAGGATCACCTTCAAGATCGGCGGGATCATCTCCACGGTCGCCGCGCTCCTCGTCACGCCGTGGAACCTCTACTCCAACCCCACCGTCGTGAACTACTTCCTCGGCGGCCTCGGCGCCTTCCTCGGGCCGCTGTTCGGGATCATCGCGGTCGACTACTTCTGGGTGAAGCGCGGGCGCATCGACGCCGAAGCGCTCTTCAAGGCCGAGCCGGGATCGGCGTACTACTACAAGAAGGGCGTCAACCCGAAGGCGCTCGCCGCCTTCGTGCCGACGGCGGGCTTCGCGGCCGTGTGCGCTCTCGTGCCGTTCTTCGACTACGTCGCGCCGTACTCCTGGTTCATCGGCACGGCCACGGCCGCGCTGCTCTACGCCGTGCTGTGCCGCGCCGAGCGGACCGCGGCGCTCACGGACACGGTGGAGGGCTAGTGCGCATCGTCGTCACCAACTGCAACACGACACAGGCGATGACCGAGGAGATCGTGCGCGGCGCCCGGGACGCGGCAGCCCCCGGCACCACGATCACCGGACTCACGCCCGCCTGGGGGCCGGAGTCCGCCGAGGGGTGGCTCGACAGCTATCTCTCGGCGGCCGCCGTCCTCGACACCTTGCGCGGAACTCTGCGCGCGGAGCAGGAGCCGTACGACGCCGTGGTCATGGCCGGGTTCGGCGAGCACGGACGCGAGGGCGCCCGGGAGCTCCTGGACGTGCCGGTCGTCGACATCACCGAGGCCGCCGCGCATCTGGCCTGTCTCCTCGGCCGCCGGTACGGCGTCGTCACCACCCTGGACCGGGCGCGCGGCCAGATCGAGGACAGCCTGCACGCGGCGGGCGTCGCACAGAACTGCGCCGCCGTGATCGGAACCGGGCTCGGAGTCCTCGACCTCGGGGACTCCGAGGCCACCGTCCGCGCCTTCCTCGCCGCGGCCGAGCGGGCCCGCGACGCGGGGGCCGAGGTCCTTGTGCTCGGCTGCGCCGGGATGACCGGGCTGCAGGAGAAGGTCGGTGCCGCCCTCGACATGCCCGTGGTCGACGGGGTGGCCGCCGCGGTGAAGCTCGCCGAGTCGCTCGTCGGACTCGGTCTGACCACGAGCCGCGCCGGTGGTTACGCCAAACCCCTGCCGAAGACTCGCACTTGGGCGCCGCCGTCGGAGTGATTCTTCGGGTGATCTGCCGCCTGACCGGCGGTGTACGAGGCCCCGCGGGGGCCCGGCGACCGCAGACTCCGGGGAATGCGCCGGGCCCATCCGGTGCCGAGCGACTTGAGGTGCCCGGTGTCGCAGCCGCCCTTCCGATCACCCGGCCGAGCCCGTCCCCGCCCTGGGGGTGCCGGCCCCCGCCTCGCCCGGCTTCTCGCCGCCGCGCTCCTGTTGAGCGCGGCGGCGTCCGGTGGCGCGGAGGCGGCCGGTGCCGCGCCGCGCGACGACGAAGGGCCCGCACCCGCGGCGACTTCCCCTCTGGCGCCTTCCGTCTCTGCTCTGGCACCTTCCGCTTCCGCTCTGGCGCCTTCCGTCTCCTCTCTGGCGCCCGCCGCTTCCGCTCTGGCGCCTTCCGCCTCCCCGCTGGCCCCCACCGCCTCCCCTCTCGCGGCCCAACCGGCCACGGCCGCCCCCGGCGCCGCCTTCTGGGTCGAGCCGGGCAGCGACGCCGCCCGCCAGGCCACCGCGTGGCGACGCCAGGGCCGGACCGCCGACGCCCGCCTCATCGAGCGCATCGCCGGGCGCCCGCAAGCCGTGTGGCTGCACAGCCCGGGGCCGGGCCCGGTGGTCCGCGCCGCCACGGAGGCGGCGGCCGCGGCGCGCCGGACCGCGGTACTCGTCACGTACTTCATCCCGCACCGCGACTGCGGTGACTACTCCGGAGGCGGGGCGGGGAGCGCGGGGGAGTACCGGCGGTGGATCGACGAGTTCGCCGCGGGCATCGGTGACCGCGCCGCGTACGTCGTCGTCGAACCGGACGCCGTCGCGCAGAAGATCGCGGGCTGCGCGAAGGCCGACGCCCGCGAGCGGTACGGCCTTCTCGCCTACGCCGTCCACCGCATCAAGGCGCGCCCGCACACCAAGGTCTATCTCGACGCGGGCAACTCGGGCTGGATCCCCGACGAGAACCGCCTGGTCGCCCCGCTGCGATACTCCGGTATCGCCAAGGCCGACGGCTTCGCCGTCAACGTGTCCAACTACCAGACGAACGATGCCAGTTCGGCGTACGGACAACGCCTCGTCCGAGCACTCGGCGGCGCCAAGCACTTCGTCGTCGACAGCAGCCGCAACGGCAACGGGCCCTATACCGGCGGGGGTGGCGAAGCCTGGTGCAATCCGCCCGGCCGCGCCCTCGGCACCCCGCCCACCACCGCCACCGGCGTCCCCGCGCTCGACGCCTACCTGTGGATCAAGCGCCCCGGCGAGTCCGACGGAACCTGCCGGGGCGGGCCGCGGGCGGGGCAGTGGTGGCCGCAGTACGCCCTTGGGCTCGCGAGCAGGGCGCGGGGCTGAAGCGCTCTGACCAGGGGGTGACGGCCTACTCCTGGGTGACGGCCTACTCCTGGGTCGCGGCCCCCTGGGTCGCGGCCTCCGGGACCACGGCGTCCGGGACCACGGCCGTGGCGGTGATCTCCACCAGCTGACCGGCGTAGCCGAGACACGTGGTGCCGAGCAGTGTCGAGGTGTGCGGCCCCTTCGCGAGCAGGTCGGAGGCGCGGACGACCTCCCACGCCTCGCTCAGCGGGCCGGGCTCGTCGCTCACGACGTACACCGTGCTGGCCACCACCTGCGTCAGGTCGCTGCCGATCGCACGCAGGGCCTCGTCGAGGTTGTCGACGACCTGCCGGGTCTGGCGCACCACGTCACCTTCCCCGACGAGGTTCCCCTCGGGATCGAGCGGCACCGAGCCCGCCATGAAAGCGAGCTTGGTGCCCGCCTCGACGAGGGCGGCATGGGCGTATCCGGGCGGCGGGAAGAGGGTGGGCACGACGGTGCGGTGAGTGGTGGGCATGGGCCTGATCCTGCGGGAGGCGGGCGGCCCGGCGCATCCGGATTTCGCCCGGGGTCCCGCAGGCACCCGTCCCGGGGCGGGTGACCCGGCCGCTGGCCTAGGCTGGCGTGCGGGAATGATGTGGATGATGTGCCAGTGACTGAGGGTGAGCGGTGTGGTGAACGTGATGGCAGGGGCTGTCGCGGCCACTGATGCCGCCACCGCCGTGCCTCCGTCCCCGTCCCTGCCTCCTACCGGTCGGTTCGGGGAGCTGGTGCGCTCCTGTGCCGCTGTCTTCCTGCCGGCTGAGGTGCCGAGGGAGGGGCGGATCGCGTTCTGGGCGCCGGAGGGAGAGCCGCCCGCCGGGCTTTTCGGCGCTGGGGCCGGGGCTGGGGCCGGGTCTGAGCCCGATGAGGGCGGGGAGCTGCCCGGCGCGACGCGGGGTGAGATCGCGGTCGTACGCCCCCACGGCAAGGGCGTCCGTACGCGTACCGTCCCCGCGCTGATCCTGCCGGTCGCGGAAGCCGCCCCGCTCCTGCTGCGCGCCGGGCCCGCGCACCCCGCGGTGGCCTGCTGGGCCGCTGCCGCCCGGCACGCCCTGCACCTGGCCGCGCGGGGCAGGCTGCTGCCCGGCCTGACCGGCGGCGACCTGGACGCGTGGCGGGCCGGGCCGCTGGACGCCGCCGATGTCACGCAGCTGCGGGCGATCGCCGCCGCGCTGCCCGCGGAGGCGCACGCCGTACCGCTGCCCGGCAGCAAGCCCCTCCTGCTTCCCGAGCCGCTCGCCCTGGTCAGGGCCTTCGTCGACGCGGTGGTGGACACCCTGCCGCGTACGCCAGCCGCGGCGCACGCGGTTGGCGCGCCTTTCGCCGCGCGCGAGCCGCAGCGGCTGCCGGGCGCGCGGGAATGGGCCGCGGAGGCGGCGGCCGGGATGGACGCCGGGGTGCGGGTGTCGCTGCGGCTCGACCTGCAGGCGCACGAGGTGTTCGACGGGGCCTCGGACGATGTGCGCGACGCCACGTCCGGTGACCGGGACGGCGGTTCAGGCGAGAGCGTGGCGAGCCCGGCGGCGGCCGTCGTGCAGGTGCACAGCCTCGCCGACCCCACTCTCGTCACGGACGCGGCCCAACTCTGGTCCGGAGCCGACCACTTCGGCCCGCGTGCCCGCGTGGACACCCTGCTCGCGGTGCGGCGGGCGGCCCGCGTATGGTCACCGCTGGCCCGCCTCCTGGAACGGCCGCGCCCCGATGTACTGCCGCTGAGCGAGGGCGAGTTGTACGAACTCCTCGGAGTGGCGGCGACCCGGCTCGGCGCGTCGGGGGTGGCCGTCCACTGGCCCAGGGAACTGATCCGCGGACTGACCGCGACGGCCGTCGTGCGCCCCGCACCCGGCACGGCTGCGGACAACTTCGACTTCTTCAAGACCGAGCAACTCCTTGAGTTCCGCTGGCAGTTGGCGCTTGGTTCCGGCGGCGGTGACGGTGACGGAGACGGCGATGGGGCCGGGGCCGGGAGTCAGGACCCTCTCACCGAGGCGGAGATGGACATCCTGGCGGAGGCGCACCGCCCGGTCGTACGCCTCCGTGACCAGTGGGTCCTGGTCGACCCCGAACTCGTACGCAAGGCCCGCAAAAGGGATCTCGGCCTCCTGGACCCGGTGGACGCGCTGTCCGTCGCGCTGACCGGGGCGGCGGAGGTGGACGGCGAGCGGGTCGAGGTGGATGTGACCGGCGCCCTGGCCCGGCTGCGGGAACGCCTGACCGGCGACCTGCACCCCGTCGCTCCGCCGCCCGAGCTCGCCGCGACCCTCCGTGACTACCAACTCCAGGGCCTGGCCTGGCTGGACCGGATGACATCGCTCGGCCTCGGTGGCTGCCTCGCCGACGACATGGGCCTTGGCAAGACGGTCACCCTGATCGCCCTCCACCTGCACCGGGCCCGCCCCGAACCGACCCTCGTGGTCTGCCCGGCGTCGCTCCTCGGCAACTGGCAGCGGGAGATCGAGCGGTTCGCGCCGGGCGTCCCGGTGCGCCGCTTCCACGGCACGGGCCGCAGCCTGACCGGCGACATCGAGGGCGGCTTCGTCCTGACGACGTACGGAACGATGCGTACGAGTGCGCCCGAACTCGCCGCCCAAGCATGGGGTTTGGTGGTCGCGGACGAGGCGCAGCACGTCAAGAACCCGCACGCGGCGACGGCGAAGGCGCTGCGCACGATCCCCTCTTCGGCACGCGTGGCCCTCACCGGCACCCCCGTCGAGAACAACCTCTCCGAGCTCTGGGCCTTGCTGGACTGGACGACGCCGGGCCTCCTCGGCCCCCTCAAATCGTTCCGCGCACGACACGCCCGTCTGGTCGAGGGCGGCGAGGACGACGAGGCGATGGCGCGCCTGGCACGCCTGGTCCGCCCCTTCCTGCTGCGCCGCAAGAAGTCCGACCCGGGCATCGCCCCGGAACTGCCTCCGAAAACGCAGACGGACCACCCGGTGACGCTCACCCGCGAACAGGCATCGCTCTACGAGGCGGTCGTACGCGAGACGCTCGCCCGCATCGAGGCGTCCGAGGGCATCGCGCGCAGGGGCCTCGTCATGAAGCTGCTGATGGCGCTGAAGCAGATCTGCAACCACCCGGCGCAGTACTTGAAGGACGGCGAGATCGCGACACGCGGGGGCCGCTCCCGCTCGGGGAAACTGGAACTGCTCGACGAGCTCCTGGACACGATCCTGGCGGAGGACGGCGCGGTGCTCGTCTTCACGCAGTACGTGGAGATGGCGCGCCTCCTCGAATCGCATCTGTCGCGGCGCGGTATCGGCACGCAACTCCTGCACGGTGGTACGCCGGTCCCGCGCAGGGAAGAGATGGTGGACCGCTTCCAGTCGGGCGAGGCCCCGGTGTTCCTCCTCTCCCTCAAGGCGGCGGGCACGGGCCTCAACCTCACCCGGGCGGGCCACGTCATCCACTACGACCGCTGGTGGAACCCGGCCGTCGAGGAACAGGCCACGGACCGCGCCTACCGCATCGGCCAGACCCAGCCGGTGCAGGTCCACCGCCTGATCACGGAGGGCACGGTGGAGGACCGCATCGCCGAACTCCTCGCGGCTAAACAGGCGTTGGCGGACGCGGTACTGGGCGGCGGCGAGTCGGCGCTGACGGAACTCTCGGATGCGGAGCTGGCGGATCTGGTGTCGTTGCGGAGGATGGCGTGAGGGGCGACAGCGGCGCCGGCACCGGTCGGACCGACCGCACAGGGGCGAGCGGCTCCAGTCGCACGGGCGGCGCCGACCGCCGCACGGGCAGGACAGGGGCGACCGGCGCGACGGGCGCGACCGGCAGGTCAGGGGCGACAGGGGCAACCGGCAGGTCAGGGGCGACGGGCGCGACCGGCAGGACGGGGGCGACGGGCGCGACCGGCAGGACAGGGGCGACAGGGGCGACCGGCAGGACAGGGGCGACAGGGGCGACCGGCGGTGCCGGGATGACCGCCGCCCGCCTCGCCAACAACACCGGCCGCGTCTTCCCCCCGCTCCCTCAACACCCCGACCCCCACGCCCCGTTCGCCACCTCCTGGTGGGGCAACGCCTGGATCGGCGCCCTGGAGGGGACGTCGCTCGACGCGGGGCGCCTGGCGCGCGGGCGGGCCTACGCCCGTGAGGGGCACGTCGACACGATCACGGTCGCACCGGGCCGCATCGTGGCCTACGTACACGGCAGCCGCCCCCGCCCCTACCGCGCCGAGATCCGCATGCGCACCCTCACACCGGAGGACTGGGACAGCTTCCTGGACGCGGTGGCCACCGAACCGGCACACATCGCGGCGCTCCTGGACAAGGACATGCCGCACGCACTGGTGGCGGCGGCGGACCAGTCCGGCACTCAACTCCTCCCAGGCTCAGGCGACTTGGTCCCGTCCTGCACATGCCCCGACCACGGCCGCCCCTGCAAGCACGCGGCAGCGCTCACCTACCAGACGGCGAGGCTGCTGGACGCGGACCCCTTCGTACTCCTCCTCCTGCGCGGCGGAGACGAACAGGTGCTGCTCGACGAGCTGGCCCAGCGCAACGCGCACCAGGCGGCCCGCGAGCAGGCCGCCAAGTCACCAGGTGCGACCGGCGTATCCCTCCCCGGCACCCTGGCCCGCGACGTCCTGGCAACGGACCGCCGTCCGCCGCTCCCACCCCCGCTCGCACCCCCCGCCCACCCGGGCGAGCCCCCGCTCCTCCCCTCCCTCCCGGGTGCCCCCGACCCCACATCCCTGGAGTTCCTGGCCACGGACGCGGCGAACAGGGCTCACGCGTACTTGACCACCGGCGCGAACCCGCTCCCGGCGACCGACCCCTGGCACGACGCGATCCGCCTGGCCGCCTCCCACCCCGGCCTCACGGGCCGCCGCAGCTTCAGCCGCCAATTCGCCGAACTGGCAAGGGCGGTGGACCACACCCCCGCCGACCTCTCCCGAGCGGCGGCGGCCTGGCGCCAGGGCGGCGAGGAGGGCCTCGCGCTCCTCGAATCCCCCTGGGACCCCCCGGCGGGCCCCTTCGACCGGGCCCGGGGCGCCCTGATCACCGCGGACCTCCCCCGCATGACGATCCACCACAACCGCCTCACCAACGCCTCCGGCTCCCTCCAGCTCCGCTACGGCCGGGACGGCCGCTGGTACCCGTACCGAAGCGAGCCGGGACAGGACGACTGGTGGCCGGAGGGAGAGCCGGACGAGGACCCGGTAGGCGCGGTAACAGACCTGATCACCCCCTGACCGACCACAAGGCCCCCCCCGGGTGGCGGCCGCCGACGCCATTTGCAGAAAAGTCCCGCCGCCACCCCGTGGTTCACGGCGTGGCGGCGGGACTTTTCTGCGATCCACCGACTTATGGGTGGGGGGCGAGGGGGGTGCGCTCTTGGTTGGCTTCTGGGAGTTGACCTGGGGCGTTGGATCTCCATCCCGCCTTTGACGAATGCATATGCGTAGCGTCAGTTGCTGGATAGAGTCGTCTCGTCACAGTTGGTTGTGGGGACAACCGAAGTGTCCTTCGGCTGCCAATGTCCTGGGGAGGGCCTGCAGCAAATGAGTCGTCGTTCTACCGGTCTTGTCGGCGCGTGGGCTGAGGTGCAACGCCAGCAGCAGCGCCAGTCGGAAGCCGAGGCCAGACAGCGGAGGCAAGAAGCGCAGCAAGCACGGGCCTACCAGCGCCGAGCTGCTCAGAGCCACCGCGAGTACAGGCAGGCGGACGCGCTGCGTCGCACGGAGGATCTGGACGCGGAGGTAGCAGCACTGCAGAGCCTTCTTGCCTCAGGTTGCGACGCTCCGGCTTTCAGGGACTCCTCACTCATGCGGGCCGAGGACGTTCCGCCCTTCGCTCCAGGGGCGCTGGCGCAGCCGACGCCCATGCCCGATGCCGGTCAGTACCAAGCCCAGGGTGGTTGGACCGCGAGTCGCCGGGCCAATGCGCAGGCCGAGGCGCGGGCGCGGTTCGAACAGGACCTGCGGGCCGCACAAGCGGCGGAGACTCACCGACAGCGGCAACTGGCCGCGTATCAGGGTGAGTACCGACAGTGGGTCGACTCCCAGCTGGCCGAGGTGCGTGAGCACAACGCCGGCGTGGTCGCGATATCCGAAGGCGTGACGCGCCGAGACCCCGACTCCGCGGTCGAGTACTTCTCGGCTGCTCTCTTCTCGTCGACGGCGTGGCCTGAAGCCTTCCCGCGACAGGTAGCGGCGGCGTACGACTCCGCTGCCCGCCAGCTGGTGCTCGACTGGGAGTTGCCCGCCTACGACATCGTCCCCGCGATCAAGTCCGTCCGGTACATGTTCGGGATCGACCAGGACAAGGAATCCCCCCGCCCGGAAAGCCAGCGTCGGGCCCTGTACAAGGAGGTTCTCGCGCAGTGCATGCTGCTCGTCCTGCACGAGCTCTTCGCCGCGGACGAACAGGGTGCGCTGGAGTCCGTGGCCCTGAACGGATTCGTCGATGGGCACGACCCCACGACGGGCCGACCGGGCCACATCTTCCTCGCGACGGTCATGGCCTCACGCACTTCGTTCCGTGACCTGCGCTTGGCGCAGGTGGATGCGGGCAGTTGCCTGGCCGGGGCCTTGAGGGGGCAGCTCTCGACAAGGCCGGACCAACTCACACCGGTACGGCCGAGCCGTCGGCCGCAAGACGTCGGGAACCGCGTTGTCGCCCACGGCAGCGATGACGAACCGGACCTGTACGACATGGATCCGGTGGAATTCGAGAATCTCGTCGCTGACCTCTTCCGCGCCATGGGGATGCAGGCAGTGACGACCCAGCGCTCAAGCGACGGCGGGGTGGACGTCGACGCGCTGGATCCGGCACCCATCCGAGGCGGCAAGATCGTCGTACAGGTGAAGCGCTACCGCAACACGGTGCCGCCCACCGCCGTGCGTGACTTGTACGGGACCGCGCAGGGCGCCGGCGCGAACAAGGGCGTCCTGGTGACGACGTCCGGGTTCGGCCCCGGCTCGCATACCTTCGCCAACGGCAAGCCGCTGGAACTCATCTCGGGCACGGAACTCGTCGACCTGCTGCACCGTCACGGACTGCGCGGACGCTTGGGAGAGGGCGGTCGTCGGACCTCACCGCAGCCGACCCCTCCGGAGCCGAACACTCGGCTCCCGGACGACTACAACGTCCTGGGAATGTCGTGGACCGGAAGCGTCGCCCTGGACGTGTGCGCGCTCGTCTGTCATGGCGATCGCGTCCTCAGCGACGAGCACTTCGTCTTCTACAACAACCCACAGACTCCCGATGGCTCCGTGCGCGCCCTTCCCGCGGCGGGACCTGACAAGGCCGCGATCTGTGTCGCCTTCGACGGGCTGCCGGCGGAGGCCGATCGGTTCGTGCTGGTGGCGGCCATCGATCCGGAGGTCAACCCGGACGCGGATCTCTCCGGCTTCACAGACGCCCGCATCCGGCTGCTCGATCCGGCGATGTCGGAGCTGGGACGGCTTGAGGTCTCGGACGGACGACCGGTCGAAACCGCATTGGTACTCGGTTCCTTCCGTAAAAGGGCCAGTGGGGACTGGGAGTTCGTCCTTGGCGGCAAGGGCTACCGGGGCGGCCTTGAGGAACTCGTTCAGGACTACGGCATCGACGTGGACTGGATCAGCCTGGGGCAGTGACTAGATCAGCCTGGGGCAATAGGCGAGGTCTGCGAACACGGCTTGATGATTCAGGTCGAGCCGTGCCCGAAGACCTTCGGGTCCTGTGGTCGCGGGCCCGCGTCGCTGGCCGGTCAGGGCTGAGGGCTGCGGCTTTCGCTGTGCTCGGGGCGGCGGGTCCACAGGGATACGTCACTGCTCGTCGCGACGGCGATCGTCTCTCCGGACGGAGAGAAGCCGAAGGCTCGAAGTTCCGAGTACGTGGAGTGGAAGATGTGCCACCACTCCTCTCCGTGCGGGCCGGAGTGGGGGAGTCCGCCGTCGCCCGAGAGGATCACACGATCGTTGGGCCAGGACGGGGTGAGTGCCTCCAGGGTCCAGCCGTCCTCTGTAGTGGTGTGCAGCCCTCCGCCGAAGAGCCCTGCGATGCGTACGCGGCTGCCTGCGATCGGTCCGAGTCCGGGGCAGGTCAGATCAGCGACCGCGTCGGGGGTGCTGTCCTCGTCGTCGGGGTCGCGGTCCCTGGCGATCTTCTCCCCGGTGACGGCGTCGAAGAGACCGTGACCGTCATGGGAGACGACCATCACCAGGTCATGGCCGCTCTCCGGGTGCGACGCGAAGCCGATCCCGAGGAGTCCGCCGACAGGGACGCCGTACTTGTATCCGAAGACGAGCCGCCAGGGCTCGGGCGCGGGCACCACGGGAGCGGCGAGGAGCCGCTCCCGCAGGGCCTGTTGGTACGCGGAAAGCGCCTGTTCAGGAACGAGGTGTTCCACCGAATCCGCCCTCTTGGGTCTGTTCATCGTCTCCGCATGATCTCGCTTCGGCGGCCACCGCGTGCGACCGGGCGGCTGACTCCGCGTCGCGGCGCGGGATGCTCGGGACACAGGCGGGGCGGCGTACGCCGTGACGCGCAGGGCCGCCTCGGGCTGACTGACCGGTTTGCCGCCGTGAGCGGTGCGATGTCGTTCGCTCTTCAGCGCCTTGAGCCGGACAACTAGGCCCTGGCGCGATCCGGTTGTTCACAGGACGCCCACCAAGCGTCACATCACGGAAATACGTCTGTTCCTTCCTCTCCAAGAACACCGTTTACCGTTGACCACAAGCCCAGGCCGATGTCGTCCGGCGGTATACGTACCCGTTCCGAACATGTACCTGTTCCGAACGCGTACCCGTTCCGATGACGACAGGAGCATGTGAACCCGGTGATCCCGCGCGCTGCAGCTTCCCTTCCGCCCTGGCTCGGTCATGCCCTGCGTACGCAGCGTGGGCCCGTGCCGTGGCACGCCGTGGTGCGGGGTGCGCTGGCCGCCGGGCCGTCGCTCTGCGCGGGTGTGGTCGCCGGGCGGGTCTCCCTGGGGGTTGTGGCCGCGCTCGGGGCCATGCTGGCCGGGATCAACGACAGGCCGGGGAGTCGGCGTGTCGCCGTCCGGCGGCTCGGGGCGCCCGCGCTCGCGGGCGCGGGCGGGATGCTCCTGGGCGCCTACGTCGCCGATCGCGTCGGAGGGTCGTATCCGCTGCCCCTGCTGTTCGCGGTGCTCGGCCTGCTCGCCGGTGCCTTCAGCGCCGTCGGGCCCGTCGCTTCGGCCGGCGGCACGCAGCTGCTCGTCGCCGCCGCCATCGGGGCCGGGATGCCGTTGCCCGAGCCCGGGTGGCAGCGCGCGCTGTTCTTTCTCGCCGGGGCGGGGTGGCTGCTCCTGCTGAGACTCCTGCTGCCTTCGCCCTCGCCCGGCAACGGGTGGGCCGGTGGCGGTGCCGGTGGCGGACTTCCCTATCGCCTCGACGGCGAGCGTGCCGCCGTCTGCGCCGTGTACGAAGCTGTCGCCTCGCTCCTGGACTCCGCGGGCACCCCCGACTCGACCGCCCGCCGTGCCGCCCTCACCGCCGCACTCGACCAGGCACAGGACGCCCTCTCGGGGCCGCGTCTTCGGCGGCGCGCCAGTTCGGCGGCCGAGCGGCGGCTGCACGCGCAGTACCGTGCCGCGCTGCCGCTCGGCGAGGCGGCGACGGCGCTCGCCTGGGCCGATGAGCCGCTCCCCGAGCGTGCCGGCGAGGGCCCGCGCCGCCTCGCCGCGGCCATCCGCGACGGCGTTCCCTGCGGGCCGCTGCCCGCGCCCGCCCGCTCCGGCGCCGGGCTCCGTGCCCTCGACGACGCGCTGCTGCACGCCGCCGAGGCCTTCGACGGCGGCACCGCCAGGCCCCCGCACGGGCGCGGGCGCGGCCCCGTCGACGTACTGCGCACGGCGATCGGCCCCGGCGGGCGCGAGTACGGCGTGCGGGTCGCGCTCTGCTTCGGGGCGAGCACCGCGGTCGCGCAGGCCCTGCACCACCCGCACTGGTACTGGCTGCCCGCCACCGCCGTCTTCCTGGTCAAGCCCGACCTCGGGCCGCTCGTCTCGCGCGTCCTGTGCCGCGCCCTCGGCACCGTCCTGGGCGCCGTCCTCTTCGCGGGGCTCGCCGCCCTGCTGCCGCGGCCCGCCGGGCTCGTCGCCGTCGTCGCCGTGTGCGGTGCGCTGATCCCCGTCGCCACCCGGCACTTCGCCGCCCAGACCGCCGTCGTCACCGTCCTCGTCCTCGCCCTCGTCATGGTGGGCGGCGAGCCGCAGGCCTCCTGGGGGCGGATCGGCGAGACGCTGCTCGCCTGCGGGATCGTCCTGCTCGTCGGGCATCTGCCCTGGCCGGTGCAGCGCGGCGGCCGCGTACAGGACCGGCTGTCCGCCGCCCGTGAGTCCGCGCACGCCTACCTGCGCCACGTCCTGAGCGGCGCCCGCGACGGTGGCCCGGCCGACGCCGAACACCGTGCCGCCCGCTGGGCCCTGCGGCGCGATGCCTACCGGACGCTGGCCGAGGCCCGTGCCGCGATCGACCTCGCGGCCGCCGAGCTCCCCACCCTGGCGCGGCACTCCGCGGGCTCGGAGCAGGTGGCGGTCACCCTCGAACGCCTCGTCGACACCACGACCGCCTGCGCGGTGCACGTCGACGACACGGGCCGCCTGCCGCGGCGGCACGCGGAGCGCATCGACGCGCTGCTCGCGGAGCTCACCGCGGTGGCCTGACCGACCCGGACGGCGCGAGCGCGCCTCAGAAGTCCACGCGCAGCCTGTCGTCGAGCCGCGCCACCGAGTCCTGCGCGTACTTCTTCACGTAGTCCTCGCGGATCTCCTCGATCAGGGCGTCGCTCTTGTGCGCCCGCGACGTCGGATACAGCAGGATCAGCTCGTACGAACGCTCCCGCTCGATCTTGCCGTTCGAGTCCCGCCACTGGCCGCGGCCGTCCTGCACGGTGAGCCCGTCGGGGAACGACGGCGTCACCTCGACATCGATGAACTTCATGAACTGCTTGTCCGTCACATCGGGTCCGCCGTCCGGGCGTTCGGTCCCGAAGAGGAGGCGGGTTTCCGTATAGGCGTCGCCCCGCGACACCTGGGTCGTGGTGGTCGTGCCGGGCGTGCGCGTGGTCGTGTCCGTGTCGAGCGAGGCGTACGCGGCCGGGGCGCCGACGGCGAGCACCGCGGCGACGGACGCGGTCACGGCGAGGCGGGTGCGGGAGATGCGGGAGAGGGCGAGGGGCATGGGGGCTGATCCCTTTCTGTGGCTGTTCCGCGGGGGCAGATCAGTTTCTACGGGGTGTTTCTACGGGGCGTTTCTACGGGTTCCGCGAGCGGACGGTGTTCTGAGTACGTTGATCCATAACCGGCGCAGACGGTAGCGGACTCGCCGCGACCCCCGCCCTTTCCCTCGTGGCCGCACGGCTGGATATCTCTCCTCTGCCGTAAATCGCCGTCTTCCCATACGCCACTCAACTCCCATACGTTTCATCAGAATTGACCGGAGCGGTGGAGGGGACAGCTGACATGAGGGCACGTACAGGGACAGGGACAGGGACAGGCCTCGCGATGGCGGTCGCGGCGGCCGGCGCGCTGGCGCTCGGAACCGCCGGGTCCGCGAGTGGTTCCGCGTCCGCCGCCAACGATCCGGCGCCGCAGTCGCCGTACGCCTCCACCACCGGTGTCGGCGTCCACAACGCCTATGAGAAGTCGAAGTTCCCGTACTTCGCCGACGCGCTCGACTCGGGCGCCGGGATGCTCGAACTCGACGTGTGGACCAATGTGTTCGGCAGCGGCTGGCGGGTCTCGCACAGTAACCCGGTCGGCAACGACAGCAACTGCGAGAACGCCACGAGCCCGGCCGAATTGCGCACCAAATCGCGTGATCAGAGCTTCGCGGGCTGCCTCTCGGACATGAAGAGCTGGCACGACGCCCACCCCGGCCACCGGCCCATCCTCCTGAAGGTCGAGCTGAAGGACGGCTTCCAGGGGAAGAACGGTCGCGGACCCGCCGACCTTGACGCCCTCCTGACCAGCAAGCTCGGCGACGCCGTCTACCGCCCAGGACAGCTCACCGCAGGGCACGCCAATCTCGACGAGGCCGTACGGAGTGACGGCTGGCCCCAGCGGAGCGCCCTCGCGGGGAAGTTCATCGTCGAGCTCATTCCCGGCACCGTCGAGCAGAACAACCCGCTCGACACCCTGTGGACCGACCGCGAGTACGCCACGCATCTGCGCGACCTCGCGGCGGCCGGGCGCCTCGGTGAGGCCGCGGCCTTCCCCGCCGTGCTCGGCGCCGAGGCGGGCGACCCGCGCGGGCGGTACACGGACGCGGCGATCCGGCCCTGGTTCGTACTGTTCGACGGGGACGCGTCCAAGTACGCGGGCGGCACCATCGACACCAAGTGGTACGCCGACCGGCGCTATCTGGTCGTCATGTCCGACGCCCACAACGTCGCCCCGGCCATCGACTCCGTGAACGCGACCGAGACCCAGGCCCGGGACCGCGTCGCCCTGCTCGCGCGCGGCAACGCCACCATCGTGTCGTCGGACTGGTATCCGCTGCCGGGAGTGCTCTCGACGGTGGTCCCGCGCGGCTGAGGCTCAGCCCGCGGGCAGCACCGTGTGCACAAGCGCCGTCCCCGGCGCCGTCCGCCCGCCGGGGCCCGGCGTGTGCGTCACCGTCCCCGCGGTCAGCTCCCCTCCGCAGTGCGCGCACGTCACGCGGGGCTCGGCAGGGTGGCCACAGGTGTCGTGGACGGGCAGCAGGGGCGGCCCTTCGCCGTCGGAGCGGTGGCGGTCGCCCCAGGTCATGAGGGTCAGGACGGTGCCGTAGAGCTCCTGGCCCGCGGGTGTCAGTACGTACTCGTGGCGGGCCGGGCGGGGCGGGTAACCCCCGCGCCCCCCCCCCCCCCCCGCCGGGCCGGGGTGGAGACGCGCCGCCCCCCAGTTGGGAGGCGAGCCCACCGGGGCCCCG
>NZ_JBHVXJ010000013.1:22319-239883 GCF_042881845.1 Streptomyces sp. NPDC058257
TTCCGCGCGCCGCGGCGGGGGGGCCGGGGGCCCCGGGGGGGGGGGGGGGGGCGCCCCCCCCCCCCCCCCCCCCCCACGACGCCCTCGGCGGTCAGGTGTTCGAGACGGTCCGCCAGGATGTTCGTCGCGATGCCCAGGTCGGCGCGGAGGTCCTCGTAGCGGTTCAGGCCCAGGAACAGGTCGCGCAGGATCAGCACCGTCCACCGGTCGGCCGTCACGGCCGCCGCGCGCGCCACCGAGCAGTGCATGCGGGCAAAGCGTTCGCCTTTCATGGCGCCCACGGTACTCGCTTGTGATTTGCAAGGGACCGGCTCACCGGCTTACGGTTGCCAGGGATGGTCCCTTGTGAAATGCAAGCCACACGTGCGAGTCGATCGTGCAAGCCACACGCGCGAGTAGGTCGTGCGAGCCACACGCGCGAGTAGGTCGTGCGAGCCACACGCGCGAGTAGGTCGTGCGAGCCGCACGCGCGCACGTCACTCGGTCACCGGAGGTGCCCCCGATGTACCACGCCATCGTCCGCCGCAAGGTCCGAGCTCTCTGGCGCATCGCCGGCGACGGCAGCGGAAACTACCGGCCCGCCGTCGCCATGGCTGCCCCCGATCTGAGGTTCCGCTTCATCGGCGACGGCGTCCTCGGCGCCGAACTGCGCGGCCCCGCGGCTTTCGCCGACTGGTTCGAGCGGGCCAACCGGTGCATCCCCGGCATGCGGCTCAGCCTCACCGACGTGGTCGTCAAGGGCTGGCCCTGGAACACCGACGTCGTCGTCCGGCTGCGCATCGAGGCGACCCTCGCGGACGGCAGCCTGTACGAGAACGAGGGCATCCAGTGGGCCAGGATCCGCTGGGGCCGCATGGTCGAGGACACGGTCCTCGAAGACACGTTGCGGCTCCAGCAGGCATGGGAGCGCCAGCAGACGGCGACGGCAGCAGCGGTCGGGATCGCCGTGACCGGCCGGGGCTAGGGCCCTAGCGCTCGATCCGGATCCACACCGGCGCGTGGTCCGAGCCCCTCGCGTCCCTGCGTACCGCCGGATTCTCGTCCCGCACCGACGGCAGCGCGGTCGCCGTCGAGCCGGGCACGCCCGTGCCCGCCGCCGTGACCAGGCCGAGAAGGCCGCGGCTCACCAGGACGTGGTCGATCAGCTCGCGGCGCCCCGCATGGATACGGGAGTAACGCTGCTCGGCCGGGATGCGCGGCGCCACGTTCCACAGCCGCTGCGCGTCCCCTTTGTCCGGCTGGTCGAATCCCGGGGTGCCGATCTCGGAGCCGGGCGGACCGAGCAGGATCTGAGTCGTCGCCGCGGACACCTCGTCGTTCAGGTCGCCGAGCACTACGACATCGTGCTCGCGGCCGTCCCCCCGCAGGAGACGGCCGGCCACCGAACGCACCAGCGCGGCCTCCGCCGAGCGCCGGTTCAGCGCGTACGCCCCGAAGCGGGCCCGCTCTCCCTCGTCCCGCGGCTGGAACCGGCCACCGCCGTACGAGAGCAGCTTCGACTTCAGATGGCAGACGGCCGCGTCGAAGAAGAAGGCGCGCGTCGAGACCGTCACCGCGAGCACCCCGCGCCCCGCCCGCGCCACCGGCTTGCCCGCGTCGCTGATCTGCACAGGCCGCAGCGGTGCGGGGAAGCGGTCCTCGTCGGCCACGACCGAGACCGGGAGCGAGCTGAGGAAGCCGACGCGGGTGCCTCGCTCGTCCGCGTGCTCCGAGAGCGTGGTGTGCCAGTTGCCCTCCAGCATCCCGGCCAGGTCCGTGAGGGCCTCCGGGTCGCCGACCTCCTGCACGCCGAGGACACTCGGGTCCAGCGCCTTGATCGTCGCGGCGAGCGAGGCCAGCTTCGCCTCGTACGCGGCCTTGTCCTTGGGCCCGAACCTGCCGCCGGGCCGGTAGAGGTTCTCCAGGTTCCACGTGCCGAGGAGCATGACGGGCTCCAACTGTAATCGCGCGGCGGGTAGTTGACATCAGCGTGCTCGCGAAACGGGCGACGCGACAGGGTACGGGATGCGCACTCCCCGTACCGTGAAGAGATGACGCCGCCCCCCGCGCACGGCCCCGCCGACCTCGTCATCACGGGCTGCACGGCCCTCGTCCACGACTCACAGGGCCAGATCGGCTTTCTCGACGACGCGGCCATCGTCGTACGCGACGGTCGCATCGAATCCGTCACCGCCACCCCCGTGGTCGCGGGACTCCAGGCCGCCGAGCACATCGACGGGCGTGGCCAGGTGGCCCTGCCGGGTCTGATCAACTGCCATACGCACACGCCGATGGTGGCCCTGCGCGGCATCGCCGAGGATCTGCCGGAGCACGAGTGGTTCAACGACTGGATCTGGCCCATCGAGTCGAATCTGACCGAGCGGGTCGTGGGACTCGGCGCGCGGCTCGCCTGCGCCGAGATGATCCGTGGCGGAGTGACGACCTTCGCCGACCACTACTTCGCGATGGACACCGTCGCCGACGTCGTCGACCGGAGTGGACTTCGCGCCAATCTCGGCGCGGCCTTCTTCTCCTCGCAGGGACCTGAGGGACGCGCCGCCTCGCTGGAGTTCGCGCTGAGGCAGCGCGGCGCAGCCGACGGCCGCATCACCACCTCGCTCGCCCCGCACGCCCCGTACACCGTCGACGACACGGACCTCGCCGCGACCGCCGAGCTCGCCCGCGAGCACGGCCTCATGGTCCATCTGCACGCGGCGGAGAACCGCGCCCAGACCGACCACAGTCTCGACCGCCACGGCCGCACCCCCATCGAGACCCTGCACCGCACAGGACTGCTCGACGTCGACGTCCTCATCGCGCACGGCACCGGAATCCTCGACCGCGACCTGCCCTTCCTCAAGGAGGGCACGGGGCGCGTCGCCGTCGCGTCAGCGCCCCGCGGCTACCTCAAGTTCGGCTGGGACACCACGCCGGTGCGCGCCCTGCGTGAGATCGGCATCCCCGTCGGCCTGGCCACGGACGGCGCCGCGTCGAACAACACCCTGGACGTGTGGGAGTCCATGACGCTCACCGCGCTCGTGCAGAAGTCCACGCGGCGCGACCCGGCGTGGCTGACCGCACGCCAGGCCCTCGACCACGCCACGCTGCAGAGCGCGCGGGCCGTCGGCCTGGGGGACGACATCGGCAGCCTCGCGCCGGGCCGCCGTGCGGACATCGTCCTCGTAGGCCTCGACGGGCCGCACACCCGGCCCGTGCACGACCTCGCGGCCACGCTCGTGCACAGCGCCCGCTCGTCGGATGTCACCACGACGATCGTCGACGGACGGATCCTGATGCGCGACCGGCGACTGCTGACCCTCGATGTGCCGGAAATCGTCGCGGAGTTGGAAGCCGAACTTCCTGCCCTGATCGACCGCGGCCACGGCGGACGCATCCAGGAGTACGAGGGCTGACCACAAGGACCGAGGGCGTGAGCGGGGCCGGGCGGCTACCGGGGTCGGGCGGCTACCGGGGATTGGCTTCCGCCCGCCCTGGAGCGCCCGCCCTGGACGCGAACCTGCTCACCACGGATTCGCCGGACCGCACCCGCACCCGCATCAGGCGCCCGGTGTCGGATACCGGCGCCACCCCAGATTCTTCTGGATTCTTTGGAAGATTCTCCGCCGCGACCGATGAGTTCCGACGATCCCGCAGGTCACCCCTCTCAGAAGTACGGATCCGAGGGGCGGGTCCGCAGGAGGGACTGACGGATCATGGGACTTCCCGACATCGTCACGCGCGAGGAGTGGCTCGCCGCGCGCAAGGACCTGCTCGCCAAGGAGAAGGCGGAGACCAGAGCGCGCGACGCGCTCAACGCCGAGCGGCGCCGGCTTCCGATGGTCGAGATCGAGAAGGAATATCTGTTCCACGGTTCCGACGGCAAGGCGACGCTGTTCGACCTCTTCGCCGGAGACGCCCAACTGATCGTCTACCACTTCATGTTCGCCCCGGAGTGGGACGCGGGATGCCGCAGCTGCTCGGCGTTCATCGACCAGATCGGGCACCTCGCGCATCTGCGGGCCCGGGGCACGAACTTCATCTCCGTCTCCCGTGCGCCGTTCACCAAGATCCTGCCCTTCAAGGCGCGGATGGGCTGGACGGTGCCGTGGTACTCCTCGAACGACAGCGACTTCAACCACGACTTCGACGCCACCGTCGACAAGGGCGAAGGCTCCTACGAACAGCCCGGCCTCAGCTGCTTCCTGCGTGACGGGGACCGCGTCTTCCACACGTACTCGACGTACGACCGCGGCCTCGACTGGATCGCCTCGTACTCCAGCTTCCTCGATCTCACCGTCCTTGGCCGACAGGAGGAGTGGGAGGAGCCGAAGGGCCGCTCGACTGGGCTCGGGGCTCCGGCGGGCAGCAGCCGACTGCGGTATCACGACGAGTACGAGTTGTGAGGAACTGACACAACTCGGTGTCAGGTACGTCACGTTGCGAGTCTTTCAGGCCCCTCGGCGCGTTCTACTTCGAAAGAGTCCTACGAGGACTGCCAACGGGGGAGCAGAAGGACAATGATGAACAGTCGAGTGGTACTTGAACGCTTTCCGGCCGGTGGGTCGCGAGGATCGTGGCCCGCGGAGGAGTTCGCGCGGGCCCGCCGTACGGAGGGGCAGCAGGCGGAGGTCGTGATGGACCTCGCCTCCGACGCCTTCCTGGTGATCGTGCGCCGTCCCGCCGCGACCGCGGTGACGGATCTGGCCGATCTGGCCGAGATAGCCGTCGCCGCGTAGGCCCGGGCCGGGCACGGCCCTCAGCGCTCAGGCCTCAGGCCTTGGGCCTTGGGCCTCAGCGCTCGGCGTGTCCGTTCGGTGAGGGGATCTTCGCCGTGAACTGGTCGGCCTGCAAGGCGTACAGCTCCGCGTAGACACCACCCGTCCGCAGGAGCTCGTCGGGCGAGCCCGACTCCACCAGGCGGCCGCCCTCCAGGACGTGGACCAGGTCCGCGTGGCGCACGGAGGCCAGGCGGTGGGTGATGAGGATGACGGTCTGGCCCGTTCCGGCAAGGGCCCGGATCTTCTCGAAGACCTCTAGCTCGGCGCGGGCGTCGAGCGCCGCCGTCGGCTCGTCCACGATGAGGATGCTGCCGCGCCGGTACGCGGCACGCGCGATGCCGAGCCGCTGCCACTGACCACCGGAAAGCTCGTGCCCGCCGGTGAACGCGCGGGCCAGCAACGTATCGAGTCCGCGCGGCAGATCGGCCACGACGTCCCCGGCACCGGCCTCCCCGACGGAGTCGCCGATCCGGTCGTCCGTGAGCGGCACCGACGACCGGCCGATCGCGATGTTCACGCGCGCCGTGAACGGCCAGCGCTTGAAGTCCTGCGCCACCATCGCGATACGTTCCGCCAACTGATGCCGGTCCGCGCTCGCCGCGTCGACGTCGTCCCACAGGATCCGGCCGCCCTTCGGCGCGTACAGGCCCGCGAGCAGCTTGACCAGCGTGGTCTTGCCGGAGCCGTTCTCGCCCACGAGGGCGACGATCTTCCCGGTGGGCAGGGTGAGGGAGATGTCGCTGAGCGCGTCCTTGCCCGAGGCCCCCGGATAGCGGAAGGTGACGTTCTCGAACCGTATCTCCCGTGGATCCGCGGGGAGTTCGGCGCCGCCGACCGGGATCGCGCGCTGCGCCGCCTCCACGAAGAGCCGCTCCAGGTCGCCGACGAACAGGGCGTCCTCGTGCAGGGAGTTGATCTCCACGACGAGAGTGTCGAGATTGGAGGCGCCGGTGCGGATCGCGATGACGGCGGTGCCCGCCACGGAGAGCGCCATCGCCCCGGCGAGCATCAGCCCGCCCAGCGTCGCGTACGTCGCCACCGTGGCGAGGCCGGTCCAGGCCGCCGCGAACAGACCCGTCCGGGCGGCGAGCCGCGCCAGGCGCGCCTGCTCCTCCTCCGCGGCCTCCGCCATGGAACGGAAGTGCCGCAGCAGGAACGGACCCACGCCGTGCACCCGGATCTCCGGGGCCGCCCGCGCCTCCGTGAGCAGGCTGCCGATGAGCCGCCCCGCACGGGCGTGCTGCACCCAGGCGTGGAAGGAGACATAGCGGCGCCGGGCGATCGTCAGTGCGCTCCACGCGCTCGGCAGGGTCATCGTCACCAGGAGCGGGAGCAGCAGCGGGTTAGTCGTTGCAGACACCGTGTCCCCCGCAGGTCGTGTCGCTTTACACCAGGGCAGAGCCTCTGGTGCGTGTCGCGTTGCGGCGAGCCATCGTGTCCCTTTCCGGCTGCAGCCTGTGGCCGGTGTCACGTCTCCTTGGGTCCCTACGCCAGGTGGCATCTTGTCTTGCAGGTCCGTCAGCCGACGGATGGGCTGTACATGCGGCCGATCCGGCGGATCTCCTCCAGCGGATATGGGGTCTGCCTGCTCTCGCGCTGGAACTTGCGGTTGAAGTCCGATATCACGGCGGCGATTGGCGCGTGCTGGGCGAGGATCGCTGCAGCCTCCTCTGGGATTCCGGTGGGGCGCTCGCCCTCTGCGTAGGCGCGGACCAGCTCGTAGCGGCCGTCCCGGTCCTCCCTCTGGTATCCGAACAGAGCGGTGACCAGCCAGTTCACCAGATATGTGGCGGTGTAACAGCGGTCGTAGGTTTGATGCCTGTCGAAGAAGTCGGCCTCGTCCTGCGACAGCTCGAACTGGGAGGAGATCGCGAGGCCGTAGTCTGCGAAGTAGAGGCGCTGACCATCGGTCAGGATGTTCTCGAAGTGCGCGTCGAAGTGCAGGAGCCCGCGGTTGTTCATGAACGAGATACCGGCTGCCAGTTCCCTCTCCACCATCACGCAAGCCCGGTTGGCGACCTCGTCGCCTGCTTCGACCTGAGTGCCCAGCCACTGGTGCAGGTTTCGCGGGATGTACTCCAGGAACAGCGCGACGCTCGCCGAGGACTGCTGGAGAGCCTCGATCCGGCGGCGTATCTGCGATCCGCCACCCCGGTAGGCAACAGCCCGTTCGATGTCGGCCAGGTCCTCGGGCAGGGGCGTCGAGTCCGGCAGCACCCGCCAGTGGTACATCAGAGGGAAGCCCTCGTGTTCCGCCGCGAGCACCCAGTTCGTCGTCATGGTGTGCACGGCGAGTTCTCTCCAGGCCCCGAAGCCCGGCCCGGCGATGGTGCCGACGCCGTAGTGGCAGAAGACGGGCAGCTCGAACAGGTTCGCCGTGGACCGGACGTGCTCAGGTTGCCCCTCCAAGCCGGTCAGGGGCACCCGTTTTACGAAGACCGGGGTTCCGGCGACCTCCAGCAGGGACGACTTCCCGCCGATGCCGGATCCGATCGGCACGGCCGTGTCCACGAGCTCGCGCAGGGCGCGATCACTGCACAGGGCCAGGGATGTGGAGACGGCGCTATGGGCGGTGAGGCGCACACGTCGCGACATGTCAGGGACGTTCACTGTTGCCTCCACCGATACGGTCTGCGGTTCCCGGTAACAGTCTCACGGTGCGTCCCTCGGCAACTTGGCGACGCAGACGTTCGATCTCGTCGTGCTGTGCAGCAAGGCGGGAGATAGCCAGGGTCCGGAACTCGGTGAGCTGCGCAATTTTCTCGTCGCGGGCGATGATGCGCTCCTTGAACTCGGTGTTCTGAGCCCTGAGGCGTTCGATCTGCGCGAGTCGTGGATCGACGATCTCGCCAGCATCGCGAAGAGCTTCGAGCCTGCGCTCGAACTCCTCGGCGAGGTGCTGGTAGGCGCCGGGCCTGGCCGTTCCGTCGCGGTTCTTCTTGGGATAGAAACCGGTGCGGGTCACGCCGGCCAGGGCGGCGAGGGTCTTCAGGTCAGCTTTGCCGCCGGGCGGGAGATCTCCCTTCAGGATGCGTTCCATGGCGGATCGGATCGCGGCTTCGTTATGAGTCTTGGACTCCTCGGTGAGCCGGGCCATCTCAGTCCTCTCCAATGGACGCGGTCTGGGCGGCGTCGATCTCGGCGACGACTCGCAGGGCGCGATCGCGTTCTGGGGCCAGCCGCGCCTTCTCGCCCTTGGCGACCCGGGGGCTTTCGATGAACACGTCGATAGCGGTGGCCTGCCCGGCCCACACGGGACGGTGACAGGGATGGTGCGTGGCCTGCGGGCAGCGCGCCGAGTCACACATCCCCACCAGCGGCTTCGTGGCATTGGGCGTGCCGGCCAGGCGCAGGCAAAGGGCCTTGGACGGGTCGCGGAACCAGCAGAAGTTGGCGGGCCCGACGTGGAGTGTCTTGGCCTGCTTGCGCAGGAGACCCTCCAGGTGACGGTCGTCCTTGAGGATTTTCGGGTCCGTACGGGCCGCGTCCTTCAACTGAGCGTCCACGTGGTGGAACGCCTCGATCAGGCTCCGCGCACCGGGACCGGCGGGCATCCGGCCCGCCTGGACATCCCGGAATGCCTCCACCGTCAGCTGCACGTGATGGGTTTCCTCGGCCTCCTCGATCTCGGCATGGAACAGTCGCTGGGATCCGCCAGGGCGAGCGGCGTATCCCTCCGTGGTGGCCACGGAGATGTGCTTGAGGGCGACCTTCGCCGCCAGGAGGCCGCCGGGCCGTTCAGCGATGGCCAGGGACAGTGTCCGGCGCAGCATCCGGGCGTTGAGCGGACCTTGGGGAATGACCGGCAAGCCCCAGCGTTCCCGGTTGCCGGTCCGCTCCAGCCAGCCGCGCAGATTCTTCAACCGGCCGGCCAGGTCGATGGTGCCGAACAGCGCCTCACCGGCCGGCCGGTCCACCAGCCGTTCGGCAAGGGCCACCGCGCGGTCCACCTGCTCGATGACCACCCACTCGTCGGGGACGCCCCCGAACTTCTGCCCCTTGATCAGGCGGCTGGCGAGCCGGAACCGCCGGCCGCCCCCGGGCGTCGCCGCGGCGGGGAGCCGGCAACCTGCTTCGAGTTCCAGCAGTTCACTGGTCCGCATCCCACTGAGCGCACAGGTCACCACCAGACAGGCCGTCACCGCGTGATCGACCATGAAGAAGAGATCACCGTCGGCCAGCGGCAGCGTCCATGGCACGAGGTCGCCGTCGGCCACACGCGGGATGACTGCGGCCTGCCGGGCCAGCGGCGGCTGGAAGCCGATCTCGGAGGCCAGCACGGTCAGCTCCGGGATCAGAGACTGCCGCGCGTCGTCCCCGAATCTCCGGGCGCCGACCGTGCGGGCGAGGGCTTCCCAGCCCAGATGCTTCAGCGGGCCTTCCTCTCCCAGTGTGGTCCGCTTGCGCAGTTGAACGTCATCGACGGCGGGCAGGGGCTCTCCCGATGCTCGCATGCGTTCCAGGACCTGCCGCAGAACGGGGAGCTGTGCCAGGGTCACGCCGCCCGACGTCGGAAGGGCCGCTCTGTCGGCGCGCACCGTCTCCATCAGGTCTGCGAGATGCGGCCCCACCTCGTTGACCAGGTGCAGGCAAGTGGCCAGCAGTGGTTGCAGCATGGAGTCCGGCACGGGAGGCGTCAGGTTCGGCCCCTTCGACTTGTAGCCGACGACCTGGGTGGCGGTCTTCCCCTTCCACGGTACGAACCCCGCCTCGTAGCCGTCGCCGGACAGCAGCTCCTCGTACTGGGCGATCAGCTTGAGGATCCTGACGTGCGCCACGGTCGAGTACGGCTCCAGACGTCGTCGGGGCCGCCCCGGGCGGGGAACACTCCATGAGTGTTCCTCCAGATAGCGCTCACACAGTTCCTGCGAGACACCACTCAGCGTGGTAATGCCTTTCTCTGTAAGCCAGTTGAACCACTCGATGTACTTCTCGAGGAAGCCGAAGAGGGTCCGAGGGGAGCGAGCCGCCCGCAGCGCATGCGCACACTCCAGCACCGCCTCGTACTGCGGGGCCAGCATCGCTAGCAGGATCTCCTTGGCCACGACCCGCCATTGCGGATTGATGATCTCGGTGAAGTCCCAGATCTGCTCGCGCTCGGTCATCATCCGGTGTGCGTCCACGAGACCGGAGAACACCCAGCGATCTTGCTCGAATCGCGGGCGCATCGCCCCCTCGGCCAGCCTCAGCCCGGCGATCTCACACACGTCCCCCTGGGCGAAGACCGAGACAACCCGACGGTGACGAGGCGGGGACGCGGATACGGGTAGGTGCATCACAGGGTTCCCTCCTCGGGCCGGAGCGGGAGATCAGTGTCGTCGTCTGCCACCTCGTGTGCGGCTTTCTCCTTGGTCTCCTGGGAGAGCTTCGGCAGGATCTCGTTGGCCAGGCGGTCGGCGTACGGACCGAAGACCCGGACGAAGTTCTCCGTGGGCATCTGCCGGAACTGCCGCGAGAAGAAGGCGTTCAACCGCAGCAGGTTCGCCGCGTGACGTGGAAGGAACACCGACAGCGGGCACAGCAGGCACACCCACGGACGGGCCGGACACGGCTGGCCGGCCGGACCGTGAACCCCGGCCAGTTGATCGGCGCACGACGCAGTGAACACATCACGCTCGCCACCGACCAACTCGGCGATGGCCGCAGCATCCAGCTCGAGCCGCTTCACTTCGTCAGGGAAGTCCTCGGCGAACCGGGCCGCCTGCTCCGCCGAGAGCACCACCGGCGGCAGCGCCTTGCGCAGCACGTCGCCCTGACCGTCCTCGATGATCGACTCCACCGCGTCAAGCTGGGCGGGGCTGGTCGGGGTGACGTAGTGATCGCCTTCGGTGCGGGCGGTGTGGTTCGGATCGATCGTGGCCCGTCCGGTCCATCCCCGTCTCGCCAGTCGTTCGTGGTACGTCGCACGAATCCGGCCGCGATGGATCACGAACGGATTCCCCGCATCGTCCACCAGGCCCACCTGCTTCACCAGATCCCGATGGCGGTTCGTGCCCGGCGGAGGACCGACGATCGGGCTGAACCCTCCACTCGTCGTGAACCACTTCGGGCTGTACGAGATCCACAGCTGCCCTCGGAGCTCGTCGTCGGCGAAGCTCCGCAACGGAGCCGAGTACTCCAGCCACCGCTCCAAGAGCCGCACCGCGCGAGCCGGGAGATGGGAACTCTCGCGTGCGGTACGGCCCTTGATGTAGGTGATCAACATCGAGGTGTCGCCGGTCCACTCGAGACCATCCAGCTTCAGATCGTCGATGCCGTCCGGGACGACCCCGCAGTACATGCCGAACAACACGGAGTAGGCGACTTGGACAACCGGATGTGGAAATAGATCGCTGCGCACCTGCCGCACGGCCCGGCGCAGGTCCCACTGCGGCGACCTCGCGCTCCGGGCTTGGGCTTGGACCCGGTACCCGAGTCGGTCCGGGAAAGGGCCGTCGTGCAGCAGCAGCCAGGCGATGTCCTGCGAGCTGTGGTCCGTGCCCGCTGATGGTTCCGCGCCCCCAGCGGCCAGTGCCAGAGCGCGCCGGTGTCGACCCCAGCTGTCGTCCATCACCGCCCGGCAGCCCGTCTCCAACCGGTCCCACTCGCCGTCTGTGTACGCTTTGTACGGACTGGTGCTGCGATACGCCTGGATCTGGTTCCCCAAGAGATACGCGCGCACTTCTGGACGCAGGGCTCCTGTGACCGCGTCGAAGCCCTTCAACAGCATGCGGGTCTCGCGCTCACGGGAATACGTGCTGGTCATCCAGTAACGGACCAGAGACGCCCGTGTCAGCTCCGAGGCGGACCCGGAAAACCCGGCCGTGCTCAAGGCAGTCACCATCTTGCGGACGGCCACCGCGTACGCCTTGACCGTGTTCTTTGCGCCGATCCCGCCATTCGGATGGGCGTTGGCCGCGAGACCCTGTGCCAGGTCGCGCGCCAGTCCGGGGTTGGGGAGGCCGGCCAGAGCAGCCGTCCACTCGCTGCCGTTGGGGAACGTGAATTGCACGGACAACGGTTCGTCGATCACGTAGGCGGGCATCAGTCCGTCTCCTCGTCGTCGAACTCGGCCGCCGCCTCGGCGGTGGCTCCCGGATCCGGAGCACCGGTCGTGTCCTTGTAGACGTCGCGATAGATCCGCGTGACGTCCAGGCGAGCGATGTAGAGCTCCGTCGACAGGACGCTCTGGTGGCCCAGCAGGTCCCGCAGGATCAACATGGGGTCGTTCCGGGTCAGATACAGAGCCATCGCGGCGTCATCCCCGGTGCTTGCCGCAAGGGCGGCCGCCCGCTGGTAATAGCCCGTGACCAGCCACTCCAGGGTTGCCATCGCCATCGAATGGCGGAGTCGGTGCGGGGCCACCATCGGAAACCGCGGCTCGAACCGCTCCCGAACACGGGCCGACGTCCGGCGAAAGACCGTTGCCCAGTCCACGAACGGCTTTCCCGAGGACTGCAGGCCCACCAGCGCCGACCCGCCCTCCGGGGTCACCAGGCGGAGCCGCTCGGCAGGACGTAGCTTTCGCCACGACCGCCGTTCTCCGTTGAGGAACGCCCCTTCCCAGTCGGGCTTCTCGACGATCAGAGGCACCCCCAGCTTCGACGGTGGCCTCCACCGGTAACCCTCCGCCGACGCCGCCCGGTCCAGTTCGATGTACTGATGCACGTCGGCAAGCGCCTCATAGCTGATCCACGACGTACGGGCCTTCTGCCCCTTGGTGATCGCATGGCTCAGTGGAAACAGCACGGGCAGCTTGCGCGGACGGGACGGGAGCGGCGGCAATTCGTAGATCGTCAGGTGCGTGAACTCCTGCCGGCGCAGACCGCTGGACAGCACGAGGCCGCCCATCGCCGCGTTGCGAGCCCCCTCCCGGCTGCGGTAAAGCGGGTCCGGCTCGCCATCCGGGCCGAGCCCCGCCAAGCCCCGCACGAACAGCTCCGCGAAGTCCCGCTCCAGGTACTTGATCGTCGTGTGCGGCCTCGGGGTACGCAGCTTGGCGAGGTTCCGCTCCACCTCGACCAGAACGCCATCCGCCATGCGCCGGCCCACCCGGTAGCTGAACGGCACAGAGGCAGCGACGCCTTCGTCTCGGGCCCACGTGTAAAAGCCGGACAGAATGCCCATGTTGAGGTTCCACGTGGTGGGGTCCCAGCGTTCCTTCAACTCGCCGCCCAGTCGATACTCGGCGTACATGCTCAAGGCGGCGCGCAGTTCTGTGCGGTCGCCCAAGGGGCGGATGCCACGGGCCTGGAGGAACGTCAGCCAATCCCGGAGGCAGCTGGCGCTGTTCTGCCACGTACGCACGGCCGGGGAGCCGTTCAGCGGCAGCTCACGCAGCCACTGGTTGACGAGCACCGTCGGGCGGGGCATTCCGGGAGCGTCCTCGAGTATCAGGTCGTCGTCGATGAGCACAGGCATCTGGTCGCGGATGAGCGGCTGTTGGTCCACATCCCAGGACTCCCAGCCCATGGCGGAGAAGCTGATCAGGTGCATGGTTCGGAGACTAGATATTCGACACGAGCTGGATGCAACAGACTTCGAGGGATCACTCGAAGGTGTACCGCATGGAATGCGACACGGTGATTAAGCATCGACTTGCGGGTGCAGGACGGTCAACACGCTCGCCGCCGCGATCAGCGAGATCATCGCGTTCACCACGCGCGTGGCGATGCCGATCATGCGGCGGGCGGACGCGGCTCCGTACTGCGCGGTGTCGAGCAGCTTGTGGAACGCGTCGTCCTCGATGGCGGAGAGCTCCACCGACGCCGCCCGCTCCAAGTACTGCTCGGTGGCGACGCGTTCGACCTTCGGTTCAAGACGGCCCGTCGCGTACGTCGACGCGGCGCGCAGCAGCGCGGCCACGAGCAGCACGCACGCCACCGTCACCAGGGCGGGTGTGGCGCCGCGCAGCCGGTCGGCCACCGGGGCGTCGGTCATCAGACGGCCGAGGACGCTGTTGACCGCGAGGAGGCTCACCGCCTGGGCGAGCCCGCGGCCCAGCTCGGAGCCGATGACGATGCGCGCGGCCCGCCGGTCGGCCTGCCGGGCGAGCCGGAAGCTGGCGGCGAGGAGCGCGGGAAGCCGTTTCAGCATGGACCGGAACCCCAGCTGGAGGAAGGCCTCCTCGTACTGGGCCCAGCCGGTGTCGTAGCGCAGGGGGCCACCGAAGAGCAGCGCCTCAGAATCCGAAGTCGCGCTCCGTGAGCGGCTGTCGCTCTGCTCGTCGTTCTGCTTGTCGCTCTGTTTGTCGCTGTCGCTCTGCTGCTTGTTGTCGTTCTGCTCGTCGTTCGTCTGTTTCTCCGTCTGCTTCTCCTTCTGCGTTCTGCGTACGCCGGATGTGGGCTTGCGGACCCGGGGCGACCGTCGCCGGTTCGTCCGGGCCGCAGTGCCATACCCCATGCACGCGGCTCCGCACCCGCGCAGGCAAAGGAGTTCTTCCGTGTGCGACACAGTCCGGACACCTCAAGCACCCCGTGAGTACGGCCTTGACGGCGCCGCGCTGCCTGACGCGTACCGCACGACGCGTACGATCCGTGACTTCGAGGAGCGCCTCCACGCGGGGTTCGCGACCGGTGACATCCCCGGTTTCGTCCACTTCTGCGCAGGTGAGGAGGCGGGTCAGCCGCCGGAGTGTGCGTCCATCCCGACGACGACCGTGACGGCATCGCCTCCACGCACCGTGGCCACGCCACCGCATCGCCGAGCACGTCGACGTGAAGTCGATGATGGCCGAGATCTACGGGCGCACGACCGGGGCGTGTCACGGCGAGGGTGGCTTCATGCGCATCGCCGACCTCATCCGCGGAGCAGCCGAGGTCGGCATCGAGCGGGCGCGTCTGTGGGGTGAAGGGCGCGTGTGTGGAAGCCGGTGATGGCGGCGCCCAAGGCCCCCTTGCCCGGCTACGCCCGTACGGCCCGCGACCACGCGGGCGTGGTCCCCGTGGCCCTGCACCACGCCAGATACAGCGGAATCGGCGGCGTATAGGGAACCTCGCCCCCGGAGGGGCTGTGGATCAGGGAGGGAGCGCGCCGGGCGCCCGGCACCACGGCTCCCGCGGAGTAATAGGCGGGGGACGGCCAATCCAGGGCGACATCGGAGTCGGCGGGCACGATCCACCACCAGCGCGCCGCGTCCACGTCCTCGTACACACAGCCGGCGCGAGGCAACCGTGCCATCAGCAGGGGCCCGAACCGAGAAGGCACCGAGACCGCGTCACACCCCAGGGGCTGCGACATCCCGTCCGGGACGGCGAGCCGCGTCAGGGGCGGTGGGGAGACGGCGGCAGACCGCCTCCTCTCGAAGCGGACCAGCGTGTCCAGATCCAACAGCCGCCGCACCGTCACCGTGCTCACACGCCCCCTGTCCACGTCGTTCTCACGCCCACACCGTCATTCACGTCACGCCCGCAGTTCCGCCCATACGGTGAGGCCGGCTCCGGGACCCTCGTCCCGCACACCCCACGCGTTGCTCACCGCTTCGACGAGGAGCAGTCCCCTCCCGTGCTCATCGTCTGCGTCGGGCCCCTCCTGGGCGGGCCGCGGGACACCTGATCCGTATCCATCGTCACGCACAGCTATGCGCAGTGTCCCGGGCCGTGTGCAGAGTTCGCAGACGATCCGGTGGCTCGCGGTGTGCACGATCGCGTTCGTCACCAGCTCGGACACCACGAGGGCGGCCGCGTCGCGGGCATCCTCGCCTATGTTCCAGCCCAGGAGCTGGGCTTTGGCCAGCTGTCTGGCCTGCGCGGCGGAGCCCGGCCGTGGCACGAGCGCGAAGCTGACGCAGAGCTCGGAGCCGCCATCGGCCCACACGTCGGCAAAAACGCCAACAGGGGCTTCGGCGGCAGCTGTGTGTAACGGCGCGGGCGGAGTCACGCCATCCACTATCGCCCCGCCGGGAACACCTTGGCAAGACCCACTCTGAAAAGTGCACAGTGGCGTGTCCCTTAGAGACGGCACATGGCACACTGCTCGCAACGGCTCCAGGTGCGGAGTGAATTGGCATTACATGGAGTACGTGGAGGTAGGACGTGAGCGAACCGCGGTCCGCGCCGACCGTCGGCCAGGTCGTCCTCGGCCGTCGCTTGCAGGACCTGCGTGAGCGCGCGGGCCTCAAGCGAGAGGAGGCGGCGCGGATTCTTCGCGTCGCCCCCGCCACGGTCCGCCGCATGGAGATGGCCGAGGTCGCGCTCAAGATCCCGTATCTCCAGCTCCTCCTGAAGTCCTACGGCGTCGCCGACGACGAGGCGGACGCCTTCGTGACGCTCGCCGAGGAGGCGAACAAGCCGGGCTGGTGGCAGCGGTTCCACGACATCCTGCCGGGCTGGTTCAGCATGTACGTCAGCCTGGAGGGCGCGGCCAGCCTCATCAGGTCCTACGAGCCGCACTTCGTGCCCGGCCTGCTGCAGACCGAGGAGTACGCGCGTGGTGTGATGCGTTCCGGGGCGATCGGCCAGACCCGCCCCGAGGACGTCGAGCGGTATGTGGCGCTGCGCATGGAGCGCCAGTCGCTGCTCAGCCGTGAGGACGCGCCACGGCTCTGGATGGTGATGGACGAGACCGCCCTGCGCAGACCGGTGGGCGGTTCCGATGTGATGCGCGAGCAGATCGACAAGCTGCTCGAAGCCGTCGAGCTTCCGCATGTGACGTTGCAGATCGCGCCGTTCGCGGCGGGTCCGCACCCGGGCACGTACGGTCCGTTCGTGCTCTTCCGCTTCGCCATGGCGGAACTGCCGGACATGGTCTACAGCGAGTACCTGACCGGCGCCGTCTATCTGGACGCGCGCACCGAGGTCGCGACCCACCTCGAGGTCATGGACCGCATGGCGGCGCAAGCCGCGACGGCACAACGCACAAAGGAGCTCCTGAGGGACCTCCGCAAGGAGCTGTGAATGGATCGACACCGAGCCGGTACGCGACCCGGGTCCAAGCCCGGAGCCGGGTCACGCCCCGAGTCCCGGGACGACTCCCGGATCTACAACGGCATGCCCGCGCGTGACCTCGGCAGCGAGGGCTGGCACAAGCCGTGGAGCGGTGGCAACGGAGGCAACTGCCTGGAGGCCATGAAGCTGGCCGACGGCCGGGTCGCGGTCCGCCAGTCGGCCGATCCGGACGGTCCCGCGCTGATCTACACGTACGGCGAGATCAACGCGTTCATCCAGGGGGCGAAGGCGGGGGAGGCCGACTTCCTGCTGTCCTGAGCAGGTGGTTGTCCCTGAGCAGGTGGTGTCCCTGAGCGGACGGATGGTTCATACGGTCATCGGCCGGTCGTACGGCCCGATCGGTGCCGCGAGCCGGGTCGTGCCCGTCAGCCACCGGTCCACCGCGGCCGCGGTGGACCGGCCCTCGGCTATGGCCCACACGATCAGTGACGCGCCGCGGGCCGCGTCGCCCGTCACGAAGACGCCCGGCACGTTCGTCGTGAAGTCCGCGTCACGGGCGAGGGCGCCGCGGTCGTCCACATCCAGGCCGAGCTGCTCGACCAGGCCGCCCGGCGTCCGCTCGGGCCCGGAGAAGCCGAGCGCGAGCAGCACCAGATCGGCGGGGAGCGTACGGGTGGTGCCGGGCCGCGGGCGGCGATCCGCGTCCACCTCGGTCAGCCGCAGGGAGCGCACATGGCCCGCCGCGTCGCCGCTGAAGCGGAGGGTGGAGGCGGCGAACAGGCGCGCGTCGGCGTGCGCCGCGGGTGCGGTGCGCAGCTCGCCCGCCTCCTCGTGCGCGCCGGAGAGGCGGTAGACCTTGGGGTACGTCGGCCAGGGCTCGGCCAGTTCGTCGCGCAGGTCACCGGGCCGCTCGTAGATGTCCAACTGCGTGACGGAGGCGGCCCCTTCACGCACCGCCGTGCCCAGGCAGTCCGCTCCGGTGTCCCCGCCACCGATGATCACGACATGCTTGCCGTCGGCGGTCAGCGGCGACGTGCCGAAGTCGCCCTCGCACACGCGGTTGGCGAGCGGCAGATACTCCATCGCCTGCTGGATGCCGGTCAGCTGCCGCCCCGGCACGTCCAGGTCGCGCCAGGCGGTGGCGCCGATGGCGAGCACCACCGCGTCGTACCTGGCCCGCAGCTCCGCGGCGCCGATGTCCCGCCCGATCGCGACGGACGTACGGAAGACCGTGCCTTCGTCCCGCATCTGCGCCAGCCGCCGCTCCAGGTGATGCTTCTCCATCTTGAACGCGGGGATTCCGTACCGCAGGAGCCCGCCCACGCGGTCCTCGCGCTCGTACACGGCGACGGTGTGCCCTGCCCGTGTCAGCTGTTGCGCGGCGGCCAGTCCGGCAGGTCCCGAGCCGACGACGGCGACGGTCCTCCCGGAGTGCCGGTCCGGGGGGCGGGCCTGGTTGAGGCCGTCCTGCCATGAGCGGTCGGCGATGGCCACTTCGACGTTCTTGATGGTGACGGCGGGCTGGTTGATCGCGAGGACGCAGCCCGCCTCGCAGGGTGCGGGGCAGAGGCGTCCGGTGAACTCGGGGAAGTTGTTCGTGGCGTGCAGCCGGTCGGCCGCCGCGCGCCAGTCGGAGCGCGAGACGAGCTCGTTCCAGTCGGGGATCAGATTGCCCAGCGGACAGGCGTCGTGGCAGAAGGGGATGCCGCAGTCCATGCAGCGATCGGCCTGCCGCTCGATGAGGGGCAGCAGCGCACCGGGGACGTACACCTCGTCCCAGTCCTTGACCCGATCGCCGACGGGGCGGCGCGGCCATTCCTGGCGGGCGGTGGTGAGGAAGCCTTTGGGGTCGGCCATGGCCGTCTCCCTCGCGTGCTTTCACAGGCTTCCGGCCACTGTACGACGGGTGGGCGGGCCCGGCACGTTCGGCGGGGAGACGGGTGTCAGGTCAGGCAGGTCAGGCAGGTCAGGTCAGGTCAGGGCGAGGGTGAAGGACGCCGTCGCGGCCAGGGACGCGCCGACCCGGACGTGGTTCCACAGGGTCCACTCACGGACGTACGTGCGCCAGTGGTCCGCGCTCTGCGGCGCCTGCGCGTCGAGCTTGGCGAGGGCGTCGTTGCGGGGGACGTTCGCGGCGACGGTCACCCCGAACGAGCCGAAGAGGTACAGCGCGCTGCCGAGGAGCAGCTCGACGGTGCCGTCGTCGGGCCAGAGCACGAAGGTGACGACGGCGACGACCGCGCTGAGTCCGGCGGCGCCCATGAACACGGTCATGAACCCCGCGGTGAGCGCCTTGACGTTGATCGACTGCATCGCCGCGATGCCTTGCGCCGGGGGCAACGCGGCCAGGCCCCGCATCACGAAGGTCGAGAACGCGACGAACGCTCCGGCGACCAGGCCGCAGGCGAGCGCGCTCAGCACGACGAGCACGAAATACGGTCCCTCGATCATGGCAACTCCCGCGTTGGGTAAGGCGGCCGGCAGGTGAGTGAGCCGCAGTGATCCTCCACGGCGCGGCCCCCCACCACAAGTGAATTGCCCTTACCGGGACGGGGCCATGTGCGGGCCGCGCGAGCGCATGCGCGGGCGTCTGGCCTGGGGGCCCGGGGACGCGCTGTCCCTGGCTCTGGGCGTGTCGCCCGCTTCCCCGTCGGGGTGGGATGGCCCTGTCCGGCCGCCTCGCGCCGGATCGTTCCCGCCCAACCGCCTCGCGCCGGATCGTTCCCGCCCAACCGCCTCGGGCCGGATCGTTCCCGCCCAACCGCCTCGGGCCGGATCGTTCCCGCCCAACCGCCTCGGGCCGGATCGTTCCCGCCCAACCGCCCGATTACCCCGCGTAGAGCAGCGAGGCGGGGCGGTCAGCTGCGGGGGCAGGCTCCCGCCAAGGCCGTCGCACCTCAGACCGCCACGCCCCTGCGCCCAGGCCCCTGCCAGGCCCGAAGCGCCGCCTCCACCGCCGGAGCGATCCGCCGACGGGCCTCCCTCCGGGGGACCCCGCTCATGAGGAGGCGGTCGTAGGGCGTCTCCGTGTGCCGGACGGCGGCGACCACCGCCCCCGTCACCGCTCCGGCCGACAGAGCCCGGCCCCCCGCGCTTCTCCCCACCCGCCCACTGCCCCGCACGGACGCGTGCGCGGCGATCGCACGGGCCCGCTCCTCGGGGCACCCGGGGAAGAGGCGGCGTATCTCGTCGGAGAAGGCCGCGGTGAAGCGGACGTCCTGCGCGGCCCGGCGCGCCGCGTCCCGTGCCCGACGGCGCGCCCGAGCCTCCGCGTCGGCGAGGCACCGCTCCTCGGCCCGTGTCAGTGCCTCCTCCTCGACGAGGACGCCCTGGCGCTCGTACCGTCCTTGGCGCCGGTTGAAGCGGACGACCACCGCCGAGAGTCCGCTGCCCTCGCGGGCCCGACGTGTCAGCGCGGTGTCGCCGCGTGGCAGGAGGACGAGATGGCCAAGGTCGGCGCAGTCCAGGCAGCGTGGCTCGGCGTCCTCGATGACCAGGAGGGCGAGCGGTCCGCCACGACACTCCGCGCAGTGGCGGTGCTTGAGGGGCTGGATGGCGAGAAGTCCGCTTCGGGGGAGGGGAATTGGTGCCATACAGGGTTCATTCCCCGGTCGGTGGGCGCGTACCGTCGCGGGGGAGGGGCGGGAGAGCCCGGCGGCACCATGGCGGGACGGCCCGGCATCATGGGACGGGTGCGACTCGAAGCGATCACCTGGGACCGGCTCACGGACACGCTCGCCGACCGCCTGCTCGACCTGAAGACGGCCGACGCGAGCCCCTGGCCCCGCATCGCCTTCGACGGGGCCCCGGCGGGCAGGCCCGGCGAACTGGCACGGAGCGTGGCCGACGCGCTGCGGGTGCGCGGGCGATCGGCTCTCGTCGTCGGCACGCAGGGCTTTCTGCGCCCCGCATCGCTGCGCCTCGAATACGGGCGCCAGGACGTGGAGTCGTACTACAGCGGCTGGTTCGACACCGGCGCGCTCTGGCGCGAGGTCTTCGGGCCGCTGGATCCGGGCGGCACGGGACGGGTGCTGCCCGACCTGTGGGACCCGGCAGCGGACCGTGCGACACGCAGCCCGTACGTCCAACTCAAGGACGGCGCGATGCTGTTGCTGCACGGCCCGCTGCTGCTCGGCCATTGGTTCTCCTTCGACCTGACGGTCCATACGAGCCTCTCGCCGGGCGCCCTGCGGCGACGCACGCCGGAGAGCGAACAATGGACGCTGCCCGCCTTCGAGCGGTACGAGAGGGAGAGGGAACCCGGCGCGGTGGCCGACGTGGTCGTACGCGCGGACGATCCACGGCATCCGGCGTGGAGCGGCTGAGGGGTCCGACGCGCGGGAGACATGAAGACGGGCACCGAAAACCCTTTTATATGCACGTGCATGTAGTTAGGGTCTGGGCATGGCTACGGAAGCGCTTCACTTCAGCGACTCGGTCCGCACTCTCCTCGACGGCAAGAACTTCGCCGGCATCGCGACACTCGGCCCCGACGGCGCACCCCAGAACTCGGTGGTGTGGATCCAGCGGGAGGGCGACACCGTGCTGTTCTCCTCCACGGCACGGCGGCAGAAAGTCCGCAATCTCGAACGCGACCCGCGCATCAGCGTCTCGGTCTTCGACCTGGCCGACCCGTACACGTCGGTCGAGATCCGTGGCGTCGCCGAGATCCTCCCCGACCCGGAGAAGCGGCTTCCGCACGAGCTCTCGCACAAGTACCTCGGCATCGACCCGCCCGGCGAGAAGGACGAGGAGACCCGGGTGATCGTCAAGGTGATCCCGCGGAAGGTCGTCGGCTTCTCGGCCTGAGAGGCGTCCGTCCCTGTTCCGAGGGGGGCCCGGCCTCCGCCCCGGCCTCCGCCCCGGCCTCCGCCCCGGCTTCCGGCGTGCGGACCTCCGTGGGCCCGGCGAGAATGAGGGACGCCGGGACTAGCGGCGCCTCCGCGCCGCGCCGGCCGCCCGGCACCGGGAGGTACCTCATGACCACCGCCGGAGACATCATGCACCGCGGCGCCCAGTGGATCCCCGCACACGAGACCCTGGACCGCGCCGCACAACTGATGCGCCAGCTGGACGTGGGCGCGCTGCCCATCAGTGACGGGAACGAGCGGCTCTGCGGCATCCTCACCGACCGTGACATCGTGGTCGGCTGCGTGGCGATGGGGCACGATCCGTCCCGGGTGACCGCGGGTGACATGGCCAAGGGCACACCGCGCTGGATCGACGCGGGCGCGGGCGTCGACGAGGTCCTCAAGGAGATGAAGGGCAGCCAGATCCGCAGGCTCCCGGTCATCGAGAACAAACGCCTCGTCGGCATGATCAGCGAGGCCGACCTCGCCACGCACCTCACCGACGACCAGCTCGCGGGCTGGGTCGAGAGCGTGTACGCGAAGGGCTGACCGCCGGATGCTGGAGGTTGGCAGCTGACCGCCGGGCGTTGGAGGTTGGCAGCTCGTCGACCCGGCGTGCGGCGTTGACCTCCTGGGGCCCGTACAGCCTAGAGCCAGCCGTTGCGCCGGAAGCCGCGGTAGAGCGCGAAACAGATGGTGGCGATCAGGCCGACCACCATTCCGTAGCCGTACTTCCAGTGCAGTTCGGGCATGTGGTCGAAGTTCATGCCGTACACACCGCAGACCATCGTCGGTACGGCGATCACGGCGGCCCAGGCGGTGATCTTCCGCATGTCCTCGTTCTGCGCGACCGTCACCTGTGCGAGATGGGCCTGAAGAATGGAGTTCAGGAGTTCGTCGAAGGAGGCGATCTGCTCCGTGACCCGCTTGAGGTGGTCGTCGACGTCCCGGAAGTAGGCCTGTATCTCCGGGGCGACCGCCCGCATCGGCTGGGTGGAGAGGATCTGCAGGGGGCGGCCGAGCGGCACCACGGCCCGCTTCAGTTCGAGGAGTTCCCGCTTGAGCTGGTATATGCGCCCGGGGTCGGCGCGCTCCCCGTCCTTGGAGAAGACGTCCATCTCCACCTGGTCGATGTCGGCCTGCACCGCGTCCGTCACCACGAGATAGTCGTCCACGACGTGGTCGGCGAGGGCGTGCAGGACCGCCGCGGGCCCCTGCGCGAGCTGCTCGGGCGCCGATTCGAGCTCCTCGCGCAGCGGACCGAGCGAACCATGGCGGCCGTGCCGCACGGTGATCACGAACTCCGCGCCGACGAAGACCATGATCTCGCCGGTGTCCACCACCTCGCTGGTCGCGGTGAGTTCGGCATGCTCCACGTAACAGACGGTCTTGAAGACGGCGAACAGTGTCTCGTCGTACCGCTCCACCTTCGGCCGCTGGTGGGCGTGGACCGCGTCCTCCACAGCGAGCGGGTGCAGGTCGAAGAGATCGGCGACGCCCGCGAACTCCTGCTCCGTCGGCTCGTGCAGCCCGAGCCAGACGAATCCGTCACCGCTCTTGCGGACGCGCTCGACCTCCTCGACGAGATCGCGGCCGCCCTCCTGGCGCACGCCGTTGCGATACGTCACGCACTTCACCACCGCCGAGCCCAGCGGTGACCGGGCCGGGTGACTCAGGTCGACGCGCTTGTGCTTGCGCACGAACTGGGCGACCCGCGCGACCTTCCGCAGGCCTCCTACCTTGCGGAGGTTCCCTACCTTTCGCAGGTTGCCTGCCATCGACATGCGTGGCTCCTCGTTCTGGTGACTTGGCGTGCCAGTCTGCCAGTACGTTCCGACATCGCGTCCCGAGCCTGTGGGAACGGAACACTCCGCTCCAGGTGTTCGGAGCCGCCTCCCGGGAGTAGGCCGGATAATTGGGATAATCACCGCATGACGCTCATTGACGGCTATCTGACGGGTAATCGGAATCGGCACGCCCAAGGGGCCGCCGAGGGGGCGGGCGCGGGCCGGCGCTCCGAGGCGTTCTCCGCGCTCTTCGACCCCACGACCTTCCGGCACATCGAGCGACTCGGCATCGGGCCGGGGTGGCGCTGCTGGGAGGTCGGCGCGGGCGGTTTCTCCGTCGTCTCCTGGCTGGCCAAGCGGGTCGGCCCCACCGGACGGATCCTCGCTACCGACACGGACATCTCCTGGCAGACGTCGGCCGCCCGGCCACCGGTCGAGGTGCGCACGCACGACGTGGGGGCGGACGCGCCGCCCGGCGGGGGCTTCGACCTCGTCCACGCGCGGCTCGTGCTCGCCCGGGTGCCCGACCGGGAGCTGGCGCTGCGCTCGATGATCCGGGCGCTGCGTCCCGGGGGCCGCCTGCTGATCGAGGAGGCCGATCCGGCCCTGCAGCCCCTGCCCTGCCCGGACGAGCACGGACCGGCACAGCAGCTGGCGAACCGCCTGCGGCACGCCCTGATCACCCAGCGCGGCACCGAACTCGCGTACGGCCGCGGCCTGCCGCGTCTGCTCCGCGCGGCGGGCCTGCGCCAGGTGGAGGCCGACGCGTACTTCCCGCTGACCTCGCCCGCCTGCGCGGCCCTGGAGACGGCCACGATCCAGCAGTCCCGCACGGCCATGACCGACGCGGGCCTGGCCACCGACGCCGACATCACCGACCACCTCGCGAACATCGCGTCGGAGCCGATGGACCTGGCGGCCTCCCCCCTGATCTCGGCCTGGGGAAGGAAGGCCTAGCGGAGTCGCCCTCCCCGGCGGTCGGCGCGCCCGCCCGACCCTTGCGGCGTCGGGGGCGGGGCAGCGGCCTGGGCGCATGACGGGCAACACGGCACGTCTCGGCCACGTCGTTCTGTGGGTGCGCGACCCCGCGGCGGCAGCCGGCTTCTACGAGAAGGCGCTCGGCCTCGAAGCCACTGGGCGTCGCCGAGTTCGCCGCGGGCAAGGCCCCGTTCCCCTCCGTGCGGCTCAACGAGGAGACCGTCTTCGACCTCGCCCCGCTCACGCCCGCCGAGCGCATGAGCGTCGTGCGGGCCCGGACAGAGCGCGGGGCACCCGGTCGACCACGCCCGCCTCGTCCTGGCGGAGAACGGCTTCGAGGCGCTGCGTGCCCGTCCGGAGGAGCGCGGGACGCCGGTGTCGGACATCTCGCACGACGCGTTCGGTGCTCGCGGCAGGGCCCTGGGCAGCCTCTGCTTCCGTGACCCGGACGGGAACATACTCGAAGCGCGGCACCACGGAGAGGCGGAAGAAGCCGGAGAGGCCGAAGAGTCCCGACCCACCCGTGCCGGGAGGGCTGTGCGGGGCCCGGCTAGGGTGACCGGCCATGACCACGAATGATCAAGCTGTCGCGTCCTTCGCCGTACACATTCCTGATGTCGACCTGGAGGCCGAGCCCCTCGATCCCGAGCAGATCGTCTCCGGCACCCCGGAAGTCACCGGGAAGGTCCTGTGGGAGTCCCCCGACGGCAAGCAGCTGCGCGGGATCTGGCAGATCACGCCCGGCGTGGTCACCGACACCGAGGCCGATGAACTCTTCGTCGTCGTCAGTGGCCGCGCCACGATCGCGGTCGAGGGCGGTGCCGTGATCGAGGTCGGCCCCGGCGACGCGGCCGTCCTGCGCGAGGGCGACCGTACGACGTGGACCGTGCACGAGACCCTGCGCAAGGCGTACCACATCACGCTCCGGTGACCACCGGGGTCACGAGCCCCCGGATCAGGCCTTCCTGACCGCCCGGCGCAGCGCGAGCGCCGCCAACGGCAGCAGCACGCAGACGCCCGTGAGGTTGAGCCAGCCGTAGCTCGCCCGCGCGACGATGAGGCCGGCGGCCGCGCCCCCGATGCCCGCCGCCGTGTTCATGGTCAGGTCCGACAGGCCCTGCACGGCGGCCCGGGCGGGCTGCGGCACGGAGTCGGTCAGCAGCGCGGAGCCGGAGACCAGGCCGGCGGACCAGCCGAGGCCGAGAACGAAGAGACCGGCGGCGGCCTTGCCGTGGCTCGGCCCCGCCGTGCCGGCAAGGAGTGCGGCGCAGCCCAGCAGCCCGACCGCGAGGCCGATCACGCAGAGCCGTCCGAACCGGTCGGAGAGCCAGCCCATCACCGGTGACAGCGCGTACATGCCCGCGATGTGACCGCTGATGACCAGGCCGACCAGTTGCAGGTCCGCGCCGTGGTGCCCCAGGTCGACCGGGGTCATGACCATGATCGAGACCATCACCGTGTGCGACACGGCCACCGTCACCAGGGCGAGCCGGGCCATCGGCGACGCGGCCACCGCGGCGACACCGGCCCGCAGCGAACGGCTCTGCGCGCGATGGTCTTCCTGCGGGGCGAGCGCGCGAGCGGTGAGCAACGGGTCGGGGCGTAGCAGCACCGCCACCACGAGACCGGCGACGGCGAAGATCCCGGCAGCGAAGAGGAAGGGTCCCGCCGACTCGGGGACGGAGGTGCCGGCGAAGGCGTGACTCGTGGGCGCGGCGATGTTCGGGCCGAGGACCGAGCCGATGGTGGTGGCCCAGATGACGAGGGAGATGGCACGGCCGCGCCGGTCGGGCTCGGCGAGGTCAGCCGCTGCGAAGCGGGCCTGGAGATTGGCCGACGAGCCCGCCCCGAAGCCCGCCATGCCGAGCAGCAGCAGGGGGAAGCTCTGGATGACGGCGGCGAGCACCACGAGTCCCGCTCCGAGCGCTCCGATCAGATACGCGAGGACGAGGCCGGGCCGCCGCCCGCGCGACGTCATCAGGGCGGCGAGCGGCAGCGAGAGCAGGGCGGTACCGGCCACGGACGCGGTGGGCGCGAGGCCGGACAGCGCCTCCGTCCCGCTCACCTCGGTCGCGAGCGTCGGAGCCAGGGCGATGCCGATCGGTACCCCGAGCCCGCCCAGTATCTGACTGGAGACCAGCACGGCGGTGGTGCGGCGGCGCAGGGCCGGCAGCGCCTCCGGCGCGGGTATGTCAGGAGCGTCGAGGGTCGAAGTCACTGACGCAGTGTGCCAGGGCGTTCGTACGCGGGAAACGCCGTTTTCACAGTCGCCGGGACGCCCTTGCCGGGACGCCCTTGCCTGGACGCCTTTGCCGGGGCGTCGAAGGAGCGGCTTGAGCGGCTTCGCGTCAGAACAGCGGCTCCGGGAGCACCCCTTCCAGGGCGAGCAGCCGCCGCTTGGTCTCGACGCCGCCACCGAACCCGCCGATGCCGCCGTCCTTCTCGACCACCCGGTGGCACGGCACCACGACCGGCAGCGGGTTGGCGCCCATCGCCATGCCGACCGCCTGGGCCGCGCCGGGCTGACCGACGCGGCGGGCCAGGTCTCCGTAGCCCACGACAGCGCCGTACGGAACTGTCGTCAGCTCGCGCAGGACCTGGCGGTTGAATCCGGAGATCAGCGACCAGTCGAGCGGCAGCTCGAAGTTGTGGCGCTTGCCCGCGAAGTAGTCCGCGAGCTGGCGTATGGGCTCGGCGAGGAGCTCGGAGCCGGGTGCTTCGAGCGGCTCGGCCCCCAGTCGGGAGCCGAGCCGCTCGACTGCCTGGTCGCGCACCGCGTCCGTGGCGTGGAAGACGACGGTGACCAGACCGTCGTCGGTCGCGGCGAGCAGCAGCGGGCCGATGTCGCTCGCGACGACGGCCCACACCGCCTGCCGCGGGTCGTCCTGCCCCGGCCCGCCCTGCCCGTGCTGCCCCTTGGCGTTCATGAGGACCACCGTACGACCGGGCACTGACAACGCGGCCCCGCGAGCCCGCCGGTGCTGGGCAGCGCTAGTCGGAGATCGCCTTGCGCACGACATCGGGCGTGTTCGTGATGATGCCGTTCACTCCGAAGCCCGCCACCCGCTGAGCGGTGGCCGCGTCGTTCACGGTCCAGGTGAAGATCTCCAGGCGCTTGCGGTGCGGCCCCTTGAGCGAGTGGATCGCGGAGACGTACTCCTTGGAGATGGAGGTGTGCGTCGAGTTGATCTGGTCGGAGAACTTGGCGTACTCGGGCAGCTCGGCGACCGTGGGCGTACCGAGGAAGCCGGTCTTTATGTCGGGCCGCAGCTTGTGCACCGTCTTGACGCTGTCCGCGCTGAAGCTCTGGATGACGAGCTTGTTCTTGACGTGGTGCTTGTCCAGCCAGCCCGTCTTGCGCAGGACGTCGAGGCCCTGCTTCTCGATGCCCGGGTACAGCTCGGGCTTCTTGAACTCGAAGACGAGCTTCTGGTGGTTGCGCGAGACCCGGTTCATGTACTGCTTCAGCGTCGGCACCCGCTGTCCCGCGTACTTCGGGCTGAACCAGCTGCCCGCGTCAAGCGTGGCGATCTCCGCCGCGGTGAAGTCCCCGACCTTCCACGGCGCGCGGTCGGGGAAGCGCTCCTCGACGTTCGTCGTCCGCTTCAGGGTGTCGTCGTGCACGATCACGAGCTCGCCGTCCTTGGTGCGCTGGACGTCGTTCTCGACCCAGCGGAACCCCATGTCAGCCGCCTTGTCGATGGCTGCGAAAGTGTTCTCGGGCGCATAGGCGGACGCGCCCCGGTGAGCGACGACCAACGGTCTGTCGTGCGAGACGGACGCCCGTGCCGACGGCTTGTCGGCGGCGTGAGCGGTGGCGGAGGGGAGAACGAGCGCACCGGCTCCGAGGAGAGCGGCGGTGGCGGCAGCGGCAAGACGTGCGGACAAGGGTGACTCCTCGCGATGAATGGGCACGGACCGGTTGAGAGTGACAGTCCACGGCCAACGCGAGACAGGTGCAGGATGGCCACAGGTTGAACGGAGACAGCCGGGTCTATTTCCCGGAAAATCGTTCGCAAGTTCCGGAGTGAGCTTTACTCTCTGCTTCAGTCCATGGCCTGTCAGTAGACAGCCGACTGGGGCCACTTGGGTGCAATCCCGGGCAAATGGACACATTAGGCGGAAGGGCTACCGCTCATGCAGGGCACGGTCGACGGTTTCAGTTATGGACTAGTCACACCGGTGGCGGCGTACCTCATGGCGTGCCTCGGCGGAGCGCTCGGTCTGCGCTGCACCACCAGGTCGCTCCTTGTCGCGCACTCCTGGCGGCCCGGCTGGCTCGCGCTCGGCTCGGCGGCGATCGGCTCCGGCATATGGACGATGCACTTCATCGCGATGATGGGCTTCTCCGTCGAGCAGGCCCCGATCCACTACGACAGGGCGCTGACCTTCGCGAGTCTCGCCGTGGCCATCGTCATGGTCGGCATCGGGATCTTCATCGTGGGCTACCGCGGCGCGACCGGGACAGCGCTGTTCACCGGGGGGACGGTCACCGGTCTCGGCGTCGCGTCGATGCACTACCTGGGAATGGCCGGAATGCGTCTGCGCGGGACGCTGGACTACAACACGCTCACCGTTTCGGCGTCCGTCGTGATCGCCGTCGTCGCCGCCACCGCGGCACTATGGGCGGCCGCACAGGTCAGAGGCTTCCTCTGGAGCCTGGGCGCGAGCCTCGTCATGGGCCTGGCCGTCACCGGCATGCACTACACCGGGATGGCCGCCCTCCGGGTCCATCTGCACGAGGGCTCGTCCGCGGCGCCGGCCACGGGGGACTCGGCCGCCGAGCTGCTCGCACCCATGATGATCGGCCCCCTCGCCTTCCTGCTCCTCGCGGGTGTCATCGTGATGTTCGACCCGCTGATGGTGATGGGCAAGGCGGACCTGCAGAACGCCGCACAGGGGCCTCGCGCCCCCTACCCCGTCCCCCGCTCGGGCGACCGGCACGACCCGCGAACGGGCCACAGGCCCCAGCAGCGCTCCGGTCCCAGGACCCCGCAGAGCTGGTGATCCGACCCCGTTGTCAGTGCGGGGTCGTACGGTGGGTTCCATGCGGCCCGTATCCAAGATCGAACGCACGGTGGCACCTTTCGAGGTCGTCAGTGACTACACGCCAAGCGGCGACCAGCCGGCGGCCATCGCCGACCTGGAGCGGCGCGTCAGCGCAGGTGAGAAGGATGTCGTCCTGCTCGGCGCGACCGGCACCGGCAAGTCGGCCACCACCGCGTGGATGATCGAGAAGCTCCAGCGCCCCACCCTCGTGATGGCGCCGAACAAGACGCTGGCCGCCCAGCTGGCCAACGAGTTCCGAGAGCTCCTGCCGAACAACGCGGTGGAGTACTTCGTCTCGTATTACGACTACTACCAGCCCGAGGCGTACGTCCCGCAGTCGGACACGTACATCGAGAAGGACTCCTCGATCAACGAGGAGGTCGAGCGCCTGCGCCACTCCGCGACGAACTCGCTGCTCACCCGGCGTGACGTGATCGTGGTCGCCTCCGTCTCCTGCATCTACGGCCTCGGCACCCCGCAGGAGTACGTCGACCGGATGGTGTCGCTCAAGGTCGGCGACGAGATCGACCGCGACCAGCTCCTGCGCCGCTTCGTCGACATCCAGTACACCCGCAACGACGTGGCCTTCGCCCGCGGCACCTTCCGGGTCCGCGGCGACACCATCGAGATCTTCCCGGTCTACGAAGAGCTGGCCGTCCGCATCGAGATGTTCGGCGACGAGATCGAGGCTCTCTCCACGCTGCACCCCCTCACCGGCGAGGTCATCAGCGACGACGACCACCTGTACGTCTTCCCTGCCTCGCACTACGTGGCGGGCCCGGAGCGCATGGAGAAGGCGGTCAACGGCATCGAGAAGGAGCTCGCCGAGCGCCTCTCCGAGCTGGAGAAGCAGGGCAAGATGCTGGAGGCCCAGCGCCTGCGCATGCGCACGACGTACGACCTGGAGATGCTCCGCCAGATCGGCTCCTGCTCCGGCATCGAGAACTACTCGATGCACTTCGACGACCGCGAGCCCGGCTCGGCGCCGAACACCCTCATCGACTACTTCCCCGAGGACTTCCTCCTCGTCATCGACGAGTCGCACGTCACGGTCCCGCAGATCGGCGCGATGTACGAAGGGGACGCCTCCCGCAAGCGCACCCTGGTGGACCACGGCTTCCGGCTGCCGTCCGCGCTCGACAACCGCCCGCTGAAGTGGGAGGAGTTCCTCGGCCGCATCGGCCAGACCGTCTACCTCTCCGCGACCCCCGGGAAGTACGAGCTCTCGCGCGGTGACGGTTTCGTCGAGCAGATCATCCGCCCCACCGGCCTCATCGACCCGGAGGTCGTGGTCAAGCCCACCGAGGGGCAGATCGACGACCTGGTGCACGAGATCCGCACGCGCACCGAGAAGGACGAGCGCGTCCTGGTCACCACGCTCACCAAGAAGATGGCCGAGGACCTCACCGACTACTTCCTCGAACTGGGCATCCAGGTCCGCTATCTGCACAGTGACGTCGACACCCTGCGCCGCGTCGAACTCCTGCGCGAGCTGCGCGCCGGTGAGTACGACGTCCTGGTCGGCATCAACCTCCTGCGCGAGGGCCTCGACCTGCCCGAGGTCTCCCTGGTGTCGATCCTCGACGCCGACAAGCAGGGCTTCCTGCGCTCCGGCACCTCACTGATCCAGACGATCGGCCGCGCGGCACGCAACGTCTCCGGCCAGGTCCATATGTACGCGGACAAGGTCACCCCGGCGATGGAGCAGGCCATCGACGAGACCAACCGCCGCCGCGAGAAGCAGATCGCGTACAACAAGGAGAAGGGGATCGACCCGCAGCCGCTGCGCAAGAAGATCAACGACATCGTGTCGGCGATCGCGCGCGAGGAGGTCGACACGGAGCAGCTGCTCGGCACCGACTACCGCAAGGCGAAGGACGGCAAGGACGCCAAGGCGCCGGTGCCCGCGCTCGGCGGCAAGGCGGACAGGGCGGCCAAGGGCAAGACCGCCGAGAAGGTGCCCACCGACCGCCCCGCGGCCGAACTGGCCGAGCAGATCGAGGAGATGACCGCACGGATGCGCGCGGCCGCAGGCGACCTGCAGTTCGAGATCGCCGCACGGCTGCGTGACGAGGTGTCAGAGATGAAGAAGGAGCTGCGGCAGATGAGGGAGGCGGGGCAGGCGTAGGCGTACTGCCTGGTGTGTTGCAAGACCGACACAAAGTGCCGTCCACACTGCGGCACTGTCAGTGCCTCTGCGTAGGGTGCTGGGCAACCGCGCAGACCGGCGGTTGCCAGGCATTTCGAGAGGGGACAGCGCGTGACGGTCAACATGACCAAGGGTCAGGCCATCAGCCTGCAGAAGGACGACGGGGGCGCCCTGACCGCGGTGCGCATGGGGCTCGGCTGGCAGGCGGCCCCGAGGCGGGGCCTGTTCGGCACGCGCACGCGTGAGGTCGACCTGGACGCGTCGGCGGTTCTGTTCGCCGACAAGCAGCCGGTGGACGTCGTGTTCTTCCGTCACCTCGTCAGTGACGACGGTTCCGTGCGGCACACCGGTGACAACCTCGTCGGCGGTGTCGGCCAGGGCGGGGACGACGAGGCGATCCTCGTCGACCTGGCGCGGATCCCGGTCCACATCGACCAGATCGTCTTCACGGTGAACTCCTTCACGGGTCAGACGTTCCAGGAGGTGCAGAACGCGTTCTGCCGCCTGGTCGACGAGACCAACGGCCAGGAGCTCGCCCGCTACACACTCGACGGCGGCGGTCAGTACACCGCGCAGATCATGGCGAAGGTCCACCGCGCCGGTTCCGGCTGGCAGATGACGGCCATCGGCAACCCCGCCAACGGCCGCACTTTCCAGGATCTGATGCCGTCGATCCTGCCGCACCTGTAGCCACGCGGCACCAGTAAGCACAGAGGGCACGAGGGGGACGAAGGCGATGACGGCCGAGCTGGTCCGGGGGCAGAACCACCCGCTTCCCGAGACCCGTCTGGAGATCAGGGTCTCGGTCGGCAAGCCGATCGTGGCCGGGATCACGCTCAGCGACGACGAGGGCAAGGTGCGCGGCACGGACTGGGTGGCCCATCCCGGCTCGCCCACGCTGCCGGGGCTCGAGGTGCCCAGGCAGGCCGCCGCCGACCACCGCCTCGCGGTGGACCTCGGCGCCGTGCCGCAGGCGGTGCAGCGGGTGAACGTCCTGCTCGCGCTGCCCGTCGGCGTCGGAGGGCCGGTCAGCTTCGGCTCCCTCGCCGCCCCCTTCGTGGCCGTCACCGCACTCGACGGCTCCGAGGTCGCCAGCTACACCATCACCGACCTGGACGCCGAGTCCGCGGTCGTCGCCCTGGAGCTCTACCGCAGGCAGGACGCGTGGAAGGTGCGCGCCGTCGGCCAGGGGTACGCGGGCGGCCTCGCCGCCATGCTCACCGACCAGGGCCTTGTGCGGGCCCATGAACTGGCGGGCACGATCAACGAAGCGGTGGCCCAGGGCCTCGCCCGCTCGGTGGCGGTGCCACCGCCCCGCCCCTCGGACGAGGCCCGCGTGCGGGCGACGGGGCGGACCGCCCCCGGTCCCGGGGCGCCGGGCCCGGACGGCGCCGTGACTCCCGATCCCACCCCGCCGACGCGCCGGCCGGGCGACGCGGGCGCCGCGGCCGACGGCCCCGTCAACTACACCCACCCCAGCCGTCAGACCGGCGCACCGCCCCCGCCCTCGCCGGCCGCGGCCCCGGCCGAGCCGGGCAAGGCCGCCCAGCCCGTGGCGGGCGACGCGACCGGCTGGTCCATGGAGGAGCGGCTCTACAACCAGGTGTGGGGCATGTTCGAGGACTTGGCCCGCACCACGGCCGCGTACCGAAGTGCCGTCGACTTCGCCGAGTCGCGCATGGACCAGGAGCTCGACAAGGTCCTCTCCGACCCGCGCAGCCGCATCGGTGACACCGGAGATGCCGCGCGTGAGGCCGCCCGTGCCAAGCACGGCCTCCTCGTCGACCGGGCGAAGGCCGCCCTCGACCGTGACCTGGGTCAGCTCGCCGCCGAGTCCGAGGTCGTCGAGCCCGCCCTGCCCCTGGCGTTCGCAGGCTGGGACAGCCCCGTCTGGCACGCCTACCGCACCCCCATGGAGATCCCCATGGCCCTGCGCCTCGGCGACCTCCACCTGCCCGAGCGGCCCGACCTGCACATCCCGATGCTGGTGCGGCTGCCCCTGGAGCGCGGCCTGTGGATCGACAGCGGCCGCTCGTCGGGTACGGACTCCCTGGCCGACGGGGACCAGCTGCGCCGCCTGGCCATGGACAGCGCGGTCGCGCACGCCGCCCGGCTGCTCGCGGTCTATCCGGCGGGGGAGTTCACGGTGCACGTCATCGACGCGGCGGGCTCCGCGGCGGGCGCGCTCTCCCCACTGGTGACGGCGGGCCTGCTCGACGAGCCCCCGGCCTCCGGCGCCGCAGGCGTCCGCGCGGTCCTCGCCAAGCTTACCCAGCGCGTCGACCTGGTGCAGATGGCGATCCGCGCGGGCGCCGCCGACGCGCTGCCGCCCGACCTGGACACCGCCGAGCAGCTCCTGATCGTCAACGACTTCCCGCACGGCTTCGACGACCGCGCCGTGACCCAGCTCCGCTACCTCGCCGACGAGGGCCCCGCGGTCGGCGTGCACCTGATGATGGTCGCCGACCGCGAGGACGCCACCGAGTACGGCCCGCTGCTCGACCCCCTCTGGCGCGCGCTCCTGCGTCTGACCCCGGTGGCCGGCGACCATCTCGCCGACCCCTGGGTGGGCCATGCGTGGACGTATGAACCTCCGATGGCGCCGTCCGGCAGCCAGGTGCTCACGCAGGTCCTGAACCAGGTCGCGCACGCCCGGCGCACGGGCGGCCGCTGACGCGTCGGCGGGCCCTGAGAATCGGCACGACGCTGATGGCGACTAACGGTAAAGCGACTTTTGACCCTCGCTGACCTGCCCTTTTGGCTCTTGCTTGCCATCTTCTTTACTAAGTCTTGGTGTTTCGCGTACTCTTCTTGCAGCGGAGGGGAGTACTCCCGAACGCGACGTACCCGTCAATACGGACCGCCATCGGTCCCGGGGCGTCGGCCCGCGGGGCTGTGAGCCGCCTCGGGTGGAAGAGACCTCCGGCAGCGACGACGCTGATCAGTAGCCGTACGACGCCGGAGGCGCAGTGGACGTTTCAATGACCCTTTGGGTACTGACCATTCTTGGTCTGTGTGCCCTGATCGCGGTCGACTTCTTCATCGGCCGCAAGCCGCATGACGTGTCGATCAAGGAAGCCGGAATCTGGACGGGTGTCTGGATCGCCCTTGCCGGGCTCTTCGGAGCGGGCCTGGTGATCTGGGGCGGTGGCCAGGCGGGCGGTGAGTTCTTCGCGGGCTTCATCACCGAGAAGTCGCTCAGCGTCGACAACCTCTTCGTCTTCATCCTGATCATGGCGAAGTTCTCGGTGCCCAGCCATCTCCAGCAGCGGGTGCTGCTCTTCGGCGTGCTGATCGCGCTCGTCCTGCGAGCGATCTTCATCGCCGCCGGCGCCGCGGTCATCGCCAACTTCTCCTGGGTCTTCTACATCTTCGGCGCGTTCCTGATCTACACCGCCTGGAAGCTCATCCAGGAGGCGCGCTCCGGGGACGACGAAGAGGAGTGGGAGGAGAACCGCCTCCTGAAGGCCGCCGAGAAGAAGTTCGGCGTCGCCGACCAGTACCACGGCACCAAGCTGTTCATCCAGAAGAACGGCAAGAAGATCATGACGCCGCTCATGATCGTCATGCTCGCCATCGGCACCACCGATGTGCTCTTCGCGATGGACTCGATCCCCGCGATCTTCGGCCTCACCCAGGACCCGTACATCGTGTTCACGGCGAACGCCTTCGCCCTGATGGGTCTGCGCCAGCTGTACTTCCTCATCGGCGGACTGCTCAAGAAGCTGGTCCACCTCAGCTACGGCCTGTCGGTCATCCTGGGCTTCATCGGCGTGAAGCTGGTCCTGCACGCCCTGCACGAGAACGGCGTGCACGTTCCCGAGATCTCCATCCCGGTCTCGCTCGGCGTCATCTGCGGTGTCCTGGTCATCACGACGATCACCAGCCTCATGGCCACCAAGAAGCAGGCGAAGAAGGAGGCCGCGGAGAAGGCCGCCGACGAGACTTCGAAGGACAGCATCGGCACCTGACGGCATCCGACGCGGGAGTTACCAGCACGGGCAGTGGCCCGCGGCATCGAGCCGCGGGCCACAGCCCGTGCTGGCCCGGACGCATGAAGTCCGTCCGGACGACCGAGTTCAGGGGCCGTGACGTACGGGAGACGACGGAACTGAAGTAGCGGGGCCCCGGCGCCCGGTGCAGCATCGAAGGCATGATCACTCGGCTCCGGGGACTCGCCACGCAGTGGACGGCGGCCGTGCCGATCCTGGCCGTCGTGCTGCTCGTCCTCACCTGGGGCCGCGATCTGCCGGGCGCGGTCGTGGCCCTGGTGACGCTCGTGCTCGCCGGGGCCGTGCTCGCCGCCGTGCACCACGCCGAGGTGATCGCGCACCGCGTCGGTGAACCCTTCGGCTCGCTCGTCCTCGCGGTCGCCGTGACGATCATCGAGGTCGCGCTGATCGTCACGCTCATGGCCGACGGCGGTGACAAGAGTTCCACGCTGGCCCGTGACACCGTGTTCGCCGCCGTGATGATCACCTGCAACGGCATCATCGGCCTGTGCCTCCTGGTGGGCGCCCTGCGCCACCGCGTCGCCGTCTTCCAGTCCGAGGGGACCGGCGCCGCCCTCGCGACCGTCGCCACGCTCGCCACCCTGAGCCTGGTCCTGCCGACCTTCACCACGAGCAAGCAGGGCCCGGAGTTCTCCACGGCGCAGCTCACCTTCGCCGCCCTCGCCTCGCTCGTCCTGTACGGCCTGTTCGTGACGACCCAGACCGTGCGCCACCGCGAGTACTTCCTGCCGATCACCCGCAAGGGCGAGGTGATCGACTCCGAGGAAGCCACAGGTCCCTCCACCCGCACCGCCCTGATCAGCCTGGGCCTGCTCGCCCTCGCCCTGATCGGGGTGGTCGGCCTCGCCAAGGGGGTCTCCCCGACGATCGAGTCCGGCGTGGAGAGCGCCGGCATGCCGCACTCCGTGGTCGGCGTGATCATCGCGCTGCTCGTGCTGCTCCCGGAGACCATCGCGGCCGTGCGCGCCACGCGCCGCGACCGGGTGCAGACCAGCCTCAACCTCGCCCTGGGGTCCGCGATGGCCAGCATCGGCCTGACCATCCCGGCCGTCGCGGTCGCCTCCGTCTGGCTCTCCGGGCCGCTGGTGCTCGGGCTCGGCCCGACCCACATGGTGCTGCTTGCGCTCACCTTGATCGTCGGCACGCTCACGGTCGTGCCGGGGCGCGCAACTCCGCTGCAGGGCGGCGTCCATCTGGTGCTGTTCGCGGCGTACTTGGAACTGGCGGTCACGCCGTGACGGGCGGCCCCAGGGGGCTACGGAGGCGCGGCCCGCTCCTCAGTACGCTGACCCCATGACCCGCACCCTCGCCACCGCCCCGATCATGATCCTGAACGGCCCCAATCTGAACCTGCTCGGCCAGCGCCAGCCCGAGATCTACGGCTCCGACACCCTCGCCGACGTCGAGGCGCTGTGCGCCAAGGCCGCGGCCGCGCACGGCGGCACCGTGGACCTCCGGCAGAGCAACCACGAGGGTCAGCTGGTGGACTGGATCCACGAGGCGCGCGAGCACCATGCGGGCATCGTCATCAACCCCGCCGCCTACTCGCACACGTCGGTCGCGATTCTCGACGCGCTCAACACCTGTGACGGCATGCCGGTGGTGGAGGTCCACATCTCCAACATTCATCAGCGCGAGGCGTTCCGGCACCATTCGTACGTCTCCCAGCGCGCCGACGGTGTCATCGCGGGGTGCGGTGTGCAGGGGTACGCGTTCGCGGTGGAGCGGGTGGCGGCGCTGGTCGCCGGGGCCTGATCCCCGGCGACGTACGGCAGTTCACCAGCCGACGTACGGCAGTTCACCAGCCCCGCTGACGCCACTCCGCCAGGTGCGGGCGCTCGGTGCCAAGGGTCGTGTCGTTCCCGTGGCCGGGGTAGACCCAGGTCTCGTCGGGGAGCGTGCCGAAGATCTTCGTCTCGACGTCGGTCAGGAGACTCGCGAAGGCCTGCGGGTCCTGGTGCGTGTTGCCGATGCCGCCGGGGAAGAGGCAGTCGCCGGTGAAGACATGCGGGTGGCCGTGCGGGTCGTCGTAGACGAGGGCGATCGAGCCCGGCGTGTGGCCCACCAGGTGGCGCGCGGTGAGCGAGACCCGGCCGACCTGGACGGTGTCGCCGTCCACGAGCGGGACGTCCGTGGGCACCGGGATGCCCACCGTGTCCTCGCGGCCCGCGTGGGTCCGTGCGCCGGTCGCCTCGACGACCGCGGCGAGGGCCTGCCAGTGGTCGCCGTGCTGGTGGGTGGTGACGACGGACGCGATGCCGTCGTCACCGATCAGTGTGAGCAGCGTCTCGGCGTCGTTCGCCGCGTCGATCAGGAGCTGCTCGTCGGTGGCCCGGCAGCGCAGCAGATAGGCGTTGTTGTCCATCGGGCCGACGGCGACCTTCGAGATCATCAGGTCCTGCAACTCGTGTACGTCCGCACCGCCGCCGACCTTCACTGCTCCGCTGTACGTCATGCGCCTCAGCCTATAGCGGGGGCAGGGCGGGCAGGAGGCCGCCTTCGGCCGTCAGCGCGGAGCCGTCGCGACGGCCCGCGAGCCACCCCACCACGTCGGGCGCGGGGCCGAAGACGGTGACCTCGGGCTCGCCGTCCCGGCCGGTGCTCCACGCGTGCGTGCCGTCCGTCACCCGCGTGGGCGGGACGTCGGCGTTCCCCGAGAAGCGCGCCGCCAGAAACGCGGTCTCCCGCCGCACGAACTCTTCCGGCAGATCCTCCAGCCCGTACCCGATACCCAGGTCGACGTGGTGCAGCTCCACCTCGGCCCACCGCCGGAACGGCACCCGCGACGCGGAATCCGTCACCCCGTTGCGCATCGTGATGGTGCGGGTCCAGTCGGCGGGGACGGCGGCCCGGGTCTCGAAGCGCTCCGCGGACTCGCGTACGTCGACAAGCTGCTCGGCCAGTGGCCGGGGCGCGTCCCGCTCGATGTCCGCGTCCCGGGCGTCCGCGCTGACGTACATGGGCCGTCCGGCGAGAACATTGACGAGCGCGTCCGCGTTCCGGGCGAGGTGGGCGAGGACGTGACCGCGGGTCCAGCCCGGCAGGCGTGACGGCTCGGCGGTCGAATCGTTGTTCAGTTTCGCGGCTGCTGTGAGCAGCCGGTCGGTCGCGTCACGTACAGACGCCAGGTCGCGCACATGATCAATCATGCGTCCGACGATAGCCGTGCCACACGTTCGGGTGAAGGTGCCGGAGCGGCACCGCAAATCGAATGCACGTGCTATATGGTCGGGTGCGGCATCGGGCATTCTTGGCGGTCCGGGTTTGTTATCACCCAGGGCATCCGTCCCGGCGTTGTCAGTGGCTCGCCCTAGTCTGTGAATGACAGGGGTCCCGCCCCTGTCACTTCTCTCAAGAAAGGTGCGGACCGGCGTGGCCGACCGTCTCATCGTCCGTGGCGCGCGCGAGCACAATCTCAAGAACGTCTCGCTCGACCTCCCGCGTGACTCCCTCATCGTCTTCACCGGGCTCTCCGGGTCGGGCAAGTCCTCGCTCGCGTTCGACACGATCTTCGCCGAGGGCCAGCGGCGGTACGTGGAGTCGCTTTCCTCGTACGCCAGGCAGTTCCTCGGCCAGATGGACAAGCCGGACGTCGACTTCATCGAAGGCCTCTCGCCCGCGGTCTCCATCGACCAGAAGTCGACCTCGCGCAACCCGCGCTCCACGGTCGGCACCATCACGGAGGTCTACGACTACCTCCGCCTGCTCTTCGCGCGCATCGGCAAGCCGCACTGCCCCGAGTGCGGGCGCCCCATCTCCCGGCAGTCGCCGCAGGCCATCGTCGACAAGGTCCTCGAGCTGCCGGAAGGCAGCCGCTTCCAGGTCCTCTCGCCGCTGGTGCGCGAGCGCAAGGGCGAGTTCGTCGACCTCTTCGCCGACCTCCAGACCAAGGGCTACAGCCGCGCGCGGGTCGACGGCGAGACGATCCAGCTCTCCGAGCCGCCCACGCTGAAGAAGCAGGAGAAGCACACCATCGAGGTGGTCATCGACCGCCTCACGGTGAAGGACTCCGCCAAGCGCCGCCTCACCGACTCCGTGGAGACCGCGCTCGGCCTCGCCGGCGGCATGGTCGTGCTCGACTTCGTCGACCTCCCCGAGGACGACCCCGAGCGCGAGCGGATGTACTCGGAGCACCTGTACTGCCCGTACGACGACCTGTCCTTCGAGGAGCTGGAGCCCCGCTCCTTCTCCTTCAACTCGCCCTTTGGCGCCTGCCCGGACTGCTCGGGTATCGGTACGCGCATGGAGGTCGACCCCGAGCTGATCGTCCCGGACGAGGACAAGTCGCTCGACGAAGGCGCCATCCACCCCTGGTCGCACGGCCACACCAAGGACTACTTCGCACGCCTGGTCGGCGCACTCGCCGACGCCCTCGGCTTCGCCACGGACATGCCCTGGGCCGGCCTGCCGCAGCGCGCGAAGAAGGCCCTCCTGAACGGGCACAAGACCCAGATCGAGGTCCGCTACAGGAACAGGTACGGCCGCGAGCGGGTCTACACCACCGCCTTCGAAGGCGCCGTCCCCTTCGTCAAGCGCCGCCACAGCGAGGCCGAGAGCGACGCGAGCCGCGAGCGCTTCGAGGGCTACATGCGCGAGGTGCCCTGCCCCACCTGTGAGGGCACACGTCTGAAGCCGATCGTCCTCGCCGTCTCGGTCATGGGGAAGTCCATCGCCGAGGTCTCCGCGATGTCCATCAGCGACTGCGCGGACTTCCTCGCCGAGCTGAAGCTGGGCGCCCGCGACAAGAAGATCGCCGAGCGCGTCCTGAAGGAGGTCAACGAACGGCTGCGGTTCCTGGTCGACGTAGGCCTTGACTACCTCTCGCTGAACCGCGCCGCTGGCACGCTCTCCGGAGGCGAGGCCCAGCGCATCCGCCTGGCCACCCAGATCGGCTCGGGCCTCGTCGGCGTCCTCTACGTACTGGACGAGCCGTCCATCGGCCTGCACCAGCGCGACAACCACCGCCTGATCGAGACCCTCGTGCGCCTGCGCGACATGGGCAACACGCTCATCGTCGTCGAGCACGACGAGGACACCATCAAGGTCGCCGACTGGGTCGTCGACATCGGCCCCGGCGCGGGGGAGCACGGCGGCAAGGTCGTGCACAGCGGCTCCATGAAGGAGCTCCTGGCCAACGACAAGTCGATCACCGGTCAGTACCTCTCCGGCAAGAAGTCCATCCCGGTGCCCGACGTGCGCCGCCCCGCCGACCCCACCCGGCAGCTGACGGTGCACGGCGCCCGGGAGAACAACCTCCAGGACATCGACGTCTCCTTCCCCCTCGGCGTCCTCACCGCGGTCACCGGTGTCTCGGGCTCCGGAAAGTCGACGCTGGTCAACGACATCCTCTATACGCACCTGGCGCGCGAGCTGAACGGCGCCAGGTCCGTCCCCGGGCGGCACACGCGCGTGGAGGGCGACGACCTGGTCGACAAGGTCGTGCACGTCGACCAGTCGCCGATCGGCCGCACACCCCGGTCGAACCCGGCGACGTACACCGGAGTCTTCGACCACGTCCGCAGGCTGTTCGCGGAGACGATGGAGGCGAAGGTCCGCGGCTATCTGCCCGGCCGCTTCTCCTTCAACGTCAAGGGCGGGCGCTGCGAGAACTGCTCCGGCGACGGCACGATCAAGATCGAGATGAACTTCCTCCCGGATGTGTACGTGCCGTGCGAGGTCTGCCACGGGGCGCGCTACAACCGCGAGACGCTGGACGTCCACTACAAGGGCAAGTCCATCGCCGAGGTCCTGGACATGCCGATCGAGGAGGCGCTCGACTTCTTCGAGGCGGTGCCCGCCATCTCCCGCCACCTGCGCACGCTCAACGACGTGGGTCTGGGGTACGTCCGGCTCGGCCAGTCCGCCCCCACGCTCTCCGGCGGTGAGGCCCAACGCGTGAAGCTGGCCTCCGAGCTGCAGAAGCGCTCCACGGGACGGACCGTCTACGTCCTGGACGAGCCGACCACCGGTCTGCACTTCCAGGACATCAGCAAGCTGATCGCGGTCCTGTCCGGCCTGGTCGACAAGGGCAACACGGTCATCGTCATCGAGCACAACCTCGACGTCGTCAAGACCGCGGACTGGGTCGTCGACATGGGCCCCGAAGGCGGCAACGGCGGCGGTCTCGTCGTCGCCGAGGGCACGCCCGAGGAGGTCGCGGGGGTCCCGACGAGCCACACGGGCAAGTTCCTGCGGGACATCCTGGCGGCGGACCGGATCAGCGACGCGTTGCCCTCGCAGGGGCGTAAGCGGGTTGTCGCGTCGGCGGCCAAGAAGACGGCGGCGAAGGCTGTCGCCAAGACGGCAGCGAACAAGAAGGCCACTGCCAAGAAGGCCACTGCCAAGAAGGCTGCTCCGAAGAAGGTGGCCAAGGCCCCTAAGAGCTGACGGCGCGCCGTACGCATCCGCGGGTGCGCTGCGGCTGGTCGCGCAGTTCCCCGCGCCCCTTCGGGCGCTCCCGCGAACGGGCCGCCGGACAAGGGTTCCCCCTTGTCCGGCGGCCCGTTCCCGTGGTCGCCTGGGCGGCATGACCGTACGTACGGAACGTGCAGGCCCCGTCACCACCATCGTGCTGTCCCGGCCCGGCGTGCGGAACGCGGTCGACGGGCCCACCGCCCGTGCGCTCGCGGACGCCTTCCGGGACTTCGACGCCGACCCCGACGCGTCCGTCGCCGTGCTGTGGGGCGAGGGCGGCACCTTCTGTGCCGGTGCGGATCTCAAGGCCATCGGGACCCCGGCAGGGAACGAGGTGACCGAGAAGGGGGACGGGCCCATGGGGCCGACCCGGATGCGTCTGTCCAAGCCCGTCGTCGCCGCGATCTCCGGACACGCGGTCGCCGGAGGCCTGGAGCTGGCGCTCTGGTGCGACCTGCGCGTGGCCGACGAGGACGCGGTGCTCGGAGTCTTCTGCCGCCGCCTGGGCGTCCCGCTCATCGACGGCGGGACCGTGCGGCTGCCCCGGCTCATCGGGGAGAGCCGCGCCATGGACCTGGTGCTCACCGGCCGCCCCGTACCCGCCGCCGAGGCGCTGGCGATGGGCCTGGTCAACAGGACCGTACCGCCGGGTACGTCCCGCGCCGCGGCCGAGCGCCTCGCCGCGGAGATCGCCGCGTTCCCGCAGACCTGCCTCCGGAACGACCGGCACTCCGTGCTTGAACAGGGCGGCCTGACCGAGCAGGAGGCGATGGCGGGTGAACTGCGCCACGGACTGGGGTCCCTCGCCGAGGCGGCGGACGGCGCGGCCAGGTTCGCGGCGGGGGCGGGGCGGCACGGAGCGTTCACCGGCGGCGAGTGAGGCGCTCGGCTGCCTCCGCGGAACCAGCCTTCGCAGCGGAAACCAGCCTCCGCAGAACCAGCCTCCGCAGCGGAAACCAGCCTCCGCGGAACCAGCCTCCGTCGAACTAACCTTCGGTGGGCGCGGCCTCCGGCTCCAGGAACTGCATGTCCAGCTGGATCTTCACCACGTCACCGAGCAGCCCGGCACCGAAGTCGAGGCCGTATTCCTTGCGGCTGATCTCCCCGGTCGCCTCGAACCCGGCATGCCGTCGCGGGGAGCCGGGGAAGGCCTGGAGGCCGCCGAACTCGACGGCGAGGGTGACCGGCTTCGTCACGTCACCGATGGTCAGCTCGCCCTCCAGGGTCCACTCGTCCTCCTTGCCGATGACCCGCGTCGAGCGGAACGTCATCGTGGGGCGGCGCTCGACGTCAAGCAGGTCCGGCGCGCGGACATGGGCGTCGCGGTCCTTGTTGCCGGTGTCGATCGACGCCAGGTCGACGGTCGCCGTCACCGATGAGGTCTCGACGCTCCCGCCCACGACGAGACCGGCCGTCACCTCGCTGAAGCGGCCCCGCACCTTCGAGATCCCGAGGTGGCGGATGGTGAAGTTGACGGCGGAGTGGAACGGGTCGATCTCCCAGCTGCCCGCGGGCAGCGGCAGCGCGCCGGAAGCGGTCGTGGCGGTGGCTGTGCTGTCAGAAGTGGTCATGCGCTCCACTCTGCGCGGCGCGGCGGAGGCGAGGAAGGCCGAGCTGAGACTGGTAGTGACAGGGCCACGATCCGGTCCATCGGCAGCTGGTACGTTCGGCCGGTGAGCGACAACGAGCTGGGCACCTTCCTGCGCACCTGCCGTGAAGCGGTCACGCCCGCCGAAGTCGGCCTTCCCACCGGCCCCCGTCGCCGCACGCCGGGCCTGCGCCGCTCCGAGGTCGCCACGCTCGCCGGGGTCAGCGTCGAGTACCTCGCCCGGCTCGAACAGGGCCGGGACCGCCACCCGTCTCCGCAGGTGATGGGCGCGCTCGCGGACGCCCTGCGGCTGACGGTGGAAGAGCGCTTCCACCTGCGCCGCCTGGAGAAGGAGACGAGCGGCGACCCCTGCTGCCCGACGGCCAGCGTGCCGTCCCGGTCGGTGCGCCCCACCGTGCGGGCGCTCGTCGACCGCCTGGAGCCCACGCCCGCTGTCCTCTTCAACCGGCTCGGCGACATCCTCGCGTACACCACGGGCTACGAGCGGATCGTGCGGCCCTTCGGTCTCCTTGACGACGAGCGACCGAACCTCATCCGGTTCCTGTTCACGGACGAGCGGGCCCGCACCGCCTACCCCGAGTGGGACGCCGTCGCCGACGAGCAGATCGCCTTGTTCCGGGGCCAGTCCATGCTCGACGACCCGCACGCCGGGGGATTCGCCGACGAGCTGACCGTCGTCGCCGGTGCGCCGTTCGCCGACCGTATGACGGTCGTGCCGCGGCTGCCCCGGAACAGTGGCGTCGAACGTATGGCGCACCCGGAGGTCGGCGCGATGAGACTCTCCTACGAGACGCTGACGCTGCCCGATGCCGACGGTCAGCGACTGGTCGTCCACCTGCCGGCCGACGAAGCCTCGTCGGCCGCGCTTGACCGCCTCAACGGCCGCCAGCCGGGCGGTCTGCGCGCGGTGACGGGCTGACCCGCCTCACCCCAGCTCCTTCGCGTACGGCGGTTCCGCCCCCGCGCGGGACACGGTGACGGCCGCGGCGCGTGCCGCGAAGTCCAGGACCTCGCCCCAGCTGTCCGCGCCGAGCCCCGCGAGGGACTCCGTGGACAGCGCGTCCCGTGCGCAGAGTCCGTGCAGCAGGGCCGCGTTGACCGTGTCGCCCGCGCCGATGGTGTCCACCACGTCGACCCGCTCGCCCGGCACCGACCACTCCCCGCCGTCCCGTGTGAAGACGGTGAGACCTTTGCCGCCCCGCGTGATCACCACCGCGCCGGGGCCGGACGCGAGCCACTCCCGCGGCGTGCCGCCGAGCCAGCTCGCGTCGTCCTCCGAGAGCTTGAGCAGCGAGACCGACGGCAGCCAGCTCTTGAACCGGGCGCGGTAGGCGTCCGCGTCCGGGATCAGGCCCGCCCGGATGTTGGGGTCGAGCGCCGTGAACACGCCCCGCGCCGCCTCCCGGCGCATCAGCTCCTCGTACGCGCTCGCGCCCGGTTCGAGGACGAGCGAGCACGTGCCGAACGACAGCGCCGTCACGTCGTCGGGCAGCCGTTCCGGGGCCGTGAAGAGCCGGTCCGCCGTGCCCTCGACGTAGAAGGAGTATCCGGCGGAGCCGTCCGCGCCGATCGAGGCGACGGCGAGCGTCGTCGGCTCGGCGCCCCGCTGCACGTACGACACCTCGACACCCGCGGCCCGCAACTCGCCGACCAGCGCGTCACCGAACGCGTCCGCCGAGATCCGGGAGAGGAAGGCGACGGGGGAGCCGAGGCGGCCGAGTGCCACCGCGGTGTTGTACGGACCGCCGCCGAGCCGCGGCGCGAGAGGGGGCAGCCCGGTGCCGGTGGACTCCTGCGGGACGAGGTCGATCAGGGCCTCTCCTGCGACGACTATCACGGGTGGTTCCTCTCGGCTCTGCGCTCTCGGCTGTCGACTCTGCGGTCGTACTCCCCGGCTTTCCGCCACAGGCTAGGGCTTCCGGGCGGGCTCGGCCCGACACGGGCGGCACTCGGGCACGGCCGCGCCCAACGCGGACACGCGGCATCCCACCGGTATGGTCTGATCCGTCACTGAAGCGCCTGACCTGTGGAGATTCCATGCCCGGCACGCCGCCCCCCGCCCGTCGCGCCGTGCTGCGCGCCGCCGCCCTCGTACCGGCCGCCGGTCTGGGGATCACGGCCTGCTCGTCCGGCGGCGACGGCGGCTCCAACCGTTCGGCGCCGACCGCGCCGGTGGACATCGGTGCGGCCGACGAGGTGAAGGTGGGCGCATCGAAGCTCTACACCGACGAGAACGTGGTCGTGAGCCGCATCTCGCACGACGAGTACAAGGCGTTCAGCACGATCTGCACGCACGCCAAGTGCCCCATCAACAAGCTGGAGGGGCACAAGCTCATCTGCCCCTGCCACGGAAGTCAGTTCGACGCCACGAACGGCAAGGTGCTGCACGACCCGGCCGTCAACCCGCTGTCGGAGCTGCCGGTCAAGGTGGCGGACGGCAAGATCATCGCGGGCTGAGGGCTGAGGGCTGAGGGCTGAGGGCTGAGGGCTGAGGGCTGAGGGCTGAGGGCTGAGGGCTGAGGGCTGAGGGGCTGATGGGCTGATGGTCTGAGCGTCTGAGGGCTGTGCGGCGGTGTGCTTGCGCTTCCCGTTCACTCCCAGTCCCACGCGATCCCCAGGATCCCCGCCCGCACCTGGGGCTCCACGAGGTGCACCGACCGATGGCTGCCGCTCAGCGTCAGCTCCTGGCGCCCGCCGCGCGGCGCGGCGGCCGAATGCTGGGCGAAGCGGTGGCAGCGTACGGGCAGCGCGCCTTCGTCGAACCGCACCTGGAGCGCGTACTGCCCGCCCGCGAAGGTGAAGCCCCGGAAGTACTCGGTGGCCGTCCCCGCCGTGCCGTCCTCGAAGCCGTACCGGAACAGATGCGTGTCGCCCGCGCGCAGGCGCGCGTCGAAGAGCAGTTCGGCGACGAGCACCCCCGTCTCATGGTGCCACCGCACACGACCCGTGCGGCAGTTCTCCAGGGCGTGGACGCCGACGCGTTCCGGTGCGCAGCCGGGGTCGCCGCGGTAGATCGCGAGATAGCGGTCGACGGCGTCCCGGTGCGCGCGCACGACGTGCTGCGAGTCGCGGCCGAGCAGCTCGCGGCGCCCGCCGATGCGCACCCGTTCGTGGTGGCCGACGGTGTGCAGGCCGCCGTCGAGCGGTGATCCGAGCCCGGTGATCAGTTCCTGGAGGACGTCGGACCCTTCGAGCAGGGAGCGGTAGGAGCGGGCGGCCGGGCGTTCACAGCCGGGGTGTTCGGAGGACTTGGCGAGGAGCCGGATCAGTGACTCCTCGGGGAGTTCGAGGATCTCCTCCAGGGCACGCACGGCACGGAGCGACTCGGTGCGCTGCGGGCGCCGCGCGCCCTGCTGCCAGTAACTGAGGCTCGTCACGCCGACGTTGACGCCCTGGCGCGCGAGGTGATGCCGTACGCGTTGCAGGGGAAGGCGCCGTGCGGCGATCGCGGCCCGCAGCGCCACGTGGAAGGGGCCGGTGCGCAGCGCGGCCTCCAGGTCAGCGGGTGCGCCGTCCGCGAGCTGTGTGCCGTGCCGCATCGCAAGGCCCTTCTGTGAACATTCACATCGGCCGTCCGGGCATACGCGCCGGTCGGACCGGGCCACCAGGTGGGCGTACGAGGGGTGTTCACATACGTACGCCGCCGTTCACGGCCCAAGTAATCCCGCATTGAACCTTGTTGACCTGCACCGGACAACACTCGATGCTCAATCGCAGCGTCCGGACGCGCTCCTCCATCACCCCACCCCCCGCTCGGGAGGAACGCGATGCGCCATAGAAGCAGTAAGTACAGCGGACGCAGACGGTTGTCCGCACTCGCCGTCGTGGCGGCGGCCCTGGTGGCCGCACCGGCGGCCACGGCCACGGCCGTCCCCGAAACAGGCTCGTCCGGCGCGGTGCGCGCCGTCGACGCGGCCGGCCCCTCAGCTCCCTCGCTCCTCGCCGCCAAGCGCCTGAACATCACGATGCAGGCCCAGCAGAAGACCAACTGGTGCTGGGCAGCCTCCGGGAACACGATCGCCGCCTTCTACGGCAAGAACTACAGCCAGAACCAGTTCTGCAACGCGGCCTTCGGGCGCAACCAGAACACCGAGTGCCCCAACTCGCAGGCCACGCTCGGCGACGTGCAGAACGGTCTGGACTGGGCGGGCGTCAACGCCGGTTCGTACGTCAGCGGCTGGCTGCGCTACCCGACCGTGCAGGCCGAGATCAACGCGGGCCGTCCGGTCGAGACCCGCATCCAGTGGTCGAACGGCGGCGGCCACATGCACGTCCTCTACGGCTATGACGACGCGAGCAGCTGGGTCTACTGGGGTGACCCGTGGCCGTCCAACGACCGCTACAACTGGGCCTCGCACAGCTGGTACGTCAACAACAACACCTTCTCCTGGACCCACTCGCTGTACCGGATCGGGGCGTGAGCACGATGACCCGTCACCTTCCCCTGCCCCGCCCGCTTCCCCGGCACCTGTTGAGGGCGGCGCTCGCCGGCTCGGCCGCCACCCTGCTGCTCGGCCTCGCGGCGCCGTACGCCTCCGCGGACCCCGGGCCCCGGGACGCTTCCCTGGACGCGGCCCACGAGGCCGCTGGCGCCCCCAGGACCCTCGACACGCTCTCCCGCTTCTTCGCCCGCGAGGGGACCGTCAGCAGGGCGGCGGCGGACCCGCGGGTGCGGGGCGACGCCGTGCCCGTGCGCTATCTCTCCCCGGAGTTCGTCGCCGGTGAGAAGGGGGCGCCGGTCGCCCGCGTGGAGTTCCTCGCCAGCAAGGCGGTCTCCTCCGACGGGCAGGAAGCCTCCTTGTGGACGGTGAAACAGGGGGGCTCCTGGAAGGTCGTGAACATCGCCACCGGGGACGACGAGACGCGCTACGCGCGCGTGGGCGCCGACAAGCTCCCCGGGGGCACCGTTTTCCACGAGCCGCAGATCAATGCCTGGTACGTACAGGGGCGGGGGCGGGTCCTTCCGCTGAACGCGGACGCGGTGCGTGCCGTGGGCTCGGAGGGCGTCTCGGTCGCCGCGTATCAGAAGCGTGTGCACGACGCGTACGCCGACAAGCTGCCCGGCTCGGCGTACGCGAAGTCCGGCAAGGCGGGGGGCTTCGCCCCGAAGGAGCCGGTCGCGCGGCCCCCGGCGGCTCCGGCCGAGGCTTCGGCCGAGGGGCCCGTCACGGTCGCCTCCTCCGTGGCGGGAGCGGGGGCCCTGGTAGCCCTTGGCCTCTCCGGGGTGGCCGTCCTGCGACGTCGCGCCCGGCAGCGCGGCTGACCTGACCCCGGGCCCCTGCTCCCGGCCGGGGGCTTCCCCGCCCACCCGCCCTTCAGGCGGGTGGGCATGAGGGCGGGGGAGGCGGTGGTCCTGGGTGCGGGGAGCCGGAGTTCCCCGGCGGCGGGCCGTCGGGAGAGGGAGGGGCGGGCCCCCTCAAGACTCTGACTGTCAGCCCTCGCCAGTAGGGTGTGGAGCATGGCAGACCCCTCCAGCTACCGCCCCAAGCCGGGACAGATCCCCGACTCGCCGGGGGTCTATCGGTTCCGCGACGAACACCGCCGGGTGATCTACGTCGGCAAGGCCAAGAGCCTGCGCCAGCGCCTGGCCAGTTACTTCCAGGACCTCTCGAATCTGCACCCGCGCACCGCCACGATGGTGACGACGGCCGCCTCCGTCGAGTGGACGGTCGTCTCCACCGAGGTCGAGGCGCTACAGCTCGAATACTCCTGGATCAAGGAATTCGACCCCCGGTTCAACGTCAAGTACCGCGACGACAAGAGCTATCCGTATCTCGCGGTGACGATGAACGAGGAATTCCCGCGTGTGCAGGTGATGCGCGGCCAGAAGAAGAAGGGCGTCCGCTACTTCGGTCCTTACGGCCACGCGTGGGCGATCCGCGACACGGTGGACCTCCTCCTGCGTGTCTTCCCGGTCCGCACCTGCTCGGCGGGGGTCTTCAAGAACGCCGAGCGCACCGGCCGCCCCTGCCTCCTCGGCTACATCGGCAAGTGCGCGGCGCCCTGCGTCGAGCGCGTCTCCCCGCAGGAGCACCGCGAACTCGCCGAGGACTTCTGCGAGTTCATGACGGGCCGTACGGGGACGTACATCCGCCGTATCGAGCGACAGATGGCGGACGCCGCCGAAGACATGGAGTACGAGAAGGCGGGCCGTCTCCGCGACGACATCGGGGCCCTCAAGAAGGCCATGGAGAAGAGCGCCGTCGTCCTCACGGACGCCACGGACGCCGACCTCATCGCCCTCGCCGAGGACGAGCTCGAGGCGGCCGTCCAGATCTTCCACGTCCGTGGCGGCCGTGTGCGCGGTCAGCGCGGCTGGGTCACCGACAAGGTCGAGGCGGTCACCAGCGGTGACCTCGTCGAGCACGCCCTCCAGCAGCTCTATGGAGAGGAGAGCGGGGACTCCGTACCGAAGGAGGTCCTCGTGCCCGCGCTGCCCGAGCCCATAGAGCCCGTCCAGGAGTGGCTCACCGAGCGCCGCGGTTCGAACGTCTCGCTGCGCATCCCGCAGCGCGGCGACAAGAAGGCGCTCATGGAGACCGTGGCGCGCAACGCGCAGCAGTCCCTCGTGCTGCACAAGACCAAGCGCGCGTCCGACCTCACGACCCGATCGCGCGCCCTGGAGGAGATCGCGGAGGCGCTCGAACTGGACAGCGCCCCGCTGCGCATCGAGTGCTACGACATCTCGCACCTCCAGGGTGACGACGTCGTGGCCTCCATGGTCGTGTTCGAGGACGGCCTCGCACGAAAGAGCGAGTACCGCCGCTTCCAGATCAAGGGCTTCGAGGGCCAGGACGACGTCCGCTCCATGCACGAGGTGCTCACGCGCCGCTTCAAGCGCTACCTCTCCGACAAGCAGCAGACGGGGGAGTGGGACCCCGACGAGTCCGGCCAGTCCGGCCAGTCCGGCGAGATCGGCGAGACGAACGGCGAGGTGAGCGCCCTCACCGAGGAGGACGGCCGTCCCAAGCGCTTCGCCTACCCGCCCCAGCTCGTCGTCGTGGACGGCGGCCAGCCGCAGGTCGCGGCTGCCCAGCGGGCCCTCGACGAGCTCGGCATCGACGACATCGCGGTCTGCGGCCTCGCCAAGCGCCTCGAAGAGGTCTGGGTGCCGGGCGACGACGACCCGGTGATCCTGCCGCGCACCAGCGAAGGCCTGTACCTTCTCCAGCGGGTACGCGACGAGGCGCACCGCTTCGCGATCACGTATCAGCGGGCCAAGCGGGCCAAGCGTTTCAAGGCCGGACCGCTGGACGCCGTGCCGGGCCTCGGTGACGCGCGCAAGCAGACGCTGATCAAGCACTTCGGTTCCGTGAAGAAGCTGCGATCCGCGACAATCGAGCAGATCTGTGAGGTTCCGGGCGTAGGCCGCAAGACGGCCGAGTCGATCGTGGCGGCCCTGGCCGGAGCGGTACCCGCGGGACCCGCCGTGAACACGGCGACCGGAGAGATCATTGAAGAAGAGGAGCCCGCGAGCGCGGGAGCCTCTGGCGATGGCGAGGATCACGTGACCGCGGGCACCTCAGAGGAACGACGGGGGCAGGAGACATGACCACCGAGCACGACGAAGGCGGCGAGCAAGTGAGTACGGGCACGACCATCACGCCAGGTGAGACCGCCGAAGTGGTCCCCGAGCTGGTGATCATCTCCGGCATGTCGGGAGCCGGACGCAGCACCGCGGCGAAGTGTCTCGAGGACCTCGGCTGGTTCGTCGTCGACAACCTGCCGCCCGCGCTGATCCCCACCATGGTGGAGCTCGGCGCCCGCTCGCAGGGGAACGTCGCCCGCATCGCGGTCGTCGTCGATGTCCGCGGTCGCCGCTTCTTCGACAATCTGCGCCAGTCCCTCGCGGACCTGGAGGCCAAGCACGTCACCCGCCGGATCGTCTTCCTGGAGTCCTCGGACGACGCCCTGGTCCGCCGCTTCGAGTCGGTCCGCCGCCCCCACCCGCTGCAGGGCGACGGCCGCATCGTCGACGGCATCGAGGCCGAGCGCGAGCTCCTGCGCGAGCTGCGCGGCGACGCCGACCTGGTGATCGACACGTCCAGCCTGAACGTGCACGAGCTGCGCGCCAAGATGGACGCCCAGTTCGCGGGCGACGAGGAGCCCGAGCTGCGGGCCACTGTCATGTCGTTCGGCTACAAGTACGGCCTGCCGGTCGACGCCGACCTCGTCGTGGACTGCCGCTTCCTGCCCAATCCGCACTGGGTGCCGGAGCTGCGGCCCTTCACGGGGCTGAACGAAGAGGTCTCCGACTACGTCTTCAACCAGCCGGGCGCCAAGGAGTTCCTCGACCGGTACGCCGAGCTGCTCCAGCTCATCGCCGCGGGCTACCGCCGCGAGGGCAAGCGTTACGTGACGATCGCGGTCGGCTGCACGGGCGGCAAGCACCGCTCCGTCGCCATGTCGGAGAAGCTCGCGGCGCGCCTCGTCTCCGAGGGAGTCGAGACCGTCCTCGTCCATCGGGACATGGGGCGAGAGTGAAGTCCTCCCTGCGGCTGAACCGCCTGGGCCGCAAGCGGGGCACCCAGCCCAAGGTCGTGGCGCTCGGCGGCGGGATGGGCCTGTCCGCCTCGCTCGCCGGGCTGCGGCGCATCACCGGTGACCTCACCGCCGTGGTCACCGTCGCCGACGACGGCGGCTCCAGCGGGCGGCTCCGCGACGAACTGGGCGTCCTGCCGCCGGGCGACCTGCGCAAGGCGCTCGCCGCCCTGTGCGGCGACGACGACTGGGGCCAGACGTGGAGCCGCGTCATCCAGCACCGCTTCCAGTCCAAGGGCGATCTGCACGAACACGCGGTCGGCAATCTGCTGATCGTCGCTCTGTGGGAGCAGCTCGGCGATCACGTCCAGGCACTCGACCTGGTCGGCAAGCTGCTGGGCGCGCACGGGCGCGTGCTGCCCATGTCCGCGGTCCCGCTGGAGCTCCAGGCGCTGGTCAAGGGGCACGACCCGGAGCGCCCGGACGACGTGGACACGGTGCGCGGACAGGCCACGGTGGCGCTCACCCCGGGTGAGGTGCAGTCCGTGCACGTGGTCCCGCGCGACCCGCCGGCCGTCCCCGAAGCGGTCGCCGCCGTGCTCGACGCGGACTGGGTGGTGCTCGGCCCGGGCTCCTGGTTCTCGTCCGTGATCCCGCATCTGCTTGTCCCCGAACTGCTCGATGCGCTCATCCAGACGAAGGCCCGCAGGGTGCTCTCGCTGAACCTCGCGCCACAACCCGGTGAAACAGATGGGTTCTCTCCGCAGCGTCATTTGGAGGTTTTGGCCCGACACGCCCCTAAACTCGCCCTGGACGTGGTGCTGGCCGACGACGCCGCCGTGCCCGACCGTGAGTCACTCACCGATGCCGCCAAGCGGCTCGGCGCCACGGTCGAGCTGGCGCCGGTGGCCAGGCACGATGGCACTCCGAGGCACGATCCGGAGCTCCTGGCCACCGCGTACGACCGTATTTTTCGGATGCATGGAAGGATCGGCCCATGGCGATGACGGCAGCGGTGAAGGACGAAATCTCCCGGCTTCCCGTCACCCGGACCTGCTGCAGAAAGGCAGAGGTCTCGGCCATCCTGCGGTTCGCGGGCGGCCTTCACCTGGTGAGCGGCCGCATCGTGATCGAGGCGGAGCTGGACACGGCAATGGCCGCACGGCGGCTGAAGCGGGACATTCTTGAGATTTTCGGACATAGCTCGGAGCTGATCGTGATGGCTCCCGGCGGGCTGCGACGCGGCTCGCGCTATGTCGTACGGGTCGTGGCGGGCGGCGATCAGCTGGCCCGGCAGACAGGCCTCGTGGACGGCCGTGGCCGCCCCATCAGGGGCCTGCCGCCACAGGTGGTCTCGGGGGCCACCTGTGACGCCGAGGCGGCGTGGCGCGGGGCGTTCCTCGCGCACGGCTCGCTGACCGAGCCGGGGCGCTCCTCCTCCCTGGAGGTGACCTGCCCGGGTCCGGAGGCGGCCCTCGCGCTCGTCGGTGCCGCGCGCAGGCTGCAGATCGCGGCCAAGGCCCGCGAGGTGCGCGGCGTGGACCGCGTCGTGGTCCGGGACGGTGACGCGATCGGCGCCCTGCTCACCCGGCTCGGCGCCCACGAGTCCGTGCTCGCCTGGGAGGAGCGGCGGATGCGCCGCGAGGTGCGCGCCACCGCCAACCGCCTGGCCAACTTCGACGACGCCAACCTGCGCCGCTCGGCCCGCGCGGCCGTCGCCGCCGGTGCCCGCGTGCAGCGTGCCCTGGAGATCCTCGGCGACGAGGTCCCCGAGCACCTCGCGGCGGCCGGACGGCTGCGCATGGACCACAAACAGGCCTCCCTGGAGGAGCTTGGCGCGCTCGCCGAGCCCGCGCTGACGAAGGACGCGGTCGCGGGCCGCATCCGCCGCCTTCTCGCCATGGCGGACAAGCGGGCGCAGGACTTGGGGATCGCCGGTACGGAGTCCAACCTGAGCGAGGAGCTCGCCGACAACATGGCGGTCTGACCGCCGTCGTACGTCACGCAAGCCGCCGGGGCCCGCTGAGGCCCCGGCGGCTTCTTCGTGTCCTTTCCGCATCGCTCTTCACGCCATATTGACATGATCATGAAGTATCACGAGCCTGGCGTCCGCGCACAAATGTGCCGGACAACCGCAAGGGGGGCTCATGAGACGAAGAGTGAGATCCAGAGCCGGTTTCAGATCGGTCGTCGCCGCGGGCGCGTTACTCGTCGGCGGGCTCGTCGCCGTGCCGCACGCCCAGGCCGACAGCGGGGCGAAGGCCCCGGCCACCGGCGATCCGGCGGCCGTGAAGGTCTACGAGGCCCAGGTCACCAAGAAGCAGATCCCGATCCTCATCGAGGCGGGCCAGGACGCACGCGAGCTCGCGGGACAGGCCCCCGAGCGCGGCACCGCCCGCGTCGAGGTCTATCTGACCAGGGCGCAGGCCAAGGGCGTCGAGCGTGAGGGCGTCGAGCTCACCGAGCAGAAGGTCTCCGCGAGCACGGAGCGGAAGCTGAAGGCCGCGGGGGACGGCGTCTTCAGGCCGTACAGCGGCAAGGGAGGCCTGAAGGAGGAGATCGTCAAGACCGGTCAGGCCCACCCCGGCCTCACGAAGGTCGTCTCCATCGGCAAGACACTCAAGGGCCAGGACATCCTCGCTCTGAAGCTCTCCAAGGGCGCGAACAAGTCCAAGGACGGCTCCAAGCCGTCCACCCTCTACATGTCCAACCAGCACGCGCGCGAGTGGATCACCCCCGAGATGACCCGCCGCCTGATGCACCACTACCTCGACAACTACGGCAAGGACCAGCGCATCACCAAGCTCGTGGACTCCACCGAGCTGTGGTTCGTGCTCTCCGCCAACCCTGACGGCTACGACTTCACACACGCCGCCGACGGCGACCGTCAGTGGCGCAAGAACCTCCGCGACATCGACGGCGACGGCAGGACCGCGGCGGGCGACGGCGTCGACCTCAACCGCAACTTCACCTACAAGTGGGGCTACGACAACGAGGGTTCGTCCCCCGAGCCGTCCTCGGAGACCTACCGAGGCGCGGGCCCCATGTCCGAGCCCGAGACCAAGGCGCTCGACCGCTTCGAGAAGCGCATCGGCTTCGCATACGGCATCAACTACCACTCGGCGGCCGAACTGCTGCTCTACGGAGTGGGCTGGCAGGTCGCCACGCCGAGCCCCGACGACGTGCTCTACAAGGCACTCGCGGGCACCCCGGAGAACTCCGCGGTCCCCGGCTACCACCCACAGGTCTCCTCGGAGCTCTACACCACCAACGGCGAGGCGGACGGCCACGCGGGCAACATCAACGGCATGTCGATGTTCACGCCGGAGATGTCCACCTGCCAGACGGCCTCCGACATCGACCCGAACGACGCCTGGAAGCCCGAGGACTGCGCCTCCGTCTTCACCTTCCCGGACGACGAGAAGCTGATCCAGCAGGAGTTCGCGAAGAACGTCCCGTTCGCGCTCGCCGTCGCCGAGACCGCGCTCCATCCCGACCAGCCGGTCTCCGTACCCGGCATCGAGGCCCCCGACTTCACGCCGGACGCCTTCACCGCCTCCTACGCGCGCGGAGCGGACCAGGAAGTCGCCGTCACCGCCCGCAAGTCGGTGCGCGACAAGGAGCTCAACTACCGGATCAACGGCGGCCGTACGCACGACGAGGACCTCAAGGCCTGGAAGGGCGGCGAGACGTACGGCGGTGAGGACAACCTCCACTTCGACCAGTACCGCGCCGAGGTCGAGGACGCGCGCGTGGGCGACAAGGTCGAGGTGTGGTTCACCGGCCGCGACAAGAAGGGTCGTACCCAGAGCCCGCACTTCACGTACACCGTCACCGAGCGCGCCAAGGCCAGCACCCTCGTCGTGGCCGAGGAGGGCGCCGCGGCGACACAGGCCCAGAAGTACGTGGACGCCCTCAAGGCCAACGGGCGTCCGGCCGTGGTCTGGGACGTCGCCAAGCAGGGCGCCCCGCACCCGCTCGGCGTCCTGTCGCACTTCTCCGCGGTCGTGCACTACACCGGTGACCCGGTGCCAGGGGCGGCCACCCAGCTCGCCCTGCGCGCCTACCTCAACGAGGGCGGCAAGCTGATCGAGTCCGGCGAGCGCACCGGCGGAAACGTGGACCTCGGGGGCGCGCTCTCCGACGACTTCGCGCAGTACTACCTGGGTGCGTACGAACGCCTCTCCGCACCCGGCGCCACCAGCTTCGCCGGCAGCGGCGCGCTCGACGGCGTGAAGGCGTCGCTGGGCGCCGCCGACGCCAACCCCCTGGACAAGGCGGGCCGTTTCACCGTCACGTCCGACACCCTGCCCGCCGACGAGTTCCCGCAGTTCAAGAGCGCGGCGGCAGGCAGCTACCCCGGTCTCACCAACCCCTACGCACCCTTCGAGGGCCAGGGCATGGCATCGGCGACCCATGCCGACCAGGACTGGAAGCGGCTGACCCGCACCATCGACCTGACCGGGGTCACGGCCGCGGACAAGCCGGAGCTGCGGTTCGCGCTCAACTGGAACCTCGAGACCGGATACGACCACGGCGTACTGGAGGCGCACACCACCGGCGCCGACGACTGGACCACGCTCCCGGACACGAACGGCAACTCGTCGTCGGCCGTGCCCGCCGAGTGCGGGGCCGGGTTCTTCATCAACGGCCACCCGTTCCTGCGCCACTACCTGACGCAGTCGGCGACCGGCTGCACGGCGAGCGGCACCAGCGGCGCCTGGAACAGCTTCACCGGATCCTCCGGCGGCTGGAAGCCCGTCGCCTTCGACCTGAGCGCCTACGCGGGCAAGAAGGTCGAGGTGTCGCTCAGCGCCATCACCGACCCCTCCAGCGGGGGCCGCGGACTCTTTGCCGACAACGCGCAGGTTGTGGTAGGGGGCAACGTGACGGAGACCGAGGGATTCGAGGCCTCCCTGGGCACCTGGGCGGTCGCTCCGGCGCCTCCCGGGAGCCCCGGCGTCACGGGTGACTGGGCCCGCACCGGCGAGCTCTACAAGCCCCATGCGGCCGTCACAGCGCGTGACAGCGTGCTCCTCGGCTTCGGGTTCGAGCATGTACCCAACACTGCCGAGCGCACTGCTCTTATGGGCGCCTCCCTTGCACATCTGCGCCGCTGACGCTGCGTAGTCGGGACCGTGATCGCGGTGGCCCGTACTTCCTACTCGGGGGTACGGGCCGCCGTGCTGTTCGGACCCCCTGTCGATGTCACCCAAAGGCCATCAGAGAGGTAGGGTCGGAGGCGGTCGGGGACATCCCATACATCTCGCCGGCGTCTGAAACCGGCGTACCAACGAGGAGATCGGTTCGTGACGATCCGCGTAGGCATCAACGGCTTCGGCCGCATCGGGCGCAACTACTTCCGGGCGCTGCTCGAGCAGGGTGCGGACATCGAGATCGTGGCTGTCAACGACCTGGGTGACACCGCGACTACGGCTCACCTCCTGAAGTACGACACCATCCTGGGCCGTCTCAAGGCCGAGGTGTCGCACACCGAGGACACCATCACGGTCGACGGCCACACCATCAAGGTGCTGTCCGAGCGCAACCCCGCCGACATCCCGTGGGGCCAGCTCGGCGTCGACATCGTGATCGAGTCGACGGGCATCTTCACCAAGAAGGCCGATGCCGAGAAGCACATCGCCGGTGGCGCCAAGAAGGTCCTCATCTCGGCTCCGGCCAAGGACGAGGACATCACCATCGTGATGGGCGTCAACCAGGACAAGTACGACGCGGCCAACCACCACGTCATCTCGAACGCGTCCTGTACCACCAACTGTGTGGCGCCGATGGCGAAGGTTCTCGACGAGAACTTCGGCATCGTCAAGGGCCTGATGACGACGGTGCACGCGTACACCAACGACCAGCGCATCCTGGACTTCCCGCACTCGGACCTGCGTCGCGCCCGCGCCGCCGCCGAGAACATCATTCCGACCACGACCGGTGCCGCCAAGGCCACCGCTCTGGTCCTTCCGCAGCTCAAGGGCAAGCTCGACGGCATCGCGATGCGCGTCCCGGTCCCGACCGGTTCCGCCACCGACCTCGTCGTCGACCTGCAGCGCGAGGTCACCAAGGACGAGGTCAACGCCGCGTTCAAGAAGGCCTCGGACGACGGCGCCCTCAAGGGCTTCCTCACCTACACCGAGGACCCGATCGTGTCGTCGGACATCGTCGGCGACCCGGCTTCCTGCACCTTCGACTCCTCCCTGACCATGGTCCAGGAGGGCAAGACGGTGAAGATCCTCGGCTGGTACGACAACGAGTGGGGCTACTCCAACCGCCTCGTCGACCTCACGGTCTTCGTCGGCGGTCAGCTCTGATCAGCAGAGCAGGCACCTCGATGTGAGCACAGGGTCCGGATCGCGCAATACTGCGTGGTCCGGGCCTTGTTGCACGTCAGCCCTCTAAAGGAGTCCTGGAGTCCAGCCATGAAGACGATCGACGAACTTATCGCCGAAGGGGTCGAGGGCAAGCGGGTCTTCGTCCGCGCCGACCTCAATGTGCCGCTCGCCGACGGCACCATCACCGACGACGGCCGCATCCGCGCCGTCCTGCCGACCGTCACCAAGCTCGCGGGCGCGGGCGCCAAGGTGATCGTCGCCTCGCACCTCGGCCGCCCCAAGGGCGCCCCGGACCCGGTGTTCTCGCTGCTTCCCGCCGCCGAGCGCCTCGGTGAACTCCTCGGCAAGCCCGTGGCGTTCGCCCAGGACACCGTCGGTCCCGCCGCGCACGACGCGGTGGACGGTCTCGAGCCCGGCCAGGTCGCCGTCATCGAGAACCTCCGCTTCAACGCGGGCGAGACGTCCAAGGACGACACCGAGCGCGGCGAGTTCGCCGACCGGCTCGCCGCCCTCGCCGACGTCTACGTGGGCGACGGCTTCGGTGCCGTGCACCGCAAGCACGCCTCCGTGTACGACCTTCCGGCGCGTCTTCCGCACTACGCGGGCTACCTCATCGCCACCGAGGTCGGCGTCCTGAAGAAGCTCACCGAGGACGTCAGGCGTCCGTACGTCGTCGCGCTCGGCGGCGCCAAGGTCTCCGACAAGCTGGCCGTCATCGACCAGCTGCTCGGCAAGGCCGACCGCCTCCTGATCGGCGGCGGCATGGCGTACACCTTCCTCAAGGCCCAGGGCCACGAGGTCGGCGCCTCCCTCCTCCAGGAGGACCAGGTGCCGCAGGTCAAGGAGTACATCGAGCGCGCGAAGGCGAACGGCGTCGAGCTGGTCCTCCCCGTCGACGTGCTGACCTCCACGGAGTTCCCGGACCTGAAGGCCAAGGCCCCCGCCAACCCCACCACGGTCGCCGCGGACGCCATCGCGGCCGACCACATGGGTCTCGACATCGGACCCGAGACCTGCAAGCTCTACGCCTCGAAGATCACCGACGCGGCCACCGTCTTCTGGAACGGCCCGATGGGCGTCTTCGAGCACCCCGACTACGCCGAGGGCACCAAAGCGGTCGCCCAGGCGCTCCTCGACTCCGAGGCCTTCACGGTCGTCGGCGGTGGCGACTCCGCTGCGGCCGTACGGATCCTCGGCTTCGACGAGAACGCATTCGGCCACATTTCCACCGGCGGCGGCGCCTCCCTCGAATACCTCGAGGGCAAGACGCTCCCCGGCCTCGCCGCACTGGAGAACTGACACCTGATGACTACGCGTACCCCGCTGATGGCGGGCAACTGGAAGATGAACCTCAACCACCTCGAGGCCATCGCACACGTCCAGAAGCTCGCCTTCGCCCTCGCCGACAAGGACTACGACGCCGTCGAGGTCGCCGTCCTGCCCCCCTTCACCGACCTGCGTTCGGTGCAGACCCTGGTCGACGGCGACAAGCTCAAGATCAAGTACGGCGCCCAGGACATCTCGGCGCACGACACCGGTGCGTACACCGGCGAGATCTCGGGCCCGATGCTCGCCAAGCTGAAGTGCACGTACGTGGCCGTGGGCCACTCCGAGCGCCGTCAGTACCACGACGAGACCGACGAGATCTGCAACGGCAAGGTGAAGGCCGCCTACAAGCACGGCCTGACCCCGATCCTCTGCATCGGCGAGGGCCTGGACATCCGCGAGGCCGGCCAGCAGATCCAGTACACCCTCGCCCAGCTCGACGGCGGCCTGAAGGACATCCCCGCCGAGCAGGCCGAGACCATCGTCATCGCCTACGAGCCCGTGTGGGCCATCGGCACCGGCAAGGTCGCGACCCCCGAGGACGCCCAGGAGGTGTGCGGCGCGATCCGCGGCCGCCTCGCCGAGCTGTACTCGCAGGAGCTCGCCGACAAGGTGCGCATCCAGTACGGCGGCTCCGTGAAGTCCGGCAACGTGGCCGCGATCATGGCCCAGCCCGACGTCGACGGCGCCCTCGTCGGCGGCGCCGCGCTCGACACGGACGAGTTCGTCAAGATCGTGCGGTTCCGCGACCAGTGAGTATGCGGTAGCGCCGATACGTCGTACCCTTGCGGGGGCCGGGCGGCCTCACCCAGAGGCACCGGCCCCCGTCGTCGACAGAGAATCGATTCAGATCCGAGGAAGTTGGTCCAGCTGTGGTTATGGGGTTCTCGATCGCCCTCATCGTCTTCAGCCTGCTGATGATGCTGCTGGTGCTGATGCACAAGGGCAAGGGCGGCGGTCTCTCCGACATGTTCGGTGGCGGCATGCAGTCGTCCGTCGGCGGTTCCTCCGTCGCCGAGCGCAACCTCGACCGCATCACTGTCGTGGTCGGTCTCTGCTGGTTCGCGTGCATCGTCGTGCTCGGCCTGTTGATGAAGGTGAACAACTGACCGCGAAAGCGGCTTGATTGCCACCTTGCGAAAGCTTCGCTTAAAGCCCCATGTACGGTGCGCGCCGCACGGCGCGGATTATCATGGGGCTTGCGTGTCGGGGTGAGGGTGTAACTCCGAACACTGGACGCGCGTTGGGCCTTACGTAGACTGAGGCGCCCGCAGCAGCACCATCACGCAGGGAGTTACGACCGTGGCAAGTGGCAACGCGATCCGTGGAAGTCGGGTCGGGGCGGGGCCGATGGGCGAGGCCGAGCGCGGTGAGTCCGCGCCGCGACTGCGCATCTCCTTCTGGTGCTCCAACGGACACGAGACGGTGCCCAGCTTCGCCAGCGACGCGCAGGTTCCCGATACTTGGGACTGCCCCCGCTGCGGCTTCCCGGCCGGTCAGGACAGGGACAACCCGCCGGATCCGCCCCGCACCGAGCCGTACAAGACGCACCTGGCGTACGTACGGGAACGGCGCAGCGACGCGGACGGCGAGGCGATTCTCGCGGAGGCGCTGGCCAAATTGCGGGGCGAGATCTAGAGCGTATGAAGGGCCGGACATCGGGCGATGTCCGGCCGCTGTGCTTTTCGCGTGGCGTTTACCGGCGCGTGTCCGGACAGACAGCTTCAGAGATCTCATATCGGGCCCTGATCAATTAGGTTGGAACGTGCAGCGGGGCAAGGTGTACGTACACAGGTACGAGAGAAGGCTGAAGTCCGAGATGAACGCAGAAAGCGGCGCCAGGCTCAACCAGACGCCCGAATGGGCGGCGCTCAGCAAGCACCGGGAGCAGCTGGGGGAGGTGCAGCTGCGTGCGTTGTTCGCCAAGGATCCGGCGCGCGGTACGGGATACACGCTCCAGGTCGGTGACCTGCACGTGGACTACTCCAAGCACCTCGTCACGGACGAGACGCTGACGCTCCTGCGCGAGCTCGCCGCGGCCACCGGCGTCTTCGGCCTGCGGGACGCCATGTTCCGCGGTGAGAAGATCAACACCACCGAGGACCGCGCCGTCCTGCACACCGCGCTGCGCGCCCCGCGCGACGCGGAGGTCGAGGTCGACGGCGAGAACGTGGTGCCCGCCGTGCACGCCGTGCTCGACAAGATGGCCGCCTTCGCGGACAAGGTCCGCTCCGGCGAGTGGACCGGGCACACCGGCAAGCGCATCAAGAACATCGTCAACGTCGGCATCGGCGGCTCGGACCTCGGCCCCGCCATGGCGTACGAGGCGCTCCGGTCCTTCACCGACCGCGACCTCACCGTGCGCTTCGTGTCGAACGTCGACGGCGCCGACCTGCACGAGGCCGTCCGGGACCTCGACCCGGCCGAGACGCTGTTCATCATCGCCTCGAAGACGTTCACCACGATCGAGACGATCACGAACGCGACCTCCGCCCGCGACTGGCTCCTGACCGGCCTGCGCGCCGACCAGAGCGCGGTCGCCAAGCACTTCGTGGCCCTGTCGACGAACGGCGGGAAGGTCTCCGACTTCGGCATCGACACGGCCAACATGTTCGAGTTCTGGGACTGGGTCGGCGGCCGCTACTCGTTCGACTCCGCGATCGGTCTCTCGCTGATGATCGCCGTCGGCCCGGACGCCTTCCGCGAGATGCTCGACGGTTTCCACCTCGTCGACGAGCACTTCCGCAACGAGCCCGCCGAGTCCAACGTGCCGTTGCTCCTCGGCCTGTTGGGCATCTGGTACGGAAACTTCCACGACGCCCAGTCGCACGCCGTCCTGCCGTACTCGCACTACCTCTCCAAGTTCACCGCCTACCTCCAGCAGCTGGACATGGAGTCCAACGGCAAGTCCGTCGACCGTGACGGCGAGCCGGTCGACTGGCAGACGGGCCCTGTGGTCTGGGGCACGCCGGGTACGAATGGGCAGCACGCGTACTACCAACTCATCCACCAGGGCACGAAGTTGATCCCCGCCGACTTCATCGGCTTCGCCGAGCCCGTCGCCGATCTGCTGCCCGGTCTTGTCGGCCAGCACGACCTCCTGATGGCCAACTTCTTCGCGCAGACGCAGGCGTTGGCCTTCGGCAAGACGCCCGACGAGGTGCGCGCCGAGGGTGTGGCGGACGAACTCGTCCCGCACAAGACGTTCAAGGGCAACCACCCGACGACGACGATCCTCGCCAAGGAGCTGACGCCGTCGGTTCTCGGCCAACTCATCGCGCTCTACGAACACAAGGTGTTCGTGCAGGGCGCCGTGTGGAACATCGACTCCTTCGACCAGTGGGGCGTAGAGCTCGGCAAGGTCCTCGCCAAGCGCATCGAGCCCGCCCTGACCGAGGGCGCGGACGTGCCGGACCTCGACGGTTCGACGACGGCGCTTGTCGCCAAGTACCGCACTCTGCGCGGACGTTGATCCACTGAAAGCAGTTGAAATCACCAAGGCCCGGCCCGCCGTGAGGCGGACCGGGCCTTGGCGCTGTGCGAGCCGTTCAGGGAGAAGACGGCGGATACAGATCGCGCGGCAGCTGCGAGGCCGCGGCGGCGTCGAGCAGCCACAGCGTCCGCGACCTGCCGTACACACCCGCTGCGGGCGCCTGTACCTCGCCCGCGCCCGACAGGGCGATCGCCGCGGCGTTCGCCTTGTCCTCGCCCGCGGCGAGCAGCCACACCTCACGTGCCGACCGGATCGCCGGGAGCGTGAGCGTGATGCGCACGGGCGGCGGCTTGGGCGCGCCGTGCACGCCGACCACCGTCCGCTCCGTCTCGCGGACCGCGGGCAACTCCGGGAAGAGCGAGGCGACATGGGCATCCGGGCCGACGCCGAGCATCAGCACGTCGAACGTCGGCACCGGGCCGTGGTCCTCGGGCCCCGCAGCCGCGGTGAGCTCGGCCGCGTATATCCCGGCCGCCGCGTCCACCTCGTAGGCGCCGTCCGACGCGGGCATCGGATGCACCCGGGCCGGGTTGAGGGGCACCGAGTCGAGCAGCGCCTCCTTGGCCTGGGTGTAGTTGCGCTCCGGGTCGCCGTCCGGCAGGAAGCGCTCGTCGCCCCACCACAGGTCCAGGCGCGACCAGTCGATCGCGTCCTTGGCCGGGGACGAACTCAGCGCCGCCAGAAGGCCGTTGCCGTTGCGGCCGCCGGTGAGGACCACCGACGCGTAGCCGCGGGCGGCCTGCGCGTCGACGATCTTCGCGATGAGGCGGTCCGCCGCGGCCTGCGCCATCAGCTCCTTGTCGCGGTGCACGACCAGCTGCGGGGCCGCGCTCACTTCGCCGCCGCCTTCTTGGCCGCGGTCTTCTTCGCGGGGGCCGACTTCTTCGCCGCCTCCGCGGGCTCCTCCACCTCGGGAACCGTGGTCTCCTCGGCGGACTCGCCCAGGCGGTCCACGCCGAACTTCAGCGCGGACGCATAGGTGTCGTCCGGGTCGAGACGGCGCAGCTCCTCGGCGATCAGCTCGGCCGTCTCACGGCGCTTGAGCGCCACCGCGCGGTCGGGCTGCCCCTGGATGGAGAGCGTGGCGAGCGAGCCGTCGGCCCGGCCGAGCACGATGGGACCGCAGTCGGTGTCCATGCGCACGCCGGTGAGGCCGGGGCCCGAGGAGAGCGAGCGCTTCACGGGGACGGAGAGCCGGTCGGCGAGCCACATGGCGAGCAGCTCGCAGCTGGGGTTGAACTCCTCGCCCTCCACCTCGACCGAGGTGACCTTGCAGGTGACCTGGTCGAGAGCCGCCGCGAGCATCGAGCGCCACGGGGTGATCCGGGTCCAGGACAGGTCCGTGTCGCCGGGGTGGTAGGCCTCGGCGCGCGCGGTCAGCTCGTGGATCGGCTGCTCGGCGGCGTAGGTGTCCGTGACGCGGCGCTGGGCGAGCGCGCCAAGGGGGTCCTTGGCCGGGTTGAGCGGCGCGTTGACCGGCCACCACACGACCACGGGGGCGTCGGGGAGCAGCAGCGGCAGGACGACCGACTGGGCGTGGTTGATGACCTCGCCGTAAAGCCGCAGGACCACTGTCTCGCCGGTGCCCGCGTCCGCGCCGACCCGTACCTCGGCGTCGAGGCGCGACGTCGTACGGTCGCGGGGCGAGCGCGCGGCGCGCTTGATGACGACCAGCGTGCGCGAGGGGTGCTCGCGGGACGCCTCGTTGGCGGCCTTCAGGGCGTCGTAGGCGTTCTCCTCGTCGGTGACGATGACGAGGGTGAGCACCATGCCGACGGCCGGGGTGCCGATCGCCCTGCGCCCCTTGACGAGGGCCTTGTTGATCTTGCTGGACGTTGAGTCCGTAAGGTCGATCTTCATGGGCGACGCCAGCTCCGTCCGTCTCGTGCGAGCATTTCGTCCGCCTCGGACGGGCCCCAGGTCCCGGACGGGTACTGCGCGGGCTTGCCGTGCTTGTCCCAGTACTCCTCGATCGGATCGAGGATGTTCCAGGAGAGCTCGACCTCCTCCGTGCGCGGGAAGAGGTTGGCGTCGCCGAGCAGAACGTCAAGGATCAGGCGCTCGTACGCCTCCGGGCTGGACTCGGTGAAGGACTCGCCGTACGCGAAGTCCATCGACACGTCGCGGATCTCCATCGAGGTGCCGGGCACCTTGGAGCCGAACCGGACCGTGATGCCCTCGTCGGGCTGGACGCGGATGACGATCGCGTTCTGGCCCAGTTCTTCCGTCGCCGTGTGGTCGAAGGGGGAGTGGGGCGCGCGCTGGAAGACGACCGCGATCTCCGTGACGCGTCGGCCGAGGCGCTTGCCGGTGCGCAGGTAGAACGGGACGCCCGCCCAGCGGCGGTTGTCCACGCCCAGCTTGATGGCCGCGTAGGTGTCGGTCTTCGACTTGGGGTCGATGCCCTCTTCCTGGAGGTAGCCGACGGCCTTCTCGCCGCCCTGCCACCCCGCGGCGTACTGCCCGCGGACCGTGCTCTTGCCGAGGTCCTTGGGCAGCCGCACGGCACCGAGGACCTTCGCCTTCTCGGCCACGAGCGCGTTCGCGTCGAAGGAGGCGGGCTCCTCCATCGCGGTCAGCGCCATCAGCTGGAGCAGGTGGTTCTGGATGACGTCACGGGCGGCGCCGATGCCGTCGTAGTAGCCGGCGCGGCCGCCGATGCCGATGTCCTCGGCCATCGTGATCTGGACGTGGTCCACGTAAGAGCGGTTCCAGATCGGCTCGAACATCTGGTTGGCGAAGCGGAGCGCCAGGATGTTCTGGACGGTCTCCTTGCCGAGGTAGTGGTCGATCCGGAACACCTGGTCCGGGGCGAACACCTCGTGCACGATCGAGTTGAGGTCCTTGGCGGACGCCAGGTCGTGTCCGAAGGGCTTCTCGATGACCGCACGGCGCCAGGATCCCGCGGGGGCGTCCGCGAGCTCGTGCTTCTTGAGCTGCTGGACGACCTGCGGGAAGAACTTCGGCGGCACGGAGAGGTAGAAGGCGAAGTTGCCGCCCGTGCCCTGTGCCTTGTCGAGGTCCTGGATGGTGGCCTTGAGCTGCTCGAACGCGGCGTCGTCGTCGAAGTTGCCCTGGACGAAGCGCATCCCCTGGATGAGCTGCTGCCAGACCTCTTCGCGGAACGGCGTACGCGAGTGCTGCTTGACCGCGTCGTGGACGACCTGGGCGAAGTCCTCGTCCTCCCAGTCGCGGCGGGCGAAGCCGATGAGCGAGAAGCCCGGCGGCAACAGGCCTCGGTTGGCGAGGTCGTAGACAGCGGGCATCAACTTTTTACGGGACAAATCGCCCGTGACGCCAAAGATGACCAGGCCCGACGGCCCCGCGATACGCGGGAGCCGTCGGTCTGCGGCGTCACGCAGCGGATTGCTGCTTGACAAAGTGGTCAGCCCTTCGAGGGAGCGAGGCGCTTGAGCTCGGCCTCGGTCGACTTGAGCAGGTCGTTCCAGGAGGCCTCGAACTTGTCGACGCCTTCGTCCTCCAGCAGCTGTACGACCTCGTCGTACGAGATGCCGAGCTTCTCGACGGCCTCGATCTCGCCGCGCGCGGCGTCGTACGTGCCGGCGATGGTGTTGCCGGTGATCTGGCCGTGGTCGGCGGTGGCCTCGAGGGTCGCCTCCGGCATCGTGTTCACCGTGTTCGGCGCGACCAGGTCGTCGACGTACAGGGTGTCCTTGTACGCCGGGTCCTTGACGCCGGTGGAGGCCCACAGCGGACGCTGCTTGTTGGCCTGCGCCTTGTCGAGCGCGGCCCAGCGGTCGGAGGAGAAGACCTCCTCGTACGCCTCGTACGCCAGACGGGCGTTGGCGAGGGCGGCCTTGCCCTTGGCGGCCTTGGCCTCGTCCGTGCCGATGCCGTCGAGGCGCTTGTCGATCTCGGTGTCCACGCGGGACACGAAGAAGGACGCCACCGAGTGGATCTTGGAGAGGTCCAGGCCCGCGGCCTTCGCCTTCTCCAGGCCCGCCACGAACGCGTCCATGACCTCGCGGTAGCGCTCGAGCGAGAAGATCAGCGTCACGTTCACGCTGATGCCCTTGCCGATGACCTCGGTGATCGCGGGCAGGCCCGCCTTCGTCGCCGGGATCTTGATGAGCGTGTTCGGGCGGTCCACCAGCCATGCGAGCTGCTTGGCCTCGGCCACCGTCGCCAGGGTGTTGTGCGCCAGGCGCGGGTCGACCTCGATCGACACCCGGCCGTCCTGGCCGTTCGTCGCGTCGAAGACCGGGCGCAGGATGTCGGCGGCGTCACGGACGTCCGCCGTCGTGATCATGCGGATGGCCTCTTCGACGGTGACCCCGCGGGCGGCGAGGTCGGTGAGCTGCTGGTCGTAACCGTCGCCCTGCGAGATGGCCTTCTGGAAGATTGACGGATTCGTCGTGACACCCACGACGTGGCTCTGGTCGATCAGCTCGGCGAGGTTGCCGGACGTGATCCGCTTGCGCGACAGGTCGTCCAGCCAGATCGCGACGCCTTCGTCGGAAAGGCGCTTGAGTGCGTCTGTCATGAGGATTGCATCTCCTACTAGGTCGTATGTCGGCGTCAGCGCTGAGCGGCGTCGATCGATTCCCGGGCGGCGGATGCCACGTGATCGGCGGTGAAGCCGAACTCGCGGAAGAGCACCTTGCCGTCCGCCGATGCGCCGAAGTGCTCAAGGGAGACGATGCGACCGGCGTCACCCACGAAGCGGTGCCAGGTCAGGCCGATGCCCGCCTCGACCGCCACGCGCGCCTTCACTGACGGCGGAAGGACGCTGTCGCGGTACCCCTGGTCCTGCGCCTCGAACCACTCGACGCAGGGCATCGAGACGACACGCGTGGGAACACCGGCGGCCTGGAGCTGCTCGCGCGCCTCGACGGCGAGCTGCACCTCGGAGCCGGTGCCGATGAGGACGACCTCGGGCTTGCCGCCGTCGGCCTCGAACAGGACGTAACCGCCCTTGACCGCGCCCTCGGTGACCTCGCGGTCGTACGTCGGCACGCCCTGACGGGTCAGCGCGAGGCCGTGCGGGGCGCCCTTGCCGAACTCCTTCGTGTAGCGCCGCAGGATCTCGCGCCACACGATCGCGGTCTCGTTCGCGTCCGCGGGGCGGACCACGTTCAGGCCCGGGATGGCGCGCAGCGAGGCCAGGTGCTCGACCGGCTGGTGCGTCGGGCCGTCCTCGCCGAGACCGACGGAGTCGTGCGTCCACACGTACGTCACCGGAAGGTGCATCAGCGCGGAGAGGCGGACGGCGTTGCGCATGTAGTCGGAGAACACCAGGAAGGTGCCGCCGAAGATGCGGGTGTTGCCGTGCAGCGCGATGCCGTTCATCTCCGCGGCCATGGCGTGCTCGCGGATGCCGAAGTGGACCGTTCGGCCGTACGGGTCGGCCTCCGGCAGCGGGTTGCCCGCGGGGAGGAACGACGACGTCTTGTCGATCGTGGTGTTGTTCGAGCCCGCGAGGTCGGCGGAGCCGCCCCACAGCTCGGGGACCACGGCGCCGAGGGCCTGGAGGACCTTGCCGGACGCGGCACGCGTCGCGACGCCCTTGCCCGTCTCGAAGACCGGGAGCTTCTCCTCCCAGCCCTGCGGGAGCTCGCCCGCGGCGATGCGGTCGAACTCGGCGGCGCGCTCGGCCTCGGCGGTGCGCCAGGAGGCGAAGCCCTTGGCCCACTCGGTCTTGGCGTCGCTGCCGCGGTCCAGGGCCGCACGGGTGTGCGCGAGGACCTCGTCCGAGACCTCGAAGGTCTGCTCCGGGTCGAAGCCGAGGACGCGCTTGGTGGCCGCGACCTCTTCGTCGCCGAGCGCCGAGCCGTGCGCGGCCTCGGTGTTCTGCGCGTTCGGTGCGGGCCAGGCGATGATCGAGCGCATGGCGATGAAGGAGGGACGCTCGGTCTCCGCCTTCGCGGCCTGGATCGCGCGGTAGAGGGCGGCCGGGTCGAGGTCGCCGTCCTCCTTGGGCTCCACGCGCTGGACATGCCAGCCGTAGGCCTCGTACCGCTTCATGGTGTCTTCGGAGACCGCGGTCTCCGTGTCGCCCTCGATGGAGATGTGGTTGTCGTCCCACAGCAGTACGAGGTTGCCGAGCTTCTGGTGCCCGGCCAGGGACGACGCCTCGCTGGAGATGCCCTCCTGGAGACAGCCGTCACCCGCGATCGCGAAGATGTGGTGGTCGAACGGCGACTCGCCCGCGGGGGTCTCGGGGTCGAAGAGGCCACGCTCGTAACGGGCGGCCATCGCCATGCCCACGGCGTTCGCGACGCCCTGGCCCAGCGGGCCCGTCGTCGTCTCGACGCCCGTGGTGTGCCCGTACTCCGGGTGTCCCGGGGTCTTGGAACCCCAGGTGCGGAACGCCTTCAGATCATCGAGCTCCAGACCGAAACCGGCGAGGTAGAGCTGGATGTAAAGGGTCAGGGACGAGTGACCCGCGGAGAGAACGAACCGGTCGCGCCCGGTCCACTCGGCGTCCGCGGGGTCGTGCCGCATCACCTTCTGGAAGAGGGTGTACGCGGCAGGCGCGAGGCTCATGGCCGTACCAGGATGGCCGTTGCCGACCTTCTGTACGGAGTCCATGGCCAGGACGCGGGCAGTATCAACAGCCCGCTGGTCCAGTTCGGTCCACTCGAGGTCTGTGGTGGTCGGCTTGGTGCTCACCCTGAGTCAGGGCTCCTCTCCACATGTCGAATGCCGGCGATGTAGATCCCACCGGCCGATGTCGAGCCTACCGCTGTAAAGACGTGCATTTTTTCGAGTGATTCCAGACTGCCGGGGTGCGCCGGTATCCGCCTCCCGAAAGGGATCCACGGTGTTCACCATGTGATCCCCGAGCCGCTCATCTGGACCTTTGGAACGAGTGCCGCACCGCTCATCTGAATGGGTGTCGGGCCGGCTTTCGGGCGGCTCAACACGCCGCTCAACACGACCCCACCCCCGCGAAGAGCGAGGTATGGGCAACGTCTACAGTGGCGTGGTACGCGCGAGCCTTTACCGGATCTTCATTTCTGAACGTCCGACGCGGCTTGCTGGGAAGTCTCTGTCAGGGGTGTGCGTGACGGCCGTTGAATCCCGTCCAGCGGGAGCAATTGGGACGAGCTCTAGCCCAAGCCACCGGCCGCTCCGGGCCCGTGTCATGGCGTTCGTGGCGCTGACCAAGCCGCGAATCATCGAACTCCTCCTCATCACCACCGTTCCGGTGATGTTCCTCGCCGAGCAGGGGGTGCCCGACCTGTGGCTGGTCTTCGTGACCTGCCTCGGCGGCTACCTGTCGGCGGGCGGCGCCAACGCGCTCAACATGTACATCGACCGCGACATCGACGCCCTCATGGACCGTACGTCCCAGAGGCCCCTGGTCACGGGAATGGTCAGCCCCCGCGAGTGCCTCGCCTTCGGCATCGCGCTCGCGATCGCCTCCACGCTGCTCTTCGGGCTCGTCGTCAACTGGCTGTCCGCGTGGCTCGCCCTCGGTGCCCTGCTCTTCTACGTGGTCGTCTACACGATGATCCTCAAGCGCCGCACCTCCCAGAACATCGTCTGGGGCGGCATCGCGGGCTGCATGCCGGTGCTCATCGGCTGGTCCTCGGTGACCAACTCCCTGGCGTGGGCCCCGGTCATCCTCTTCCTCGTCATGTTCTTCTGGACGCCGCCGCACTACTGGCCGCTGTCCATGAAGGTCAAGGACGACTACGCCCGCGTGGGTGTGCCGATGCTGCCGGTCGTCGCGTCGAACAAGGTGGTCGCGCGTCAGATCGTCCTCTACAGCTGGGTGATGGTCGCCGTCTCGCTGCTGCTCCAGCCGCTCGGCTACACCGGCTGGTTCTACACGATCGTGGCCTTCGTGACCGGCGGCTGGTGGCTGTGGGAGGCGCACGGCCTGCAGAACCGCGCCAAGGCGGAGGTCACGGGCGGCAAGCTCAAGGAGATGCGGCTCTTCCACTGGTCGATCACGTACGTCTCGCTGCTGTTCGTGGCGGTCGCGGTGGATCCCTTCCTCCGCTAGGCCGCAGGCCAGGTCGACGGAGTTCACAGCCCCCTGCCGCCCGCAAGGGCGGCAGGGGGCTGTCTGCTTCGAGAGCGTCGAGCGCCGACGCGCCCATGCGAGCCAGGTGCGTGGCCGACGCCACGGCACCCGGCCGTCGCCAGACGATCTACCCATCGGTAGCATCCTGCTCATGGCAGAGACGCAGCAGGTTGAGGACAGCAAGCAGGCCGCTCGCGCCGAGCGGAAGGCCGCCAAGCTCGCCAAGGAGATCGGCGCCTTCGCGAAGGCGCACGGCGGTGCCGAGGGGCAGGTCGCGTACATCGGGCACGAGGGCACCCGCATCGTCCTGGTCGGTGAGGACGGCGGCTGGGGCGACCTGGTGGCGCCCACCTACGCGATCGCGCTGAGCGCCGTCGAGAAGGCCGGGATCACGGTCCACGAGGACTTCGACGGTGACTTCGCGGCCAAGGTGAAGACCGGCCCCTACGAGTGGTCGCGCATGGCGGGCATTCAGCTCGGCGGTCCTGGCAACGGCTGAGGGCCGCTGTTCCCGCACTCTTTTCGGCACTGTTTCCGAGCGCGTCCGAAGGCAACACCTGATGCCCGGTTCACCCGTTAGACCGTAGGAGCACGGTCCGCCTAACGGGAGCCCGGATGATCGAAACGCCGTCCCTGGTGGACCAGTACTGCCACGGTGTGCTCCGTACGGAGCTGGGCCTTGGCACCTTCGAGACCCACCTCGGCAGGGGCGAGGGGCCGCCCGCGCCCGGCACCACCTTCTTCGACACCCAGACGGGCTTCGCCGTACGCCGCTGGTGCCCCCCGCTGCTCGGCCTCGAACCGCACTGCACGCCCGCCCGCTATCTCGCCCGCCGCCGCGAACTTGGCGTGCTCGAGGTGGGGCGCAGGCTGCTGCGGGGGAGCGGCATCACGACCTATCTCGTCGACACGGGGCTGCCCGGCGATCTGACCGGGCCCGGCGAGATGGCGTCCACCGGCTGCGCCGACGCCCACGAGATCGTCCGCCTGGAGCTGCTCGCCGAACAGGTGGCCGACACCTCCGGCACGGTCGACTCGTTCCTCGCCAACCTCGCCGAGTCCGTGCACGCGGCCGCCGCGCACGCCGTCGCCTTCACCTCCGTGGCGGGCGTCCGGCGCAGTCTCGCCCTGGCCCCCGAACCGCCGGGGCCCGGCGAGGTGCGGGGCGCGGCGGGCCGCTGGCTCGCCCGGCGGCAGGTGGGCGGTGCGCTCCAGGACCCCGTACTGCTCAGGCATCTGCTGTGGATCGCCGTCGCGTCCGGGCGGCCGCTGCAACTGCACGCGGGGGCCGGGGACCCGCAGGGGTACTTCGGCGGCTTCGCGCGGGCGACCGCGGGGCTCGGCACCGATCTGGTCCTGCTGCACGGCTATCCGTACCACCGCAACGCCGCTGACCTCGCGGGTGTCTTCCCGCACGTGTACGCCGACCTGGGGCCCGCCCTGGTGCGCACCGGCGCCCGCGCGGCGGCCGTACTCGCGGAGATCCTGGAGCTGGCGCCCTTCGGCAAGCTGCTGTTCTCCAGCGGCGCGCACGGTCTCCCCGAGCTGCACGTGGTGGGCGCCAGGCTCTTCGGGGAGGCGCTCGGGCGCGTGTTCGGCGGGTGGGTCACCGAGGGGGCGTGGTCACTGCCGGACGCGCAGCGCGTGGCGGGCCTCATCGCGGCCGGCAACGCCCGCCGCGTGTACGGGCTCGCGGAGGGCTGACTCGCGGAGGGGGAAGGCCTCAGACGGCCGACAGCCGGGAGTCCGCGCTCTGGGACGGGACCTCCGCGGTGCCGTACGGGCGCTCACGCAGCGACAGCAGGACGCGCATCACGCCGATCCAGACCACGCACGAGCCGAACATGTGCAGGCCGACCAGGACCTCGGGCAGGTCCGTGAAGTACTGGACGTAGCCGATGGCGCCCTGGGCGAGCAGGATCAGGAACAGGTCGCGGGTGCGGTGCAGCGGGCCCTTGGGGGCGTCGACCGCCTTGAGGACGAACCACAGGGCGAACGTCAGCGTCACCACGATCCACGCGAGCACGGCGTGCAGCTTGCTGACGGTCTCCCAGTCGAAGCCCATGCGCGGCACCTCGCTGGAGTCACCGGCGTGCGGCCCGGAGCCCGTCACCACCGTGCCGACCGCGATGAGGAGCACGGTTGCCGCGACCAGGAACCACACCAGCTGCGCCACGGCCTTGCCGACCAGCGGACGCACCTCGCCGTCGCCCTCGCGGGTGCGCTGCCACATCGTGACGGCCACCGCGATCAGGGCGGTGGAGAGCAGGAAGTGCGCCGCGACCGTGTACGGGTTCAGGCCGACGAGCACGACGATGCCGCCGAGCACGGCATTGCCCATGACCAGCCAGAACTGGATCCAGCCGAGCCGGGTGAGGCTGCGCCGCATCGGCTTCTGGGAGCGCGCCGCGATGATCGCCCAGCCGACGGCCGCGCACAGCACGTACGTCAGCATGCGGTTGCCGAACTCGATGAATCCGTGGAAGCCCATCTCGCTGGTGGCGGTGAGGGATTCGTCGGTGCACTTGGGCCAGGTCGGGCAGCCGAGGCCGGAGCCGGTCAGGCGGACCGCACCGCCGGTGACCACGATGCACACCGTCATCGCGAGCGAGATGAGGGCCGCGTGCCGGACGGTCCGCTGCTGCGGGGTCCAGCGTTCGGCGATGAAGGCGAGCGGATTGCGCACGGCGGAGACGGCGTCGGCTCGGGTCACGTTTGGCACGGGGACCATCGTAGGGGGCCGCTTGTGCACGGCTTCACGAGGGGGACGTATCCGGTGCTTCTGTGACGCGAGTTACGCCCGTCCCCCCTCGATTCACTCCCAGCGGAAGAGCTTCCCGGCCGCCCCGAGCCCCAACACCGCCCAGACCGCCAGGATCCCGAGGTCGCGCCACGGCATCCCCGCGCCGTCCTGGAGCACGTCCCTCAGGCCGTCGGAGAGCGCCGAGATGGGAAGGAGGCCGAGCACCGACTGGGCCGCGTCCGGGAACTTGTCCAGCGGCACGATGACCCCGCCGCCCACGAGCAGGAGGAGGAAGACCAGGTTGGCGGCGGCGAGCGTCGCCTCCGCCTTCAGGGTCCCCGCCATCAGCAGGCCGAGCCCGGAGAAGGCCGCCGTGCCGAGGACGAGCAGGAGGAGTACGGCGAAGGGGTTGCCGTGCGGTGACCAGCCGAGCGCGAACGCGATCACCGTGAGCAGGACGATCTGGAGAACCTCGGTGACCAGGACCGACAGGGTCTTCGCCGCCATCAGGGCCCACCGGGGCAGCGGGGACGCGCCGAGCCGCTTCAGGACGCCGTAGCGCCGCTCGAAGCCCGTGGCGATGGCCTGACCGGTGAACGCCGTCGACATCACGGCGAGGGCGAGGATGCCGGGGGCGAGGAAGTCCACGGCCTTGCCCTCTCCCGTGTCGACGATGTCGACCGCGCTGAACAGGACCAGCAGGAGCGTGGGGATGACGACCGTGAGCAGCAGCTGTTCGCCGTTGCGCAGCAGCATCTTCGTCTCGAGCGCCGCTTGCGCGCCGATCATGCGGGGGAGCGGGGCGGCGCCCGGCTTGGGTGTGTACGTACCGGCGGCGCTCATCCGCGCAGCTCCTTGCCTGTGAGCTCCAGGAACACGTCTTCAAGGGTGTGGCGTTCGACGGCGATCTTCTCCGGCATCACGCCGTGCTGGGCGCACCAGGAGGTGACCGTGGCGAGCAGTTGCGGGTCGATCGTGCCGCTCACGCGGTAGGCGCCCGGGGTGAGTTCGGCCGCTGCGGAGTCCGGCGGGAGGGCCTTGAGGAGGGAGCCGACGTCGAGCCCGGGGCGCCCGGAGAAGCGCAGGGTGTTCTCGGCGCCACCGCGGCACAGCGCCTCCGGGGTGCCCTCGGCGATGACCTTGCCCGCGTCGATGATCGCGACCTCGTCCGAGAGCTGCTCGGCCTCGTCCATGTGGTGCGTGGTCAGGATGACGCTGACGCCGTCGGTGCGCAGATCGCGTACGAGATCCCAGGTGGCCCGGCGTGCCTGCGGGTCCAGGCCCGCGGTCGGCTCGTCGAGGAAGACGAGCTCGGGCCGTCCCACCACGGCCATGGCGAGCGCCAGCCGCTGCTGCTGGCCGCCGGACAGGCGCCGGTAGGTGGTGCGGCCACAGCTCTCGAGGCCCAGGCGCTCGATCAGCGCGCCCACGTCAAGGGGGTGCGCGTGCAGCTTGGCCATGTGGCGCAGCATCTCGTCGGCGCGGGCGCCGGAGTAGACGCCGCCGGACTGGAGCATCACGCCGATGCGGGGGCGCAGCGCGCCGGCCTCGCGGACCGGGTCGAGGCCCAGGACGCGGACGGTGCCCTCGTCCGGCCTGCGGTATCCCTCGCAGGTCTCGATCGTGGTGGTCTTCCCGGCGCCGTTCGGGCCGAGGACCGCGGTGACGGTGCCCGCGCGGACCCGGAGGTCGAGGCCGTCCACCGCGGTCTTCTTGCCGTACCGCTTGACCAGTCCTGTGACCTGGACGACGGACTCATTTCCCATGGCGGGAAGTCTAGAGAGGGTGCGGCGGGCGGCGGGCAGGGGGATGTCAGCCCGCCCACTCGGCCCGTGAGCGGTGGGTGTCCAGCCACTTCTGTGCGTAGGCCACCGCGTCGGCCACCGGGAAGAGCCGGGCCGTCGCCGCGCCCACCGTGCCCCGCACCACGGGGCGGTCCCGCTCGAAGTCCGAGCCGAGTTCGTCGAAGCGCTCCTCGGAGATCGAGGTCTCGCGCACCGTGGTCCAGCGGCGCCCCTGCGGTGTCATGACCGCGAAGGAGTTCTCCACCTCGGGGGCCGGAATCCGGTACTCGGCCAGGTGGAAGGCGGTGCAGGAGTCGAATCCCGCGCCGAGGAGCAGCACCCGGGCGCCCGATTCCTCCAGGCGGGCCAGCGGGCTGCGCTCGCCGAGTCGGCAGTCCAGCGCGTGCCCCTCCAGGAGCGCCCCCGCGCGAGGGCCGATCGCGGCGAAGGAGGTCTGCGGGTGGGCGCTGCGCAGGGCGCCCGGCCAGGTCCGTACGGTCTCGGGGATCACCCCGACACCGCGGGTGGGGGCGGTGCGCGGGTCGTACGCGGGGATGGACGCGCGGATCTGGGGCCACCACGATTGGGGCACGGGCGGGTTCTCCCACTCGGCCGGGTCGGAATTGTCGCTGGACTGCGCGGGGACCACGAGAGTGCCCGTCTGGCCCAACGCGTCGAGAAGAGCCTGGACGACGGCGACGGGGCCACCGACGACCCAGCCCAAGGCCCGCAGTGAGGAGTGCGCGAGGAGGGTCTCCCCGGGGCTCACGCCGAGCTCGCGGAGGTCGGCCGCGAGGGACGCGCGCGTACACAAAGGGCCGGTCGGAGTGGGTGTCGACATGGTCGGAGAGTCTCCTGGCCCCGCCCTGTCCGCGCCACCGATTTGATCGATCAGTGATCATTTCCGCAGGTCAGCTTAGGTATGCCTAAGTGATGTAGCGCACCGGGTCTTGATCCGGACGCGGGTTGTCAGTCTCTGAGGAATTACGCAACAATGGCGTTGTGAAAAACGTTGGCGAGGCTCCGCAGGAGGAACTCGCGACCGGGGAGCGCTCGACGCGCAACCGGGTCGCGCGCTCCGTCCTGGACCACGGCCCGTCCACCGTCGCCGATCTCGCCAAGCGCCTCGGCCTCACCCAGGCCGCCGTGCGCAGGCACCTCGACACACTCGCCCATGAGAACGTCGTCGAGCCCCGTGAGCAGCGGGTCTACGGCGCCCGTACGCGCGGTCGCCCCGCCAAGGTCTTCGCGCTCACCGACTGCGGCCGGGACGCCTTCGATCAGTCGTACGACAAGCTCGCCGCCGACGCCCTGCGCTGGATCAGCGAGCGGCACGGCGAAGGAGCGGTGGTCGAATTCGCCCGTGAGCGGATGGCCGCCCAGGCGGTGGCCTACCGCGAGGCGGTCGACGCGGCGCCCCCCGAGCAGCGCGCGGAGGCACTCGCGAAGGCATTGACCGCCGACGGGTACGCTGCTACGGCCCGCACGGCGCCCGTAGGCGAGCAGCTGTGCCAGCACCACTGCCCGGTCGCCCACGTCGCCGAGCAGTACCCACAACTTTGCGAGGCGGAGACGGAGATCTTCTCCGCCCTCCTGGGGACGCACGTCCAGCGGCTCGCCACCATCGCCCACGGCGACGGCGTCTGCACGACGTTCATTCCCCGCAACGCCCCACAGTCTTCACAGACCACTGACAAAGCATCCGCAAGCACGGCCGGGAGGAACCCCGCATGACGCTCCCCACGGAGACTGCCCACCCCGAACTCGATGGTCTGGGCACGTACGAATACGGCTGGGCCGACTCCGACGTGGCCGGGGCGTCCGCCAAGCGCGGCATCAACGAGGACGTCGTCAAGGACATCTCGGCGAAGAAGTCCGAGCCCGAGTGGATGACGAAGCTGCGCCTCAAGGGCCTGCGGCTCTTCGGCAAGAAGCCCATGCCCAACTGGGGCTCGGACCTGTCGGGCATCGACTTCGACAACATCAAGTACTTCGTGCGGTCCACGGAGAAGCAGGCACAGTCCTGGGAGGACCTGCCCGAGGACATCAAGAGCACGTACGACAAGCTCGGCATCCCCGAGGCGGAGAAGCAGCGCCTCGTCGCCGGTGTCGCGGCCCAGTACGAGTCCGAGGTCGTCTACCACCAGATCCGTGAGGACCTGGAGGAGCAGGGCGTCATCTTCATGGACACCGACACGGCGCTGAAGGAGCACCCTGAGCTCTTCAGGGAGTACTTCGGGACCGTCATCCCCGTCGGTGACAACAAGTTCGCGTCGCTGAACACCGCCGTGTGGTCCGGCGGCTCGTTCATCTACGTCCCCAAGGGCGTGCACGTCGAGATCCCGCTCCAGGCCTACTTCCGTATCAACACGGAGAACATGGGCCAGTTCGAGCGCACCCTGATCATCGTCGACGAGGACGCCTACGTTCACTACGTCGAGGGCTGCACGGCGCCGATCTACAAGTCGGACTCCCTGCACTCCGCGGTCGTCGAGATCATCGTGAAGAAGGGCGGCCGCTGCCGCTACACGACGATCCAGAACTGGTCGAACAACGTCTACAACCTGGTCACCAAGCGCGCCGTGGCGTACGAGGGCGCGACCATGGAGTGGATCGACGGCAACATCGGCTCCAAGGTGACGATGAAGTACCCCGCCGTCTACCTCATGGGCGAGCACGCCAAGGGCGAGACGCTCTCCATCGCCTTCGCGGGCGAGGGCCAGCACCAGGACGCCGGTTCCAAGATGGTCCACATGGCGCCCAACACGTCCTCCAACATCGTCTCGAAGTCCGTGGCGCGCGGCGGTGGCCGCACCTCCTACCGCGGTCTCGTCGAGATCGGCGAGGGCGCGGCCGGATCGAAGTCGAACGTCCTGTGTGACGCGCTGCTCGTCGACACGATCTCCCGCTCGGACACGTACCCCTACGTGGACGTGCGCGAGGACGACGTGTCCATGGGCCACGAGGCGACCGTCTCCAAGGTCTCCGACGACCAGCTCTTCTACCTGATGAGCCGCGGTCTGACGGAGTTCGAGGCCATGGCGATGATCGTCCGCGGCTTCGTCGAGCCGATCGCCAAGGAACTGCCCATGGAGTACGCCCTGGAGCTGAACCGGCTGATCGAGCTGCAGATGGAGGGCTCGGTCGGTTAATTCCGCCGACCGTCCCCGCAGCGACCGACTTCTTTACCCAGAGAGAGAGCACGACGACAGCCATGGCTGAGGCTCAGAACATCCCGGTGGGCTCCACCACCGCCGGATCGATCGCGGTGGCCGCCGAGTCGACCGTCGCCACCCGCATGAGCGCTCCCCCGTCCTTCGACGTCGCGGACTTCCCGGTCCCGCACGGTCGCGAGGAGGAGTGGCGGTTCACGCCGCTGGAGCGTCTGCGCGGGCTGCACGACGGCACGGCGGTCGCCACCGGCGGCGTCCGCGTCGAGGTGAGCGCCCCGGCGGGCGTGACCCAGGAGACCGTCGGCCGTGACGACCCGCGCGTGGGCAAGGCGGGCAAGCCCGTCGACCGTGTCGCCGCGCAGGCGTACTCGTCCTTCGAGAAGGCCTCGGTCGTCACCGTCCCCAAGGAGACGGTCCTGACCGACCCGATCCGCATCGCCGTGCACGGCGAGGGCGGCACCGCCTTCGCGCACCAGGTCATCGAGGTGGGCGCGTTCGCCGAGGCCCTCGTCGTCATCGACCACACCGGTGACGCCGTGCTCGCCGCCAACGTCGACTACCTCCTGGGCGACGGCGCCAAGCTCACCGTCGTCTCCGTCCAGGACTGGGACGACACGGCCGTCCACGTCGCGCAGCACAACGCCCTCGTCGGCCGGGACGCCACCCTCAAGTCGGTCGTCGTGACCTTCGGCGGCGACCTCGTCCGTCTCCACCCGCGCGTCACGTACGCGGGCACGGGCGGCGAGGCCGAGTTCTTCGGTCTGTACGTCACCGACGCGGGCCAGCACCAGGAGCACCGCCTCCTGGTCGACCACAACCAGCCGCACTGCAAGTCGAACGTCGTCTACAAGGGCGCGCTCCAGGGCGACGACGCCCACGCGGTGTGGATCGGCGACGTCCTCATCGAGGCCGCCGCCGAGGGCACCGACACGTACGAGATGAACCGCAACCTGGTTCTGACCGACGGTGCCCGTGTCGACTCCGTGCCGAACCTCGAGATCGAGACCGGCGAGATCGTCGGAGCGGGCCACGCCTCGGCGACCGGCCGCTTCGACGACGAGCAGCTCTTCTACCTCCAGTCGCGCGGCATCCCGCAGGACGAGGCGCGCCGCCTCGTCGTCCGCGGGTTCTTCGCCGAGCTGATCCAGCAGATCGGCCTGCCCGACATCGAAGAGCGCCTCCTCGCCAAGATCGAAGAGGAGCTGGAGGCGTCGGCCGCATGACATTCGTACGCGCCTGTGGCCTGAGCGAGCTGGCGGAGGACACCCCCAAGCGGGTGGAACTCGACGGCACGCCGGTCTCGGTCGTCCACACCGAGGGCGAGGTGTTCGCGATCAACGACATCTGCTCGCACGCGAACGTCTCCCTCTCCGAGGGAGAGGTGGAGGACTGTCAGATCGAATGCTGGCTGCACGGCTCCGCCTTCGACCTCCGCACCGGCAAGCCGTCCGGCCTCCCCGCGACGCGCCCCGTCCCCGTATACCCCGTAAAGATCGAAGGGGACGATGTGCTCGTCTCCCTCACCCAGGAGTCCTGAGGCACATGGCAACGCTTGAAATCCGCGACCTGCACGTCACCGTCGAGGTCGAGAACGGCACCAAGGAAATCCTCAAGGGTGTCGACCTGACCGTGAAGCAGGGCGAGACGCACGCCATCATGGGCCCGAACGGCTCCGGCAAGTCGACGCTCGCCTACTCCATCGCGGGTCACCCCAAGTACACGATCACCAAGGGCACCGTCACGCTCGACGGCGAGGACGTCCTTGAGATGTCCGTCGACGAGCGCGCCCGCGCCGGCATGTTCCTGGCCATGCAGTACCCGGTCGAGGTCCCCGGCGTCTCGGTCTCCAACTTCCTGCGTACGTCGGCGACGGCGATCCGCGGCGAGGCCCCCAAGCTGCGCACCTGGGTGAAGGAGGTCAAGGGCGCGATGGAGACGCTCCAGATGGACCCGGCCTTCGCCGAGCGCAACGTGAACGAGGGCTTCTCCGGCGGTGAGAAGAAGCGCCACGAGATCCTGCAGATGGAGCTCCTCAAGCCGAAGATCGCGATCCTCGACGAGACGGACTCCGGCCTGGACGTCGACGCCCTGCGCCAGGTCTCGGACGGCGTCAACCGCGTCCGTGAGTCCGGCGAGGTCGGCACCCTGCTGATCACGCACTACACGCGCATCCTGCGCTACATCAAGCCTGACTTCGTGCACGTCTTCGCGAACGGCCGCATCGCCGAGTCCGGCGGCGCCGAGCTCGCCGACAAGCTGGAGGCCGAGGGCTACGAGGCTTACACGAAGGGCGGCGCATCAGCGTGACAGTGGCCCACCAGGGGCTCTCCGGCCTCCTCGACACCGAGGCGATCCGCAAGGACTTCCCGATCCTGGATCGCAGGATCCACGACGGCAAGAAGCTCGTCTACCTGGACAACGCGGCGACCTCGCAGACGCCGCGCCAGGTGCTCGACGTACTCAACGAGTACTACGAGAAGCACAACGCCAACGTCCACCGCGGCGTGCACGTCCTCGCCGAGGAGGCCACGGCGCTGTACGAGGGCGCCCGTGACAAGGTCGCCGCGTTCATCAACGCGCCGAGCCGCGACGAGGTGATCTTCACCAAGAACGCCTCGGAGTCGCTCAACCTCGTGGCCAACATGCTCGGTTGGGCCGACGAGCCCTACCGCGTGGACCACGAGACCGAGATCGTCATCACGGAGATGGAGCACCACTCCAACATCGTGCCGTGGCAGCTGCTCTCGCAGCGCACGGGCGCGAAGCTGAAGTGGTTCGGCCTCACGGACGACGGCCGGCTCGACCTGTCCAACATCGACGAGATCATCACGGAGAAGACGAAGATCGTCTCCTTCGTCCTGGTCTCGAACATCCTGGGCACGCACAACCCCGTCGAGGCGATCATCCGCCGTGCGCAGGAGGTCGGCGCGCTGGTCTGCATCGACGCCTCGCAGGCCGCCCCGCACATGGTGCTCGACGTGCAGGCGCTGCAGGCCGACTTCGTGGCCTTCACCGGCCACAAGATGCTGGCCACGACGGGCATCGGCGTCCTGTGGGGACGGCAGGAGCTGCTTGAGGACCTGCCGCCGTTCCTCGGCGGTGGCGAGATGATCGAGACGGTTTCGATGAACTCGTCGACGTACGCTCCCGCGCCGCACAAGTTCGAGGCGGGCACGCCCCCGGTCTCCCAGGCCGTCGGCCTCGGCGCGGCAGTGGACTACCTCTCCGCGATCGGCATGGACAAGATCGCCGCTCATGAGCACGCGATCACCGAGTACGCGGTCAAGCGCCTCCTTGAGGTCCCAGACCTCCGGATCATCGGCCCGGCATCGGCCGAGGACCGCGGCGCCGCGATCTCCTTCACGCTCGGCGACATCCACCCGCACGACGTGGGCCAGGTCCTGGACGAGGAAGGCATCGCGGTCCGCGTGGGTCACCACTGCGCCCGCCCCGTCTGCCTCCGTTACGGAATTCCTGCGACCACGCGAGCGTCGTTCTATCTGTACTCCACGCCCGGCGAGATCGACGCGCTGATAGACGGCCTGGAGCACGTACGGAACTTCTTCGGCTGAGGGGCTGGCTGGGATCGTGAAGCTTGATTCGATGTACCAGGAAGTCATCCTGGACCACTACAAACACCCTCACGGGCGCGGTCTGCGCGACGGTGACGCCGAGGTGCATCACGTCAACCCGACGTGCGGCGACGAGATCACGCTGCGCGTGAAGTACGACGGGTCGACGATCGCCGACGTGTCGTACGAGGGCCAGGGCTGCTCCATCAGCCAGGCCAGCGCGTCCGTCCTGAACGATCTCCTGGTCGGCAAGGAGCTCGCCGAGGCGCAGAAGGTCCAGGAGGTGTTCCTGGAGCTGATGCAGTCCAAGGGCAAGCTGGAGCCGGACGACGCGATGGAGGAGGTCCTGGAGGACGCCGTCGCGTTCGCCGGGGTCTCGAAGTACCCGGCGCGTGTGAAGTGTGCTCTGCTGAGCTGGATGGCGTGGAAGGACGCGACGGCGCAGGCACTCGGTACCGACGACGTCGCTGAGAGGAAGACCGCATGAGCGAGAACGAGACCCTGACCAAACCGGCCTCGGAAGAAGAGGTCCGTGAGGCGCTGTACGACGTGGTCGACCCCGAGCTGGGCATCGACGTCGTCAACCTCGGCCTGATCTACGGCATCCACGTCGACGACGCGAACATCGCGACGATCGACATGACGCTCACCTCGGCGGCCTGCCCGCTGACGGACGTCATCGAGGACCAGGCGAAGTCCGCCACCGACGGCATCGTCAACGAGCTCCGGATCAACTGGGTCTGGATGCCGCCGTGGGGCCCGGACAAGATCACGGACGACGGCCGCGAGCAGCTTCGCGCGCTCGGGTTCAACGTCTGAGGCGTATGACAACAGTTCGGCCCCCCCGCGCTCACCGCGCGGGGGGCCGAACTGTTTTACGGGGCAGGCTCCTGGACCGACGAGGCCTCCGTCAGCGTCCGCGCCAGGTCCTCCTTGCGGATGCGCTGGTCGATGTAGAGCACGGCGGTCACCAAGGGCAGGAACACGCTGGCGGCCAGTTGCGTGACGAACGAGCCGACCAGGCCGAACAGGGCGTACAGGCCGAACTGGGAGCGCAGCTGGTCGAGCATGACCGTGGACGCGGAGGTGCCCGGGTCCACCCGGGGCGGGGCCGGCGTGGCGAACTGCAGGGGCAGACGGACCGCGAGGGACACGACGACCACGATGATCCCGGCGAGCAGTGAGATGCCGAACGTGCGCCACCAGGCGCCGCGGACCAGGCGTGCGGAGCGGCGCAGCGCTGCGAGCGGGCCCGCTGTCTCCAGGGCCGCGACCGCGGGGGCGAAGGCGAACAGGACGTACAGCCAGGCAGCCAGCGGGGTCACGACCAGGAGCAGCAGGAAGACCAGGCCGAAGGGGGCGGCCGACTGGGTCATGACCGTGACGAAGAAGGAGACGAAGAGCAGCACGCACGCGGCCATCGGCAGTAGCAGGATGAAGGCGAGCAGCAGGGTCACGCCCATCACGGACGGCGTCCGGGACCACGCCCTGCGCCAGACCGCCGCGAACGTCGCCGGGCGGCCGAGCACCGCCTCGTGCAGCGTGGCCGCGCACGAGGCCTGGATGAACGAGTTGACCGCGAGGGTGGCCAGCAGGCCCACCAGCCACACCGCGCCGAACGCGATGAGCAGCGGCCTTCCGTGGCCCCAGGAGAACGTCGCGTCCGTCTCGGACAGCGCCTGGAAGTGCTCACGCACACTGACGTAGGCGAGGACGGCCGCCGCGATCACGACCGCGGCGAGCAGACCGTACGCCGCGGCCGCGGTGCCGAACAGCGGCTTCGCGTACCGCCGCATCGTGGCGAACGTGCCGCCGAGGACGTGGTCGACGCCCAGTGGGGCGAGGGGTATGACGCCGGGCTTGGGCGGCGGGGGCGGCGGCGCCCAGCCGCCGTTCCAGCCCCAGCCGGGCGGTGGCCCGTCATAGGGTCCCCGCGGTCCCTGCGGCCCGCCATAAGGCGCTTGTGGTCCCCACCCCGACGTGTCTGACATCGCTCTTGTGCTCCGTAGTTCCGTGCGGTGTCCCGCGTGCGCCCTCTGTGGCCCCCCACAGCGATCGCGTCACCCTATCCGGTTTGATCAGCGTCGTTATGTACGACCGTACGCAACGTTGTGTACACTCGTACGCATGGGATATGGACTGCTGGCCGGGGCGATCCTGGCGGAGGTGGCCGGGACGACGGCCATGAAGTACAGCGAAGGGTTCAGCAGGCTCTGGCCCTCGCTGATCACGGTCGCCGGGTATCTGATCGCCTTCACACTGCTCGCGCAGACGCTGAAGACGCTGTCGATGGGGACCGCCTACGCGATCTGGGCGGGCATCGGAACCGCTGCCGTCGCCGCCATCGGGATGCTGTTCATGGGGGAGTCCGCCAGCCTCGTTAAGATCTCCGGGGTCGTCCTCGTGATCGCGGGCGTCATCGTGCTCAATCTGGGAGGTGCCCACTGATGGTTCGCCGGTACGACCCCGAGCGGCGTCAGCGGATCATCGACGCGGCGATCCGGGTGGTCGGGGAGAAGGGGATCAAGGGGCTCAGCCACCGGTCCGTCGCCGCCGAGGCCGATGTGCCGCTCGGGTCGACCACCTACCACTTCAAGACACTCGACGAGCTGATGGTGGCGGCGCTCCGGCAGGCTAACGAGGGGTTCGCCAAGGTCGTCGCGGGGAGGGGCGCGCTGGAGGATCCGCGCGCCGATCTCGCCGGTGAGCTAGCCGCGCTGCTCGGGGACTGGCTCGGCGGGGACCGCACGGCCGTCGAGCTGGAGTACGAGCTCTATCTGGCCGCTCTGCGCAGGCCCGCCCTGAAGCCCGTCGCCGCAGAGTGCGGCGTGGGGCTCGGCGAGGTCCTTGAGCAGCGCACCGATCCCGTCACCGCGCGGGCGCTCGTCGCGCTCATGGACGGGATCTGCCTGGAAGTGCTGCTCACGGACGCGCGGTACGACGAGGCGTACGCCCGCGAGGCGTTCAGCAGGCTTGTTCCGTCGAGTCGATGACAAGGCCGATGTCTCTGCGGCTCTCGACGGGCTGTCGACGGGCCCCCGACAGACCCCCGACGGACCGCCGCGCCGGGGCCCGGTCCCTGAGACCGGTTCGCCCGCGCGCCGCGCCGCCGGTTAGGTTTTCCCCATGACCGACACGAACGCTTCCCGCACCACCGGCGCCGTCGCCGCAGGCCTCGCCACCGTCACCGCCGACGGCACCGTTCTCGACACCTGGTTCCCCGCGCCCGAGCTCGTCGCCGAAGCGGGCCCCGCGGGCACCGAGCGGCTCACCGCCGAGCGCGCCGTGCAGCTGCTCGGCGACGGCGCGGCCAAGGCCATCGGCCCGGACGCCCGCCGTGGCGTGGAGATCGTCGCCGTACGTACGGTCATCGCGTCCCTCGACGAGAAGCCGATCGACGCCCACGACGTCTACCTGCGGCTGCACCTGCTCTCGCACCGCCTGGTCAAGCCGCACGGCGTGAACCTCGACGGCCAGTTCGCCTTCCTCGCCAACATCGCCTGGACCTCGCTCGGCCCGGTCGCCGTCGACGACGTCGAGAAGGTCCGGCTCAACGCCCGCGCCGAGGGCCTGCACCTCTCCGTGACCTCCATCGACAAGTTCCCGCGCATGACGGACTACGTCGCGCCGAAGGGCGTCCGCATCGCTGACGCCGACCGCGTACGGCTCGGCGCGCACCTCGCCGCGGGCACGACCGTGATGCACGAGGGCTTCGTGAACTTCAACGCGGGCACGCTCGGCACCTCCATGGTCGAGGGCCGCATCTCCGCGGGTGTCGTCGTCGGTGACGGCTCCGACATCGGCGGCGGCGCCTCCACGATGGGCACCCTCTCCGGCGGCGGCAACGTCCGCATCGTCATCGGCGAGCGCTGCCTCATCGGCGCCGAGGCGGGCGTGGGCATCGCGCTCGGCGACGAGTGCGTCGTCGAGGCCGGTCTCTACGTCACCGCGGGGACCCGGGTGACCATGCCCGACGGACAGATCGTCAAGGCCCGCGAGCTCTCCGGCGCCTCGAACATCCTCTTCCGCCGCAACTCGGTCACCGGCGCCGTCGAGGCCCGCCCGAACAACGCGGTGTGGGGCGGCCTGAACGACGTGCTGCACAGCCACAACTGAGCACCGCCACCACACCGAAGAGCGCCCTCCGGCCCCCCCGGAGTGCGCTCTTCGCGTCGTGCCGTGCGTATGCTGCCCTGCCACACGTGCGTGTGCCGCGTGGGACGACGGGAGAGCGACATGCAGCGAGCGGGTATCCGGGCCCTGGCCCTGAGTGGAGTGGCGGCACTCGGTCTTGTCGCCGCGTGCGGTGAGAGCGCCGGGCGGAGCCAGGACATCGGCGGCGGGGCGGCGCAGCAGGTGAGCCGGACCTCCACAGGCGACCACCGCTATCCGCTGGAGAAGAGCGACATCCACTGGAGCGGCAGCCCGAGCCCGTTCAACGCGCAGGTCAAGCTCGCCGACGGGCGTCGCGTGGCCATGCACTACATGAAGGGCAAGGGGCTCCTCGTGCAGGACTACAGCCCCAAGGCCGAGGGGTGGTCGAAGTCGGCCCTCGTCCACAAGACCAAGACCGACGCCTGCCAGGGGATCACGCTCAAGGCCAAGGACGGCACCGTCGCCGCCTTCGGGGACTTCGGCGTGTACTGCGCGGACGGTGAGCCGCCGACCGAGTCGGTCGCCGCGGTCGCCACCGGCCCGCTGACGAAGTGGGCCACGCACCTCACGAAGAACTTCGACGGCTGGGAGAAGATCGCCGTCGCCACCGGGGGAAAGACGGTCACGTTCAGCCGGGGCGCCGACAAGCTCCTGTGGACCAAGGCCGCGGGCTTCCCCGCCACGAGCTGAATCCCGGAGACGGGCATAGCGGGGGCACCACGGACCGTCTACCTGCGTGGGGGGGGCACCAGACCCGCCAGGGAGCGAAGGTGACGATGGATGCCCAGGGGCTCAGGAGAGCTTCCGGGACTTCGTGGGCAGCCGGACGTCGGCGCTGCTGAAGACCGCCGTCCTGCTCAGCGGCGGGACCGGCGCGCGGCCGAGGACCGGCCGCAGAACGCGCTGGTCAAGACCGTGGGCCGCTGGTCACCCGTGTTCGCCGGGGGCTGACACCGGCTGCGCCTGCCGCAGCGCCTCGTACGCGGCAAGCAGCCCGTCGGTCGCCGCGCGGCCGGCGGGGCGCAGCGGTGCGCGGACGGGGCCGCCGGGCAGGCCGAGCGCGCCGAGCAGCGCCTTGGTGGTGACTGTGCCCGGGAGGCCCGAGCTCATCATCAACTCGATGAGAGCGATGGCCTGCCGCTGAAGTCGCCGCGCCTGGGCCGTGTCGCCCGCGTCGAACGCGTCGATGATCGAGCGGAGGTGACGCGGCACGACGTTGGACACGGTGCTGATGTATCCGACGCCACCCACCGCGTACAGCGCCAGGATGAGTTCGTCGCAGCCCGTGTAGTACGCCAAATCCGTCTGGGACAGCACCTTCTGAGTGCCCATCAGGTCGTACGCGCAGTCCTTCACGGCGACGATCCGCGGATGCTCCGCGAGCCGCGTCATCGTCGTGGGCTCGATGCGGGTCCCAGTGCGCCCCGGGATGTCGTACAGCGCGATCGGGAGCCCCGACGCCTCGGCGACCTCGATGAAGTGCGCCTCGACGGCGTCCTGCGGCGGCTTGCTGTAGTAGGGCGTGACCACCAACAGGGCGTCCGCGCCCGCCTTTTCGGCCTGTAGCGCCATCTCGACGGTGTGCCGCGTCGCGAAGCTGCCGACGCCCGCGACGATCGTGGCCCGGTCGCCCACCGCCTCGGCGACCGCCCGTACGAGCGCGGCCTTCTCGTCGTCGGACGTGGTGGGCGACTCGCCGGTGGTGCCGGAGAGCACGATCCCGTCGCAGCCTTCGGTCACCAGGTGCTCGGCGAGCAACTGGGCGCCGTCGAGGTCGAGCAGGCCGTCGTCCGTGAAGGGCGTGACCATCGCGCAGAGAGCGCGGCCGAGAGGGGCAGGCGCCGGGGAGGGGGAGGAGGGAGAGGCGGCGGCAGGCGTGATGGGGGAGGTCATAGAGGCAGTGTCGGTTCGCCGACGCTGAAGCTCCACTTAAATCTGCTACGAGATATGCGACAGGAACGCTACGAGGTGACGGTGGGCGGGTCGGAGCGGGTCGGGGCGGGCCGCTGGAGCAGGCCGGATTTCAGTGCCAACCCGCCCCCGTATGCGCCACCATGGGTGGACGGTATTCGACGGGTGGCCGCGTCGCGGCGGCCGGTTCACAGGAGGCGTCATGAGGCTGGGCAAAGCACTCGCCACCGGGATCGCCGAGGAAGCTCCGCAGGACCGGCCGGGGCGACAAGATCTTGAGCAGCGGCGGCAACACGCGGAGCCGGAGCCCGAACGGGCGGCGCCCGCCGAGCAGTCGTCGGCCGAGCAGCCGACGGCCGAGGTCCCGGCAGTCCGATGAGGCTGCGGCTCCCCGCGGAACGCCCGAAGGAGCCGCCGACCGGATACAAGATCGCCCGCTTGGTCCTGTCCCAGGACGGGGTTCGGGCCGGGTTCACCGGCGTCTCCCTGGGTGCCGCCCTGCCCTACGGCGCGCTCGACGCGGCCGGCTGCGTCTACGGGCGACGGCACGCGGCCCCGCACCGCCGCTGCGACTGCGGCTTCCACTGCGTCCACGAGCGCCGCGCGGCTCAGGCTCTCCTGTGCACCGGCGAGCACCGCGGGGCCGCGCTCCTCGAAGTGACGGTGCTCGGCGCGTACATCCGCTTCGAACGTGGCTTCCGGTACGCGCGGCAGCGGGTGCGAACGGTGACGGTGCGGCCGTGCGGATGCGGCGCGCGGGCCTCCGTCCTCGCGGACGCCGGGTGGGGCGGGCCGGGGTGGCGCGTGGTCGAGGGGGTGTGCGGTTTCTGCGTAGGCAGGCGTATGCCGCTGCGGCTCACGGAGTTCGCCCGCCTCGCGGGTGAGGGGCTCACGGTCACCGCGGCACACCCCGATTCCGTGCCGGGGTCTCCTGCCGAGGCCATGGGGGTGCCGGAGCTGGTCGCCGAGGCGGCGCTGCTGCAGGCGCGACTCGATCTGTTCCAGGGCGAGTTGGCCCGACTTGCGGGGGAGCAGAGCAGCTGACGGAGGCTGTTCCTCCGGGGATGCTTGGAGGGCTGGCTCGAAACCGTGGAGGGCTGGCCCGAATCCGTCGTGCCGCGCACCCTGCGCACCGCACAGCACGGCGCAGCACAGCACCCCCTAAGGAGTCGCCATGGCCACCGGCAAGGAGTTTGAGATCGAGCGGGAGTTCGAGGTCGATGCCTCTCCTGCCGAGGTCTGGGAGGCGCTCACCACCGGCACGGGCGGCTGGCTGTGGCCCATGGAGTTCGAACCCCGCGAAGGCGGCGCCGCCCCCTTCGGCGGCACCGTCACCCGCTGGGAACCACCCCACCGCCTCACCGGCCGCGTCGAGAACCCCGAAGGCCTCCCGCCGGGCCACATCCGCAATCAGCTCGACCTCGCCGTCGAACCCCGCGACGGAGGCCGCCGCTCCTGGATCCGCTACGTACACAGCGGCGTCCTCACCGGCGACTGGGACAACCAGTACGACGGAGTCAGCAAGCACACCGACTTCTATCTGCACACCCTGTGCCAGTACCTGACGTACTTCCGGGGTCTCGCCGTCACCTTCACCACCCTCGAAGGGCCCGCCCCCTCCACCGCCCCGGACGCCTTCGCCAGACTGGGCCGCCGCCTGGGCCTCCCCGACGACGCGTCCGAGGGCGCCCGCGTACGCGTGGACGCCCCCGGCGAACCTCTCGACGCGATGATCGACTTCCGCAGCCGGCGCTTCATAGGCCTGCGCACGGACACCGCGCTCTACCGCTTCCTCGGCCGCAACCACTTCGGTGCCCCCGTGTGCGTCAGCATCCACGACTTCGCCCCGCAGGCGGACGCCAAGGGCACCGAACTCGCCTGGCGGGACTGGCTGCTCAGGCTCTACACGTGAAGTCCCACGCGTAACGAGGGAACGCTACGGCCGGAACCGCAGTACCTGCGGATCATGGTCGCTGTTCTGCTCCGCGAACTCGGCGTTGATGTGCACGCTGTCGTACGAGAAGCCGCCCTTACCCGCGCGACCCACCCCGGGGCTGGTCAGAATCTGGTCGAGGACCTGGGTGTTCCCCTGGTAGACGTACGAGTAACGCTCCGACCGGGGCAGGGACTTGACGGCGGACTTCAGCGCGCCTTTGGCCTCGAGAGCGGCAGTCGTCGCCGAGAACTCGAAGTCGTTCACGTCCCCCACGACCACCACGTCCGCGTTCTTCTGCACCTTGCGGACGTCCCGCACGAAGGAGTTCACCGCCTGCGCCTGCCGCACCCGCTTCTCCTCCGACGACCGCACCGGGGGCTGATGCCGCGACACGAGACTCTCGTCGCCGCCCTTCGACCCGAAGTGGTTGGCGACCACGATCACGCTCCGCCCGCGGAAGCCGAACTCACCGGCCAGCGGCTTGCGGCTGTCCGCCCACGCGGTGTTCGTGGGGTCGACGCGACCGGGGGAGAGGGTCAGTGCCGCGCGCCCGCCGGAGGAACGTACGGCACTCGTGCCCGTCGTCGCGTCCCCGTGGCCGCGGTCCGTGAAGGAGACCCGCTCGGGGTTGAAGAGGAACACCTGGCGGATGTTCCCGCCCGGTTCCCCGCCGTCCTTGTTGTTCTGCGGGTCGATGGACCGCCACGCGTACCGCGGACCGCCCGCGGCGACGATCGCGTCCGTGAACTTCTTCAGGGTCGCCTCCGCCGAGACGGTCCCGTCGTTCTTCGCGCCGTTGTCGTCCTGGATCTCCTCCAGGGCGAGGATGTCGGGCGAGGCGAGATTCGAGACGACGGCCCCCGCGAGTGCGTCGAACTTCGTCTGCGGATCAGTGGGGTCGAGGTTCTCCACGTTGTACGTCGCCACAGCGAGCTCACTCTTGGCCTGCCGCCGCGTCTTCTCGGGCTCCAGGCCCTCGTCCGTGACCGTGCCGAGCGTCCGCGCGACCAGCGTATAGCCGCCGAACTGGTTGAAGTCCAGCGGTCCTTCGGCGCCGCCGGACAGCGCGTCACCGACGTTCGCCTTCGGGAAGGGCTGCTCGGAGAGCGGAGTGAGCTGCTGGATCTGGAGGCGCCCGGTGTTCTGGTCGGCGTAGGACTTGTACACCGTGCCGCCGCGCCGGTTCGGGTTCTCGTGCGGCTTCACGGTGATCCACAGCTCCGAGTAGGGATCCGTGGCACCGACCACGCGCGAGGTGCCGACGCGTACGTTCATGCCCTCAAGGGACTCGTAGAGGTCCAGGGCGTACGAGCGGGGCTTGAGGGGGAGCGCGTCGATGCTGCCGCCGTTGGCGGGGTCGCCGGCGGGGGCGTACGCGGAGGGCACCGACTCGGCGTCCACCGTGACGGGCGCGGGCAGCGCGTTGCCGGACGACTCGACCGTCACCGTCGGCTTCGTGAGCTGGGTCAGGGACTGGTTGCCGGACGCCTCGCCGCCCGGAACGTACTCGCTGACCGTCCCCGAGACGAGGACCGCGTCACCGGCCCGCACGGCCGGGGCGGCGGAGCCGGTGTAGACGAAGACGCCCTCGCTGGTCGCGGGGTCGCCGTCGCCCTTCGGGTCCTGGATCCAGAAGCCCTTCGAGCCGTACGAGCGGACGCCGGTCACGATGCCCGTCACGTCCGTGACCTGCCGGCCCGCGAGGGGCGAGAGGCGGGTGGTGCCCTGGATGTCGTGGACGCGCACGTCGGCGGCGGACGCGGACGAGGAGCCCGCGGCGAGGAGACCGGCCGCGAGGGCGGTGGCCACGACGGTGGAGACGGCGGCGGATCTCACGGTGGGCCGGGTGGCACGGGATATGTACGGCATGGAGGGACTCCGGATGAGGGTGAGTGCGTATATGAGGGGTGAGCACGTGGGGAGCGGGCGGGGCGGACCGGCGGATGACCGGCGCTCTACGCGCGTCAATCTCTTGCGTGGCCAGGGGAGTTGTCAAGGTTCGGCGGGTGTTCTCACCGTGTATGTCTTCTGACAGGGACATGAACCGGGCGGCATGGGGCCAAATCCGTCTAGGCTTCAGCCCAGCGCCCCCTTCCCCAGGCTCGTGACTTTGCTCGGGCAGGGGAGACCCCATCCTTCGGAGGAGAACCAGCCGATGTCCGTAAGTCCCGCCACCCTGCCGCCGGTGCTGCTGCACTCCGAAGCGGAACTCGCGCGGGCCGCGCTCGCCACGCCGCTGCTCTCCCGCGCCGCGCGGCTCGCCCGCTGGGCCGGACCCGACACGCGGGTCGGGGCGGGCGGCGAGCTCGTCGAGGAGCAGCTGCCGGCCGCCGTCGCGGAGCTGGGCCTGGAAGCGGACGACCCGGACTCCGTCGCGTATGCGAGCGAGGCCTGGCGCGTGGCCGTCGACACGGGCCTGGTCGACGTCACGGACGCCGACGAGGCGGAGGGCGAGGACGCGCCGGGCACGGTGACCGCGGGTGAGGACCTCGCCGCGCTCACGTCCGGCAGCCCGCAGGACATCCTCGGAGTCTGGCTCGGCGCCCTGGACACCGTGTACGGGGACGCGACCGTGCCCGACATGGACAACCTCCTCGACGTCCTGGAGGAGAACGGCGAGATCGACTTCGAGGAGCTCGGCTGGGACCCGCAGGCGGAGGCGGACTTCCTTGACGGCGTGCTCGGCAATCTGTACCTGCTCACCGCCGGGGACGCCGGGGCGAGCGAGGGCCCGGTGCCGCTGCCGGCGCTCGCCGCGTCGATGATCGTGCCCGACGACATGGGGGAGCCGACGGACGACATCCTGGAGCAGGTGTCGGACGCGATGATGAAGCTCGACGACCAGTTCCGGCTCTTCGAGCCGCTGGGCCTCGTCGAGTACCAGCCGGTCGACGAGGCCCTCATGGCGGACATCGACGAGGCCGAAGCACCGCTGCCGGACGACGACGAGGACGTCACGCGGTACGGGATGGTCCGCCTCACGCCCCTCGGTGTGTACGGCATCCGGGCGCGGATGCTGGAGGCGGGCGTGGACGCTCCGGCGGTCGGTGATCTCGCGGGCAAGGGTGCCGACGGGCTGCTCGAAGGCACGGCGGGCTTCCCGCAGGCCGCCGCGCAGGCCGAGATCGAGCAGTGGCTCGCCGGGCACGAACCGCTGGAGGCGGCGCGGGAGCTCCTGTCCGCCGCGCGGGGCGGGGACGAGGGGGCGCCCCTGCGGCGGCTCCGGTGCCAGCAGGCGCTCTCGCTGGTGGGCCGGACCGCGGAGCCCGCCCTGAGGGAGGTGCTCGACGACGCCGAGCTCGGTGGGCTCGCCCGGGTGTGGCTGGCCGAGCACGGGGCGGCCGACGTGCCCGCGCCCTCCGAGGCCCTTGTCTTCTGGCTGACCATCGACACGATCGCGGCCCAGCTCGCCGCCGAGGGCAACTCGGACGAGCTGCAGGGTCTCGTGGAGGGGCTCTCCGAGCAGCACAGCGGGTTCTTCGCCGCGGCCTGGCGTGTCGAGCACCCCGCCACCGCGGACGTCCTTGAGGCGATGGGGCGGCTGCACCCCGACAAGAAGGTGGCCAAGGAAGCCCGGAAGGCGGCCTTCAAGGCGCGCTCGCAGCAAGGCGTTTGACGCCCATGTGCTGCCGGGAACCGGCCGGGACGGACCTTCCGCCCCGGCCGGTTCTCCGCTTCTGCGCCTCTGCGGTTCAGCTCAGCACTTGTACAGCGTCGTGTGCTTGAACGACGACGTCGCGCCGTCGAACCCGTACGTTCCCCGGTACGCCGGAGGGTTCTGGAACTCGCCGACGATCGTGATCGTGCTGGCGCAGGAACCCTGGCCCGTGCGCTTGGCGTCCAGGCGGATGGTGTCGCCGATGAAGCCGCCCGTGATGTCCCACGGAGCGCCGCAGATGCCGGAGGTGATCTGCCCGCCCACCACCACGTGCGGGTAGGTGTTCGGGTTGAACTTCACCTCCATCGCGAACGTGATGGCGCCGTTGTACAGCTCCAGCTCGGAGGTGGTGGCGACCGCCTCCGCGGACACGTCCTGGGGCGCGGCGAACGCCTCGTCGCGCGTCTTGACCTCGGCGCCCTGCGGATTGTGGAAGCGGTGCTCCCCGCGGGCCTGGCCCTTCTGCTTGCGTGCCTGAGTGGTCATGGATGCCCTCCTCTCGTGGTGCGACCGGTCAGGCCAGCTGTTCGGAGACCTCGACCCGCAGCAGCGCGCGGACGTTCTCGAAGTGGTTGAGCACGGTGACGGTCGAGGAACCCGCGAACAGCAGGCCGAGCGCGACGTTGTCGAGCGAGGTCACCAGGGACCCCGAGTCGCCGCCCGCCGAGATGTTCGTCGTGAGGATCTGGTCCTTGAAGCGGGCCGTGCCCGCGGTGCCGTAGTTGACGTCGATGGTCGCGTCGACGGCGATGATCCGGCCGAAGGAGATGTTGGTCGTGCGGCCGGTCTTCTTCACCAGGTCGCCGACCGCGACATTCGCCTTGCGGCGCCAGGCGCGCGGCGCACCGCTGAAGTACGTCTCACGGGTCGCGTCCTGGAAGTCCACGGTGCCGAGCGCCGCGTCGACGACGTTGTTGTGGCGCTCCAGCGGAATCTGCGGCGCGAACTGGATCGTGATGAAGCGCTCCAGGGTCGCGATGCGGTCGGCCGGGTCCTGACCGCCGTCGAAGACACCAGGCTGCACGATCGGGCTGCCCAGCTGCGCTCGGTTGGAGTCGGCGAGCACGTGGTTGTTGGACAGGATGTAGAACTTCGCCGGTGTGCCGAGGCCGGGGCCCGGCGGGTCGACGGAGGCGCCGGGCAGGAAGTCGTAGACCACGCTGCCGAGCGTGCCGGCCGTCACGCGTACGTTGCCGACCGAGAAGCCGGCGGGGCACGGGCGCATCCGCCGCTTGAGGAGCTGCGGCTCGAACGCGCCGGGTCCGCTGAACTCTTCCAGCATGGGCTGCGAATGGCCCGCGAGCTGGTCGCTCACACCGCCGTCGGGGCCGTACGTCACCGAGCGGTCGTCGGCGCGGCTCGTCCTGCGCTGCTGCCGCTGTGCGGCGACGTGGCCGACGGCGACGACATCGGTGGGGGTGCCGTCGTCCATCTGGGACGGGATGACGTCCCGCTCCGGGAGCATGGACTCCGGGACCTTCTGGGTCACGAACACGATGACCGCGGGTTCGCCGGTGGGCTCTCCGCCGATCCACTTCACGCCGTGGCCGAAGCCGACGACGTTGGCCAGCGACGTCTGGGGGCCCATGAAGTCCCCGGTCGCCTGCTGGCGCGAGCTGTCACTGAGCTGACCGCCGGTGGGTCCTCGCATCAATTCGGGCTGGCTCACCACGCCAGACCACCTCTTCCCCTTGGTTGAAGGGTGGAGTTCCGGTCCGCTTGAGCAGGTCGTCCTACTGCGCCGTGGGCTCGCCGATGGCGAGGACGCGCACGGGGACGTCTTCGAGCACTTCCGGAACCACGTCTTCGTCCCGGAGCCGGTCGCGGGGCACTTTGCGGGTGACGAACACGACGATCACGTCCGCCCCCGAGTTCTCGTCCCTGCCGATACCGACGCCGGTGACATTGGCCAGCTTCATCAGCCGGTCCTCATGGCGGCTGCGTGCCTGCGACGCATCCACGCGGCTCGCCTCCCCCTACGGGTGATGCAGGTAGGGGATGTCTATTGCCGTGTGGAGGGCGGGTCAAGGCGTTCTGCACTAAATCTTGGCTTTACGGGTGATCCGCGCCTGTTGACCTTGTTTACGAAGTCTCTTCCCACCTGCGACTCATGTGCGCGGATGCCTGTGACTCATGTGCGCAGATGTGAAGCGCCGTTGAGGTCCAGGACCGTGCCCGAGGCCCACTCCGCGACCGGCGAGGCCAGCCACAGCACCGCCGCTGCGATCTCGTCCGCCGTGCCCGCACGCCCGAACGGGCTCTGCGCGCGGATCGCCGCGCCCTCGTCCCCGCTCAGGCGGTGCGCGACCCGCTCGGTCGCGAAGAACCCGGGCGCCACCGACGCCACGGCGATCCCGTACGGCGCGAGCGACACCGCCAGGGACTGGCCGAGCGCGTGGACGGCCGCCTTGGTCGCCCCGTACGCCGGGTGGTCGGGCTCCCCGCGGAACGCCCCGCGCGAGCCGATGTTCACGATCCGGCCACCCGCGCCCTGGTCGATCATCCGGCGGGCCGCCAGGTGGCTGAGATTCGCCGTGGCCAGGAGATTCACCGATACGTGCCGCTGCCAGAGCGCCGCCCAGTCCTCGTACGACGTGTCGGCGAGGGGGTGCGGCAGGTTCACGGCGGCGTTGTTGACCAGGACGTCCAGACCGCCGAGGCCGCCGGCCGCCGAGGCGGCCCGCTCCGCGACGTCCGCGGCCCCCGCCGGGTCCGACAGGTCCCCGCCCACCAGGACATGGCCCTCGCCCTTGAGCGAACAGAGCGTCGCGCGCGCGTCGTCCTCACGTGAGCCGTAGTGCACCGCCACGCGGTCGCCGTTCTCCGCGAAGGCCTGCGCGAGGGCTCTCCCCAGGCCCCGGGAGGCTCCGCTGATCAGTACACGGCGGCCGGTGGCTTGCAGGTTCATGGAAGGAGGCCCCTTGATGTCGGACGGCGTTCAACCGCCGTTTATACGTGAGCGGGAACGTGAGGCCGACAGCAGCCCGGCCGGAAATGCCCAGCACGTACACAGTCAGCCCGTAGCCCGCTCGTACGCGCCCCAGGAGACATCATGCCGCTCACCCGCAGGGACTTCGCCAGACGCTCCGCGATCACCGGTGCGGGGGTGGCGCTGGTCGGCAGCGTCGGCGCGCTCGCCACCGCGCCCGGCGCGCTCGCGGCCGACGAGACGACGGCGGGCGGCGATGACGGGGCCGACGCGCTCGGCGGCGACCCCGGCTACGGACCCCTCGTCCCCGACCCGGACGGCCTGCTCGCGCTGCCCGCCGGATTCTCGTACCGGGTGCTCACCCACAGCGGAAAGACGAAGCTGGAGAGCGGCGAGTTCACGCCGTCCAACCACGACGGCACGGCCGCCTTCGAGGGGCCGCGCGGCGCGACCCTGCTCGTCAACAACCACGAGCTGGGCGGCGCCCGCTCCAAGTGGCCGCACCCGGTCCCGCTCACCGATGGCCTCGTCTACGATCCGGCCGCCTCCGGCGGCTGCACCGTCGTCGAGGTCCGCCGCGACGGACACGTCGCCGAGTGGGTCGGCATCGCGGGCACCGCCACCAACTGCGCGGGCGGCAGCACCCCGTGGAGCACCTGGCTGACCTGCGAGGAGACCGAGGACCGGGCCGGTCAGAACGGCATGACCAAGGACCACGGCTACGTCTTCGAGGTCGACCCGCACGACCCGCGCGCCAACCGCGCCCCCAAGCCCGTCAAGGCGCTCGGCCGCTACGCCCACGAGGCCGTCGTCGTCGACCCCAAGCGCGGCCACCTCTACCTCACCGAGGACGCGTCCGGGCCCAACGGCCTGCTCTACCGCTGGACCCCGCCGCACGGCTTCAAGCACGGCCGCGGCAAGCTGCGCACCCTCTCCGACGACGCGGGCGTCCTGAAGGCGCCCAAGTGCTACGACTCCGGCGGCCGTTTCGTGGACGACCTCTCCCGCGCCACCAGGACCGGGACCGTCTACGGCGTGGACTGGGTCGAGGTCCCGGACCGCGACGCCCGTACGGTCCCGGTGCGGGCGCAGTTCGGCGACGGTGACATCACGCGCGCCCGCAAGCTCGAAGGCATGTGGTGGGGTGACGGCGGCGTCTACATCGTCGCCTCGTTCGCCCGCGAGGAGAGCCCCGTCCAGCACGACGGGCAGGTGTGGTTCTACCACCCCTCGCGCCGCACCCTCACCCTGAAGGTGCTTCTGGGCGTCAACCCCGACCCCGCCGAGGACGGCGCCTTCGACGGCCCCGACAACATCACCGTCTCTCCGTACGGCGGCCTCGTCATAGCCGAGGACGGCGAGGGCGTGCAGCACCTCTTCGGGGCGACCGAGCGCGGCCGTACATACCCGATCGCACGCAACGAACTCAACGCCGGCACACCCGGGAAACCCTCCTACAGCGAGTTCACCGGCGTCACGTTCTCCCCCGACGGCAAGACGCTCTACGCCAATATCCAGACCCCCGGCATCATGCTGGCGATCACCGGCCCGTGGCGGCGCCGGCGTCACTGATGTCCGGCGGCTGCTTCCTGCGAAGATCCACGCCGCCGGGGAGGGGGTGACGGCGCGCGGAGGGGCAGGGTCCGCCGTGTATGCCTCTCCGCGACCCTTCCCGCCGTATTCCGTTCGCTCAAGCCCCTTGCCCGGGGCGGAAATTGGTATCTAACATTTCAGTCCATGGGAGCCATGCAACCGGTGCGCCGCACCCTCCTGCGGGACCAGGCGTACGCATCGATCCGTGACGCGATCGTCGGCGGGGACATCCCGCCGGGCAGCGTCGTGCGGGACGCCGACCTCGCCGCGTCGCTCGGACTCTCCCGCGCGCCCGTCCGCGAGGCGTTCTCGCGACTCGTGGACGAGGGCCTCCTGGAGACCAAACCGCAGAGCCACACCCGTGTGACGCCGCTCGACGCGGCCGATGTCAGGGACGCGGCGGCCGTGGTGCGCGCCATGCACGAGCTCACCGCCCGCAGCGCGGTACCCCGCCTTGAGCCCGCGCACCTCTACGCGATGCGCGAGGCCAACCGCCGGTTCGCGGCGGCCGTCGCGTCCGGCGACGTGGAGGGCGCCCTGCGGGCCGACGACGACCTGCACGGCGTCCTCGTCGCGGCCTGCGGCAACAGCGCGGCGGCGGCCACCATCAGCCGCTACACCCCCCTCATCCGTCGCCTGGAGAGACAGCGCTTCGGCGAGGGCCTGGCCTGCGGCTCCGCCGCACTGCACGAGCGGCTCATCGACGCGTGCGCGGACGGCGACCCGGACGCGGCGGCGGCCGTCACCACCGAGATCTGGCGCGCCCTGGAAGAGCTCGCACACCCCTGAACGCGCACCCCTGAACGGCCCGGAGGCCCCCGTGTCCACACCTCTCGACTCCTACGCCCGCTACCCCCTCCTCTTCGGCCCCTCGCCCGTCCACCCCCTGGACCGCCTCACCCACCACCTGGGCGGTGCCGCGCTCTGGGCCAAGCGGGAGGACTGCAACTCCGGCATCGCGTACGGCGGAAACAAGACGCGAAAGCTGGAGTTCCTGGTCGCCGACGCGCTCGCCCAGGGCTGCGACACCCTCGTGTCGATCGGCGGCGTCCAGTCCAACCACACCCGTCAGGTCGCGGCCGTCGCCGCCCGCGCCGGTCTCAAGTGCGTCCTTGTCCAGGAGAGCTGGGTCGACTGGCCCGACTCCGTCTACGACAAGGTCGGAAACATCCTCATCAGCAGGCTCGCGGGCGCCGACGTACGCCTCGTACGCGCCGGATTCGGCATCGGCGTCAAGGACAGCTGGGAGCAGGCTGTGCGCGAGGTCGAGGAGGCGGGCGGCAGGCCGTACGCGATCCCGGCAGGGGCGTCCGAGCACCGGCTCGGCGGTCTGGGCTTCGCGCGCTGGGCGTACGAAGTGGCACAGCAGGAGGAGGAGTTGGGGGTCTTCTTCGACACCGTCGTGGTCTGCTCGGTGACCGGGTCGACGCAGGCGGGGATGGTCGCCGGATTCGCCGCGCTCGCGGAGGAGGGCGGCCGTCCGCGCCGGGTCCTGGGCATAGACGCCTCCGCCGACCCCGACCGTACCCGCGAGCAGATCGCCCGGATCACGCGCGGCACGGCGGAACTCATCGGCGTACAGGCAGAGGTGAAGGACTCCGACATCGAGCTGGACGCGCGCTATCACGCGGGCACCTACGGGCTCCCCGACGAGGCGACCCTCGACGCGATGCGGCTCGCGGCCCGCACGGAGGGCATGCTGACCGACCCGGTCTACGAGGGGAAGTCGATGGCCGGGATGATCGACCTGGTCGACAGGGGAGAGATCGCGCGCGACGCGACCGTCCTGTACGCGCACCTCGGCGGGCAGCCCGCCCTGAACGCCTACAGCGCCTTGTTCTGATTCTCCTGGCGGCCGGGAGCCGGCTGAGACGCCTGGGTACACGCGTGCGCGCGGTGCCACGGAGCAACTACGTAACGCTACGGGGAAACCGAGATTGTGTGTCGGTTTGATGCCGATGTGAGGACCGTGTGAGCTCGGAGCATGGTGCGCCGGGGTCCGGAGGGCGCATACTCAGAACATGACGAGGCCCCCCGGTACCCGACGCCACCTGCCGAACAGTCCTTTCAACGTTCCGCCGCCGCCCGCACCGCCCATCGAGCAGTTCGCCGTGGGCGACCGGGTGTCACACGACCAATACGGACTCGGACGGATCGTCGGAGTCGAAGGCGAAGAAGCAGTGGTCATCGACTTCGCAGGCCGCCAGGGAAGGTTCCTGAGCCCCTATCCCAAGCTGGCCAAGCTCTGACCTGACGCAGGCCTCAGGGCGCGTCCGCACCGCACGACAAGGAGCGGTCGGCAGGAAGAGTCACCCCTTCCCGCCGACCGCTCCCGCATGTCCCCTCGCGCGCCGCACGGGCCACGCGGGCACCCGTGCGCCGACCGCGGCGGGCTACAGCGCCTGCGCCGCGGGCTTCACCATCCCGCGCACGGTCCGTGACTTAACGAAGTCACCGATGGCGGTCATTTCCCACTCCCCGCTGAACTGCTTGATCATCTTGGCCATCATCACGCCCGTCTGCGCCTCGGCGTTGGTGAGGTCGAAGCGGACCAGCTCCTCGCCCGTCGCCGCGTCGAGCAGGCGGCAGTACGCCTTGGCGACCTGCGTGAACTTCTGGCCCGAGAACGAGTTCACCGTGAAGACGAGACCCGTCACGTCCTGCGGCAGACGCCCCAGGTCCACGACGATCACCTCGTCGTCGCCGCCGCCCTCACCCGTGAGGTTGTCGCCGGAGTGCTTGATCGCGCCGTTCACGATGGACAGCTTGCCGAAGTAGCAGCTGTCCACGTGGTTGCGCTGCGGGCCGTACGCGATGACGGAGGCGTCCAGGTCGATGTCCTTGCCGCCGTACGCGGGCTCCCAGCCGAGGCCCATCTTGACCTGCGAGAGCAGCGGCTTGCCGCCCTTGACCAGGGACACGGTCTGGTTCTTCTGGAGGCTGACCCGGCCCTTGTCCAGGTTGATCTTCCCGGCACCGGGCGCGGGGGCCGCGGGCGCCGGAGGAGCGGCGGGCGCCGCGGGGGCCGCGAGGCGGGGGTCCGCGACCGGCGGGGGCGGACCCTGGACCGGGGAGCCGGTCGGGGGCGCCATCGCGGCGGGTGCGGCGGGTGCGGCGGGTGCGGCGGGTGCGGCGGTGGCCGGAGCGGCCGGGGCCGCGGGCTCCTCGACCGAGACGCCGAAGTCCGTCGCGATGCCGGCCAGGCCGTTCGAGTACCCCTGGCCGACGGCGCGCGCCTTCCACACGCCGTTGCGCAGATAGACCTCGACGATCACCAGAGCGGTCTCGCCACCGAGCTGCGGGGGAGTGAACGTGGCGAGGACGGTCCCGTCGTCCGCGTTGCGGATGGTGGCGGTGGGCTCGACGCCCTGGAAGGTCTGGCCCGCCGCGTCCGGGCTCGCGGTGACGACGATCTTCTCGATGCCCGCGGGCACGGCCGTGGTGTCCACCGTGATCTTGTCGGGGGTCGTGCCGTCACCCGACTGGTAGGTCACACCAGGCCCTGCGGGCTGGTTGAAGAAGATGAAGTCGTCGTCGGATCGCACCTTGCCGTCGGCGGTGAGCAGCAGGCCCGATACGTCGAGCCGCACCGGTGCGGCGACGTCCACCGCTACGCGAGGGGCGGTGAGAGGGATGTTCGAGCCGGGTGTCATAGCGGTCATGTCCGGGGTAACGAACGTCCCGGCTTTGCCGTTCCCTTACCTACGGAGATTTCTTTCCCGCGCTCCCCGGACGCCGGACGGGGCGCGGTCCCGCCCGTCCGGCGCCTGTGGCCGCTCTACGGAACCACCACGATCTTCCGCCCCACGCCGGAGGCGAACCGCTCCAGCGCCTGCGGGTAGGAGTCCAGCGGCAGCCGGTCGCTGATGAACACATCAGGGTCGAGCACACCGGCGGCGAACAGCTCCGCGGCCCGCTCGTAGCTGTGCAGGACCGCCATCGACCCGGTGATGGTGATCTCCTGGTTGTAGATCTTGTACGGGTCGATGCTGACCCGTGTCGCGTAGTCGGCCACCCCGAACTGCAGGAACGTACCCGCTTTGGCGACCCGGCCGAGGCCGTCCTGGATCGCCGCCGCGTTGCCCGTGGCGTCGACGACGATGTCCCACCCCTGCGGCCGCTCAAGCTCGTCCGCACCGGCGGCCGACCCCGAGACGCCCAACTGACGGGCCGTGGCGAGGCGGTCCGCGTTGAGGTCCACGATGTCCACGCTCGCCGCGCCCGTCCGCTTGGCGAGCTCCAGCATCATCAGGCCCATCGTCCCGGAGCCGTAGATCAGGACGTGCGAGCCGAGCTGGGCGCGGAGCACGTCGTAGCCGCGCACCGCGCAGGACAGCGGCTCGATGAGGGCCGCGTCCTGGGTGCGTACGTTCTCGGGGAGCCGCACGCAGTTGGCGACGGGCGCGACGGCGTACTGGGCCGCGCCGCCCGCCGTGGTGACGCCGATCGCGTTCCAGCGCTCGCAGAGGTTGTTGTGGCCGGTACGGCAGTAGCGGCACTCGTAACAGTAGAGCGAGGGGTCGACGCCGACCCGGTCGCCGACCGAGAGCTCCGTGACGTCGCGGCCCAGGCCCACCACCTCCCCGGCGAACTCGTGCCCCGGGACCACCGGCAGCGTGGGCGCGAACTCGCCCTGCAGGATGTGCAGGTCGGTTCCGCACAGACCGCAGGCGGCGACCTCGACGACGACATCGCGCGGCCCCGGGGTGGGGTCGGGCACCTCGCCGACGACGGCTTTGCCAACGGACTCGATGATGGCGGCCTTCACTTGACTGCTCCCAACGACAGGCCCTGGACCAGCTTGTCCTGGGCGGCGAACCCTGCGGCGAGCACCGGCAGGGAGATCACGAGGGACGCGGCGCACACCTTCGCCAGGAACAGGCCCTGGCTGGTGATGAAGCCGGTCAGGAACACGGGCGCGGTCTGGGCGACGACGCCCGTGAGCACCCGTGCGAAAAGGAGTTCGTTCCAGCTGAAGATGAAGCAGATCAGGGACGTCGCCGCGATCCCCGGCAGCGCGATGGGGGCCACCACGCGCGTGAGGATGGTGGGCAGGCGTGCCCCGTCGATCTGCGCGGCCTCGATGATCGCGACCGGCACCTCGGCGAGGAAGGACTGCATCATCCACACCGCGATCGGCAGGTTCATCGACGTGTAGAGGATGACGAGCAGCCAGATGTTGTCGAGCATCTCGGTGTTCTTGGCGAAGAGATAGATCGGAAGGAGGCCGGCCACGATCGGCAGCATCTTCGTCGACAGGAAGAAGAACAGGACGTCCGTCCACTTCTTCACCGGCCTGATGGAGAGCGCGTACGCGGCGGGCAGCGCGAGGAGCAGCACGAGGAGGGTCGAGGCGACCGACGCCACCGTCGAGTTGATGAGCGAGGGCCAGGGGCTGGCGCCGCCGCCCGTGCCGAAGAAGTCGCGGTAGCCGTCCAGGGTGAGCGAGGCGGCGAGCGAGGGGGGATTGGTCGCCGCGTCCGACTCCGAGTGGAAGGACGTCAGCGTCATCCAGGCGATGGGCAGGAAGAACAGGATTCCGGCGAGCCAGGCGGCCAGGCCGAGGCCGGCGGAGCCGCGAATACGGAAGCGGCTCCCGGGCTGTGTACGTACACGCGTATCGGCGGTGCTCATGCGCGGGACGCCTCCTCACGGAACAGGGACGAGACGACCCGCAGCGCGAAGGTCGCGATGATGATGGAACCGATGACGACGAGGACACCGGCGGCGGACGCGAGGCCGTTCTCGTGGGCCTGGTAGAAGCTCTGGTAGACGGTGTAGGGCAGGTTGGCGGTGCCGAGGCCGCCCGAGGTGATCGTGAAGACGGCGTCGAAGTTCTGCACGATGTAGATCGAGCCGAGCAGCGAGCCGAGCTCCAGATAGCGGCGCAGATGCGGCAGCGTCAGATAGCGGAACACCTGCCAGCTGCCCGCGCCGTCCATGCGGGCCGCCTCGATGAGCTCGCTGTCGCGGCTCTGCAGTCCCGCGAGCAGGATCAGCATCATGAAGGGCGTCCACTGCCAGATCAGGGAGGCCTCGATGGCGATCAGCGGCGTGTTGGAGACCCAGTCGGGCTGGGCCGCGCCGTCACCGCCCACCCAGTGCAGCAGGCCGTTGAAGAGGCCGTACTCGGGGTTGTAGAGCACGTGCTTCCACAGCAGCGCGGCGGCCACCGGCACGAGCAGGAACGGCGCGATGAGCAACGTGCGCACGAATCCGCGGCCCCGGAACTTCCGGTCCAGGAGCAGGGCGAGGCCGAGGCCGATGACGAGGCTGGCTATCACGACGGTGGCCGTGAGCACGATGGTCGTCAGGACGGACTTGCGCAGGTCCGGGTCGGTGAGGACCTCGGAGTAGTTGCCGAATCCGGTGAAGCTGCGGGCGTCGGGGTAGAGCGCGTTCCAGTCGAAGAAGGAGATCACCAGCGTGGCCACGAACGGCAGCTGGGTCACGACGACCATGAAGATCAGGGCGGGCAGGAGCGGGGCCCTGGTGGCCCAGGCGCGCAGCCTCCCTGGCGCCTTGGGTCCTGGGGTGCGCGCGGTCTTGGGCGCGACATCGGGGGTACTCGCGGTGGCGGTCATCGTCCCTCGTACTCCTCGGCGATCTTCTCGGCGAGCTTCTGTGACTTCTTGAGGGCCGATTCGACGGACTGGCGCCCGGCGATGGCCGCGCTGATCTCCTGGGAGACCTTCGTGCCGAGGTCGGTGAACTCGGGGATGCCGACGAACTGGATGCCGGGCGCGGGCCGCGGCTGCACGCCCGGATCGGTCGGCCGCGCGCCCTCGATGGCGTCGTGGGTGACATCCTGGAACGCGGCGGCTTCCTTGCGGTACTCGGGATTCTCGTACGTCGACGAGCGCTTGCCCGCCGGGACGTTGGACCAGCCGATCTTCTCGCCGACCAGCTGCTCGTACTCCTTGCTGGACGCCCAGGAGACGAACTTCCACGCCTTGTCCGGGTTGTGCGAGGCCTTCTGCAGGCCCCACGCCCAGGTGTAGAGCCAGCCGGAGCTCTTGGTCTTCTCCACGGGCGCCGGTACGTAGCCGATCTTGCCCTTGACCGGGGACTTGGCGGCCTCCAGCGAACCGGCGGCGGCCGTGGCGTCGTACCACATGGCGGTCTTGCCCTGGGTGAGGTTGTTCAGGCACTCGGCGTAGCCGGACTGAGCGGCTCCGGACTCGCCGTGCTCGCGCACGAGGTCCACGTAGAACTGTGTCGCCTTCTTGAACTCGGGTGAGTCGAGGCGGGCCGTCCAGTCCTTGTCGAACCAGGTCCCTCCGAAGGTGTTCACCACGCTTGTCAGGGGCGCGATCAACTCGCCCCAGCCCGGGAGCCCGCGCAGACAGATGCCCTTCATGCCGGACTGGGCACCGGCGCCTTCGACGTCACCCGCCAGCTTCGCCACCTGCTGCCAGGTGGGTTTCTTCGGCATGGTGAGCCCGGCCTTCTTGAACACGTCCTTCCGGTACATCAGGAAGGACGACTCTCCGTAGAAGGGCTGCCCGTAGAGCTTGCCGTCGTCGCCGGTGAGGGACTGGCGCATGGGCGGCAGTACGTCCTTCTCGTCGTACGCCTTGTCCTTCTTGGTGTACGAGCCCAGTTCGTGCAGCCAGTCGTTCTTGGCGTAGATCGGGATCTCGTAGTTGGAGAGCGTGGCGACGTCGTACTGCCCTGCCTGGTTGGCGAAGTCCTGGCTGATCTTGTCGCGGACGTCGTTCTCGGGCAGGACGGTGAAGTTCACCTTGATGCCCGTTTCCTTGGTGAAGTGGTCGGCGGTGAGCTTCTGCAGTTCGACCATCTGCGGGTTGTTCACCATCAGTACGTTGATGGAGTCGCCGGAACCGGTCCCGCCCGCCCCGGCCCAGCAGCCGGAGAGCAGCGGGGCAAGCAGCGTCCCTGCGGCTGCCGCGGCGAGTGCGCGCGACCTCCGTCGGCTCTGGGTTCGCATGAATGCTCCTGGACGTATGGGGACTTATGGGATGTGAGGGGGTGCGTCTAGGCGAATGTGGGCGCGCGGAATCACGAGAGGTGGGCGGGGGAGTGGGAGGAGAGGGGCAGCGGGAGGAAGGGGGAGTGGAGGGTGAGCGGGTGGGGTGTGTCAGACGCGGATGACCTGCGGGCCCTGGAGCGAGTAGCGGTGCGCCTCGGATGCGGGCAGCTGTGTGCTCGTGACGATCGACTCCAGCTCGCCGACGTGCGCGAACCTGCAGAAGCTCGTCGCCCCGAACTTGGTGTGCACGCCCGTGAACACGGTGCGCCGTGACGCCCGGATGGCCTGCGTCTTCACCTCGCTGACCGCGGGGTCGGGCGTGGTCAGGCCGTGCTCGCGGGAGATGCCGTTGGCCCCGATGTACGCGAGGTCGATCACGAATCCGGCCAGCATGCGCGTCGTCCAGTGGTCGACGGTCGCGAGGGTGCCCGGACGGACACGGCCGCCGAGGAGGAGGACCGACATGTTGTCGGCCTCGGCGAGGACGCCCGCGGTGGCCAGGGACGCGGTGACGACGGTCAGGGGGCGGCCCTTGGCCGCTTCGGGGAGAGCCTCGGCGATGAGCTGTGGGGTGAAGCCCTCGTCGACGAAGACTGTTTCGGCGTCGCCGAGGAGGTCGGCGGCCGCGGTGGCGATCCGCCTCTTCTCGGGGACGTGCATGGTGGTGCGGAACGCGAGGGTCGTCTCGAAGCCCGCGCTCTCCACGGGGTAGGCGCCGCCGTGCGTGCGGCGGACCAGGCCGTGGTCCTCCAGGGCGCGCAGGTCACGGCGGACGGTCTCTTTGGCGACACCCAGTTTGGTGGCGAGTGCGGTGACGTCCACGGAGCCGGAGTTCCGTGCCGCCCGGACGATCTCCCGCTGGCGCTCTTCCGCGGTCATGGGTGCCGCCGCCTTCCCTCGCTGTGCCCGTTCGGGCCCTGTGGGGAAGTTCTACAGCGGGGGACGGTGTGTGAACAGGCTCGGAGTGGAGACGATGGTGCCCGCATGTGCCCGCTTGGCAGGGCTGCGGCCTCTGCTTCGGGCGCGAGGGGTGCCCGTTCGGGGTGTTCGAGGTGCCCGTTTGATGCCCGGGTGGGGTTCGGACGGCTGTTCTTCCCCCACCGGAAGGGCTGGTTTCGGTCTGTCCGGGCGCCGGTAGGGCCGAGTGCTCAGTACGGCCAGACTGGAGGGTTCGTGCAGAAGTGACCCCCCAGGTTCGCGTGGTCCGGGTTCGCGGGGTCCAGTTCTCCCTGCTCGGCGACCAGCTTCCGCGCGTACTGCTCGGAGTCGTCCTGCGGCTCGTAGCCGAGCGCGCGGGCCGACGAGAGGTCCCACCACAGCCGTGTGTTCGCGGACGATCCGTAGACCACCGTGTGCCCCACGGCGGGCGCGGTCAACGCCGCGTCGAAGAGTCGGGCGCCGTCCCCGGGGCTCATCCAGACCGACAGCATCCGCACGCTCGACGGCTCCAGGAAGCACGAACCGATCCGCACCGAGACGGTCTCCACCCCATGCTTGTCCCAGTAGAACTGGGCGAGATCCTCGCCGAAGGACTTCGACAGGCCGTAGAAGGTGTCGGGGCGGCGCGGCGCGTCCACCGCGATCAGCGGATCGTCCCCGACGGGCCGCGGGGTGAACCCGAGCGCGTGGTTCGACGACGCGAAGACGACCCGGCGGACGCCCTCCTCGCGGGCCGCTTCGTAGAGGTTGTACGTCCCCTCGATGTTGGCCCGCAGGATCTTGTCGAAGGACGCCTCCAGGGAGATGCCCGCGAGGTGGATGACCGCGTCGACGCCCCGCACGGCCTCCCGCAGCGCCTTCTTGTCGGCCAGGTCCGCCGTGATCGCGTCGGGCTCGCCGTCGATGGGCAGCACGTCGAGCAGTCGCAGTCGGTAGCCGTAGGCCGGAAGCAGCCCCCGCATCAAGGTGCCGAGGCCGCCCGCGGCGCCGGTGAGCAGGATGGTGCGGGGAGCGGGCATGAGGGGGTCTCCTCGGATCAGGGGCTGCTCAGGGACTGATCAGCGACTGCGTTCGCGTGTGCGTACAGCATTCACATCTGTGGACAAGCTAGAGATCAATGCCTCTTCGAGTCAAGTGTCGTACGGAGGCGGCGGATCCGCTCTTGAATCACGCTTCTCTTGTCGATCTCTTGCCTATCTCTTGTTGATCCCCGGCGGGCCTCGGCGCTTGACCGGGGCTCCGGAGGCGGCTTAGCGTGGGTCTGTTCAGAAATATGGACGTGGATCAGAAACGTGCACGCTTAGGGAGAGCCCGTGACGTCAGCAACCCTCGCCGATCGACTCAATGTCCCCAGCGGGCCGCTGTTCTTCCCGGTCACCGCCTACGGTCCTGACGGCTCCGTCGACCTCGACGTCTACCGCGCGCACGTGCGCGCGGGCATCGAGGCGGGCGCGGCCGCCGTGTTCGCCTGCTGCGGCACCGGCGAGTTCCACGCCCTGACGCCCGAGGAGTTCCGGGCGTGCGTCGCCGCGGCCACCGAGGAGTCGGCGGGCCGGGTCCCGGTCGTGGCGGGCGCGGGGTACGGCACGGCGCTCGCCGTACGGTACGCGAAGCTCGCCGAGGAGGCCGGTGCCGACGGGCTGCTCGCGATGCCGCCCTACCTCGTCGTCGCCGGGCAGGAGGGACTGCTCGCGCACTACGCCGAACTGGCCGCGGCGACCTCGCTCGACATCATCGTCTACCAGCGCGACAACGCCGTGTTCACCCCGGAGACGGTGGTCGAGCTCGCCCGTACCGAGGGCGTCATCGGCTTCAAGGACGGCCTCGGCGACATGGACCTGATGCAGCGCATCGTCAGCGCCGTGCGCGCGGAAGTCCCCGGGGAATTCCTCTACTTCAACGGCCTGCCCACCGCCGAGCTGACCGGGCTCGCCTACCGCGGCGTCGGCGTCACGCTCTACTCGTCGGCGGTCTTCTGCTTCGCGCCCGACATCGCGCTCGCCTTCCACCGCGCCTTCAACGCCGGGACCGCCGAGGGTGACGCCCTCGTGAACCGCCTCATCGACGGCTTCTACCGGCCCTTCGTGGAGCTGCGCGCCGAGGGCCGCGGATACGCCGTCTCCCTCGTCAAGGCGGGCGTACGCATGGCCGGGCTCGACGTCGGCGGCGTGCGGACGCCGCTGCACGAACCCGCCGACGAACACATCAAGCGCCTCGCCGAACTGACCGAGCGCGGGCGCGCCCTGGTGCGGGAGGAGAGCGCGTGAGAACCTCCGCTTTCCTCTACCCCTGGGACGTCGTCGGCGACCCCGAGGCACCCGCGCGCGTCGCGGACCTCGGCGTCCAGCAGGTCACCCTCGCCTCCGCGTACCACTCCACGCGCGCGCTGACCCCCCGCCACCCCCGCCACCGCATCGTCACCGCCGAACACGCGGCGGTCCTGTACGAGCCCGGTGACCGGTGGCAGGGACGCCAACTGCGCCCGTACGCGGCCGGAGACTGGGCCCCCGGCGACGCCTACGGGGAGGCCGCCGACGCACTGGCGGCCGCCGGGCTCGACGTGCACACCTGGGTCGTCCTCGCCCACAACTCCCGTATGGGCGCCGACCACCCGGACACCTCCGTCGTCAACGCCTACGCAGACCGCTACCCCTGGGCCCCCTGCATCGCGCGGCCCGCCACGCGCGCGTACCTCGTCGACCTCGCGGCGGAGGCCGCCGTCCGCCCCGGCGCACGCGGCACCGAACTGGAATCCCTCGGCTGGTACGGCCTCGCGCATCTGCACGCCCACGACAAGATCGCGGGAGTGGCGCTCGGCGAGGCCGCGCAGTATCTGATGTCGCTGTGCTTCTGCGCGGACTGCCGTGCCGGGTACGCCCGACAAGGGCTCGCCCCCGATGAGCTCGCGGCCGGGGTCCGCCGTGCCCTGGAGCCCGTCTGGCGCGGCGACGAGCAGCCCGGCGGCTGGGAGGGGGTGGAGAAGCTCATCGGCGCCGAGAGGGCGACCGCCACGCGCGCGTGGCGCGAGGAAACCGCCCGCACTCTCCAGGAGGCGGCGATCGCCGCAGTGCGCGCCGCGGCGCCGGACGGCTTCCAGGTGCTGCTGCACGCCGACCCGGTGGCGTACCACTGCGGCGCCAACGCCGGAGTCGACCCGGAGCACATCCTCTCCGTGGCCGACGGCGTGGTCGTGCCCTGCACGGGCGGCGCCCAGGCCCTGACCCCCTTCGACGCACACCGCACGGCCCGCACCACCCTCGCCGCGAACCTCACCGTGGTCTCCGGCATGGGCGGCAGCCCCGCGACGCTCGCCGCCGACGCCGCGCACGCGCGCACCCTGGGCGCCGACGAACTGCGGCTCTACCACGCCGGTCTGGCCTCCGACGCGGATCTCGCCCAAGTGACCAAGGCCCTGGAACACCTCAAATAGCCTCTGTCGCACCAGAAGTGGAAGCGGTTACCATCCGCGCACCACAACACCGTCGCGCCGGCCACGAGCGGACAGGGCACGAGCGGACAGGGCACGGCGGGCCGACGGCAAGACGACAAGGGGACAAGGTGCGCAACAAGGGGATATCCGCGCTGGTCTGTGCCGGATTCATGGCGGGCGCCGCCGTGCTCGGCGGGGCAGTGCCCGCGACCGCGCAGGGTGACGCGAGACCGTCCGCCGCGGACACCAAGGCCGACATCCGGGAGCAGTTGGAGAAGATCCCCGGCATGAAGGTCGTCTCCGTGGCCGACAGAGAGGGCTACCCCTTCTACAGCCTCACGTACACCCAGCCCGTCGACCACCACGACCCCGGCGCCGGCACGTTCACCCAGCGCGCCACGCTCTGGCACAAGGCCACGGACAAGCCGACCGTCCTCTACACCGGCGGCTACACCCTGGCGTCCAACACCACCGCCCTCACCAAGCTGATCGACGCCAACCAGGTCAGCGTCGAGCACCGCTACTTCGAGCAGTCACGCCCCTCGGGCCCGGCGGCGTCGGACTGGTCCAAGCTCACGATCCAGCAGGAGGCCGCCGACGAGCACCGTCTGACCCGGGCGCTGCGCGGCATCGAGAAGGGCAAGTGGCTCGGCACGGGCGCCAGCAAGGGCGGCATGACGGCCACCTACCACGAGCGTTTCCACCCCGGCGACCTGGACGCGGTCGTCGCGTTCGTGGCACCGAACGACGCGAACAACCGCGACGACAGCGGCTACGAGCGGTTCTTCAGGACCGTCGGCACGGCCGAGTGCCGGACCGCGCTGAACGCCGTGCAGCGCGAGATGCTCGTACGGCGTGAGGCGCTGCTGCCCAAGTTCGAGGCGGACGCGAAGGCCGCGGGCGACACCTTCGATGAGACCCTCGGCACCACCGACCGGGCCTATGAGTTCGCGGTGCTCGACCAGGTGTGGAACTTCTGGCAGAGCGGCACCATCGACAACTGCCCGACCGTGCCCGACGCCAAGAAGGCGACCGACGACGAGCTCTACGACTGGTCGAAGAAGCACGGCTTCAGCGTCTACCAGGACGAGACCCTCGGCACGAACGGCACAGGCCCCTACTACCGTCAGGCCGCCACCCAGCTCGGCTGGGCCGACCTGAAGTTCAAGCACCTCAAGGACGTGCGCCACTACCCCGACATCTACCAGCCCAACTCGGTCCTTCCCGAGTCGATGCGCGGCTCGTACGACAACAGGACCACCGCCGACGTCGACCGCTGGGTGAAGACCCGAGGCCAGCGGATGATGTTCGTCTACGGCCAGAACGACCCGTGGAGCGCGGAGAAGTTCAAGCCGAGCCACCGCGACTCCTACCGCTACGAGGTCCCGGGCTCCAACCACGGCGCCTCCATCGCCAAGCTGCCCGCCGCCGAACAGGCCGAGGCCGTCGCGACCATCAAGCGCTGGGCGAACGTGAAGTAGCCGCCACCGGAGAGTTCTTGAGCAGGGGCGCGGCGATCAGCAGCCGCGCCCCCGCGAGGACCGGCAGCAGGACGCGGTAGCCGACGCTCTCCACGAGGCCCGCGCCCAGCGCGATGCCTAGGGCGGTCGGCGTGAACATCAGGGTGCTCGCGGTCGCCGCCGCGCGGCCGAGCAGCGCCCGCGGTGTCCCGCGCTGTACCGCCGTCATGCCCGCGATCAGCACGCAGGGCAGGCCGAGGCCGTTGGCGAAGCTGCCCGCCAGGGCCGTCGCGTCGTACGGCAGCGCGTGCAGAACCACGGCGAGCGCGGTGAGCGCGATGCCCGCCCCGCCGAACCTGCGCCCTCCCAAGCGCCGCATCAGCGCACCCGAAGAGACGCCGACCACGACAGAACCGGCGCCCTGCACGACGTACAGCACACCGGTGTACGCGGGGGAGCGGCCAAGCCCCTCCACGACCGCGTAGACGGCCGCCCCGCTGATCCCCGAGGTCAGCATGGTCAGGCCGCCCGCGAGGACCAGGGGGCGCAGCCGCGGACTGCCCCACAAGTAGCGTGCGCCTTCCGCGGTCCTGGCCCGCCATCCCGACGCGTCGCGCACGGGTGCGTCCTCGCGCACGCGCAGCAGCGTGAACATCCCGGCCGCGAGTACGAAGGTGGCGGCGTCCAGGAGCGCCACCCGGGCGCCTCCGCAGGCGGCGAAGAGGCCCGCTCCGGCGAGTGGGGCGAGCAGCTTCATGCCCTCGTTCGCGGACATCCGCAGGCCGTTGAAGTCCCCCGTCAGGTCCTTGCCGACGGCCGCCGTCACCAGCGCCGCCTCCGCCGCGTCGGTGACGGTGCCGCACGCCCCGTACAGGAAGAGCACCGCGTAGAGGATCCACAGGGTGCTCGTGGAGTCGACGAGGAGGAGGGAGGTCAGCAGGGCGCCCAGAGTCAGGTTCGTGCCGATGAGCAGGGGTCTGCGGCGGGTGCGGTCGGCGATCGTGCCCAGGAGGGGGCCGGCCAGGGCCGGGGCCCAGAGGGCGAACGCGCAGAGGGCCGCCAGGCCGTCCGAGCCGGTCAGCTGCTTCACCCAGATCCCGGCCACCAGCCACATCGCGGAGCTCCCGAAGCCGGAGACCACCACCGCGCCCAGACAGAGGCTCGCGTCGCGGTTGCGCAGGATCCGCGTGATCGTCGTTGTCATGGCAGATGATGGTGGTTCTAAGGCCCCCGGGTCGGCATAGGGCAGGTGCGGTAGATCCCGTAGATCTCGGTGGGCCCGTGCGCCGGTCGGCGATGAGTTCCGGGCCGCGGGCCGGTCCAACAGGGCAGGAGTGCGGCCCGCGGGGCAGGCGGGGCCGCCGAGATTCGGGAGGATCCCATGACGGACATGGTCGACTTCGCGCCGCAGGCCCGGCTTGTGGCAGGCATCGCGGAAGGCGTCGGTGACGAGCGGCTCGCGGGGCCCACGCCCTGTCCGGAGTACCGGGTGCGCCATCTGCTGGGCCATCTGATCCAATTGACCGGCGCGTTCCGGGACGCCGCGCGCAAGGACTTCGGGCCCCACCTCGACCAGAACCCGGGAAGCGCCGTGCCGGACATCGGCCCCGAGTGGCGTGCCGCCCTGCCGAAGCTGCTCGACGAGCTGGCGGAGGCGTGGCGCGCCCCGGCCGCGTGGGAGGGCATGACCCGGGCGGGCGGCCTCGATCTGCCGGGTGACGTCGCGGGCGCCGTCGCCATGGACGAACTCGTCGTGCACGGCTGGGACCTGGCCCGTGCGACGGGACAGGCGTACGCCCCTGACGAGGCGAGCCTCGGGGTGGCCAAGGGGTTGCTCACGCCCCAGGAGGGTGACACGTCGGGGAACAGCCTGTTCGGGGCCGTGTTCCCGGTACCGGACGACGCCCCGCTCCTCGACCGTGTGATCGGCCTCAGCGGCCGTGACCCGGGATGGACACCGGGCGCGTAGGACTCAGGTTTTCTCCGGATCGGGTATCGATCGGGCAAAGAGTCTCGCGATGTGCTGTGTGATGCGCGTAGACAGTGCGCGTAGACGGGCATTGACCTGCTCGAACTTGTTGCCCGTGCACAGACACTGACCCAGGCCCAGACCCTGATCCGGAGAGAACGACCTATGCGGAAGTCCCTACGGGTGGCGGGCATCGCCACCGCCTGTGCCGTCGCCGGAGCCGCGCTGTACGGCACCGGCGCGGCCACCGCCGACTCGACCGACACGACCTCGGCGCGGCACACCGCCGAACCCCAGAACATCGGCGTCCTCGTCGGCGAGATCGACGACTACTACGGCGCCCACCAGGACGCCGACGGCGTCTGGCGCTCCTCGCCCGACAGTCCGTACGCCAAGGACCTGGCGCGCGTCCAGGCGAAGGCGAAGAAGGACATCAGGAAGGCCGCCGCGCACGGCGCGAAGAGCGACGGCCACGGCGTGAGGGGCAGCGCTCACGGCAAGAAGCCCGCGATCGTCCTCGACGTGGACGACACCGCGCTGCTCAGCTTCGACTACGAGAAGTCGACCAACTACACGTACAACGGCGCCACGTGGGACGCCTACGTGAAGGAGGCCAAGCGCCCCGCCGTCTTCGGCATGCCCGAACTGGTCAAGTACGCCAAGGGCAAGGGTGTCGAGGTCTTCTTCCTGACCGGCCTGAGCGAGACGCAGCGCGAGGGCGCGGTCACCAACCTCGCCAAGGCCGGGTACGACACGAAGCTCGACACCACGCACGTGTTCACCAAGAACAAGGCCGCCCCGCCCGCCTACCTGAGCCACTGCGCGACGCCCGCCAAGTGGGAGTGCACCACCGTGCAGTTCAAGGAAGGCACCCGGAAGTACATCGAGTCGACCGGCTACGACATCGTCGGCAGCTTCGGCGACCAGGTCTCCGACCTCGCGGGCGGGTACGCGGACAAGACGTACAAGCTCCCGAACCCGACGTACTTCGTGGAGTAGTCCGCTGCCCGATGCCCTGTCGGCATCACGAGATAGGTTGCATTCCTGACTAGGTCGCTCTACGGTCTAGGTAGCTCACATGCTCATGGGGCCGTGCGGCACGCGCCGTGCGGCCCCTTCGGGAAGGGGGATTCCCATGACCGTCTCGCCTGACTTCTCAGCCGCTTCCACGGCCGTCACAGCCGTACTCGGCGCCTATCTGCTGCTCGGTGAGCCCTGGCTCGGCCGCCGCCTCTACGGCTCGCTGGCCCGCCACCGCGACACCGAACCACGCGCCCTCGTGCGCTACTTCAGCTTCATACTCGTCTTCTGGTGCGTCCTCGCCGCGCTCGCGGTGGCCGCGCTGCTGTTCTCGCCGGGCATGGCCGCCGCCGACCTCGGCATCGCGGCGCCCGCCTCGCCGCTGACCGCCGCCGTCATCATCGTCATGATGGGAGCGGTCTCGGTGGCGTCGGGGCGCAAGATGCGCGCCCTCGCCGCGGGCGGCAGGAATGTCCCGGGGCTCGCCTCCATCCAGGCGATGCTGCCGCGCACGGCACAGGAGCGCCGCCTCGCGATCGCCGTCGCCGTGACCGACGGCGTCTGCGCCGAACTCGTCTACCGCGGGCTCCTGATCGCCTTCGGCGTCGGCGTCCTAGGCCTCGACCTCTACGCGGCGGCGGCCCTTTCGGTGCTCGTGTACGCCGTCGCCGGTATCTATCAGGGCCGCAGCGGCGTCATCGCCTTCGGTTTCGTCGGGGCGCTGCTCGCCGGCCTCTATATGGCGAGCGGGAGCCTGCTGCTGCCCATCGCCGTTCACATCGCCCTCTCCGTACGGGACCTGACGCTCCCCGTGCCGGAGCCGATCGGCAGCGTTCCCGCGCACGAGCCGTACGAGCCGACCCCGAAGGGCAACTGACCATGACCCCACCCGCCTCCGGGGGCGCGAAGGGCGACCGCCGGGCCAGCTGGTTCAAGGGCGTACTCGATCTGCTCGTGCTCGCCGCCCTCACCGACGGCGAGAGCTACGGCTACGAGATCGCCAAGCTGCTCGGCGCCGCCGGGTTCGGCCAGATCAAGGGCGGCACGCTCTACCCCGTGCTCAACCGGCTCGAGGAGGCGGGGCTCGTCGCCGCGGAGTTCCGGGCCACCGAGAAGGGGCCGGGGCGGCGCTACTACTGCCTGACGGACGAGGGGCGCAGCACCCTCGGCGAGCAGGGCGGGCTGTGGCTCGCCTTCGACGGATCCGTCCGTGAGGTCCTGGCGAAGGCGGGTGTGCGGTGAGCGTGCCCTACTTCGCCGACCTCGCCGAGCGGCTGCGGGAGCACCGGGTGCCCGCCGACCGGGTGGCGGCGACCGTCGCGGATCTTCAGGCGCACCTGGAGGAGTCGGGCGGCGCCGACCCGGAGGCCGAGTTCGGGCCCGCGGCGGAGTTCGCCCGTGAGCTGGTGCCCGCCGCGCCCGCCGGGGCGGAGGCGCCCGAGGCCGCCGGGGCGCACGTCGAGACGTGGCGGTGGACCGCCGACACGTATGTCGACGAGGAGCTCCTGAACCGCTTCGGCGACGAGGGGTGGGAGGTGGAGAGGGTCGACGCGCTCGGCCGTTTCGTCAGCCACCGCGACCTGGAGAGCCCGCAGCGCTGGGAGTACCGGCGTGAGCTGGTCACGCGGGGGCGTGAAGGGCTCGACGAGCGCCTTGCCCCCGACGGCTGGGAGGCCTGCGGGAACTGGATCGTCTACGCGTGGTTCAAGCGGCCGAGGGCCGCGAGCCTCGGGCCGGGCGCGGAGATCTCGGCGCCGCCGCGGGTGCCCGATCGGTGGCGCTTCTTCAGCCGGCGCTTCTATGTCCTCGTGGCTGTCGTGGCGGCGGTCGTCGTCCTGGCGGGGGTGGCCGTCGCCGTCGACGACGGCGAGTCCCGCAGCGGGCTCGGCTTCGTCGCGGGGATCCTGGTGGGGCCCCTTGGCCTGTTCGCCGGTCTCTGGGCCGTGCAGGTGTGGCGCTCGCGGCGTTGACGTCTCATCACCCCTCCGCCTCCGCGGGGCGCCGTCTTGTCCGTCGGCGCCCCGCGGTCGGGCGTGAGTGGCTACGACTTCAGGGCCGCCGACATCATCGCCTTCGCGATGGGCGCCGCGAGGCCGTTGCCGCTGACCTCCGACCTCGCCGCGCTCGACGACTCGACGATGACCGCTACCGCGACCTCCTTGCCGTCGCTGCCCTTGGCGTACGAGGTGAACCAGGCGTACGGCGTCTTGCTGTTGTTCTCGCCGTGCTGTGCCGTGCCCGTCTTGCCGCCCACGTGCGCGCCGCTGATCCGCGCGTTCGTACCCGTGCCCTTCTCGACGACCGTCTCCATCGCCGACTGCAGCTGACTCGCCGTGTCCTGGCTCATCACCCGCTGTGAGTCCGGGTCGTCGAACGACTCCAGGGCGTCGCCGCCCGAGTCGGTGATCTGGGAGACCATGTGCGGCGAGACCAGCTCGCCGCCGTTCGCGATCGCCCCCGAGACCATCGACATCTGCAGCGGCGTCGCCGTCACGTCGAACTGGCCGATGCCGGTCAGGGCCGTCTGGGCCTTGTCCATGTCCGAGGGGTACACGCTCTCGGACGCGCGCACCGGCACGTCGAGCTTGTCGGTGTTGAAGCCCATCTTCTCGGCCATCGCCTTGACCTTGTCCTGGCCCAGGTCGACGGCCATCTTCCCGAAGACGTTGTTGCAGGAGTACTGCAGCGCCGTACGGATCGTCGCGTCCTCGCAGGGCGCGGAGGCACTCTCGTTCCTCAGGGGCTGGGTCGAGCCGGGCAGCATGTACGGGTTCGGGCTGTCCGTCTTCGTGTCCGCCGAACCGTAGAGCCCGTCCTCCAGGGCCGCCGCCGCGACGACCAGCTTGAACGTCGAACCCGGCGGCAGCGGCTGCCGCAGCGCGCGGTTGACCATCGGCTTCTCCTCGTCCTTCAGGAGCGACGCCCACTCCTTGGAGTCGGTGGAGCCGCTGATGTCGGAGGGGTCGTACGAAGGAGTCGACACCATGCCGAGGATCTTGCCCGTCTTCGGGTCGACGGCGACCGCCGCGCCCTTCGTGTCGCCGAGCGACTTGTACGCGGCCTTCTGCACCGCCGGGTCGATCGTCGTGACCACGTCACCCGGATCGGCGCGCTTGTCGGTGACCGTGTCCAGGGGGTCCTTCAGCCGCGTGTCGGTGCCGTCGAGGACGTCCTTGTAGATGCCTTCGAGCTGCGTCGCCCCGTACACCTGTGAGCTGTAGCCCGTGACGGCCGAGTACAGGTCGCCGTCCTTGTAGGTGCGCTTGTACGCGAGGTCGCTGCCCTTCGTCCGCGCGGAGCCGGTGATGGACTCACCGCCCACGATGATGTTCCCCAGCGGGTTCGCGTACTGCTCGATCGCGTTGCGCCGGTTCTGCTTGTCGTCCGCGAGCGCCTTCGAGTCGTAGAACTGCACCCAGGTCGCCCGCACAAGGAGGGCGACCACGAGCAGCAGCGTGAAGACCGCGGCGCGCCTGATCGTCTTGTTCATCCCGTGAAAAGACGATCGGCGCGGATGTATTCGTTCCGTTCTGCGGGGTTTCTTAGACATTCCTCATACTGCGGGCGCTGCGACACGCCGTGGGTGCTGCGACGGTGCGGGCGCTGCGGGGGTGCGGGCGCTGCGAGGGCGCGGATGCTGCGGTAGCGCGGGTCAGTCGGCGTTCATGAAGCCCGCCTCGTACGCCGCGATCACCGCCTGCGTACGGTCCCGCGCCCCCGTCTTGGCGAGCACCGAGGCCACGTGCGTCTTCACCGTCGCCGGGCCCACGCCCATCCGTCCGGCGATCTCCGCGTTGGTCAGGCCCGCGGCCATCAGCCTCAGCACCTCGCTCTCGCGCCCCGTCAGCCTGGCCACCCAGGCGGGCGCCGCGGGCTTCGCGCGCGCGTGTTCGGCGGCCAGGGCGCGCACCGCCGCGGGGAAGAGCAGCGAGTCGCTGCGCGCGACGAGCCGCACCGCCTGCACGAGCGAGTCCGCGTCGGACCGCTTGAGGAGGAACCCGCAGGCCCCCGCGCGCAGCGCCTCGTACACATAGGAGTCGTTCTCGAAGGTCGTCACGACCACGATGCGCGGCGGATCGGCGTGGGTCCGCAGGATCTGCTCGGTGGCCCGGATGCCGTCGATCTCCGGCATGCGTACGTCCATGAGCACCACGTCGGGCCGCAGCTCGCGCACGACGGACACCGCGTCGGCGCCGTTCGCCGCCTCACCGACGACCTCCAGGTCGGGCTCGGCGGAGAGGATCACGCGCAGGGCGGTGCGCACCATGCGCTCGTCGTCGGCGAGCACGATGCGGATGGGGGGAGTCATACGGGGCCCTTCAGGGGGAGTCGTACGTTCACTCGCCACACCCCGTCGGCGGGGCCGGCCAGGGCCGTGCCGCCGAGGAGCCTGGCCCGGTCGGTGATGCCGCGCAGGCCGTGGCCGCCGCCGGGACGGGACGCGGGAGGCGCGGAGGCGCTCTGGGGCAGCGGGTTCTTCGTGAGGATCTCCAGGTCGGTGCCGTCCAGGGCGATCCGGAGGGTCACCGGGGCGCCGGGGCCCGCGTGCCGGAGCGCGTTGCTCAGGCTCTCCTGGACGATGCGGTAGGCCTCGCGGGACACCATCGGGGGCAGGGCGTCCGGGCCTCCGGGGCCGAGCTCGACCGCGGCCTTCACCCGCAGGCCGCCCGCGCGGGTGCGCTTGAGGAGCCCGTCGAGATCGGCGCAGAGAGTGGGGGCGGGCGCGGTCGGGCCCGCCCGGCCGTCGCCGCCACCCTCCCGCAACACGCCGAGAACCGCGTCGAGTTCCCCCACCGTGCGCCGGGTCGTCTCCTCGATGGCGGCGAGCGCCTCGCGGACGAACTCCGGGTCGCGGTCGAGGACCCTGCGAGCGGCGCTCGCCTGGAGCGTGACCGCGCTCAGGGCGTGGCCCACCGAGTCGTGCAGCTCCCGCGCGAGCCGGTTGCGCACGGCGAGGTCCGCGGCGCGCTGTTCGGCCGCCGCGAGCCGGTCGGCGGGCGAGGGCCCGAGCAGCTCGGGCGCCCAGCGCGCGAGCAGGCCCCCGGCGGCGGCCGAGCACCCCGCGAGCGCGAGGAGGGAGAGGATCCCGGCGACGGGGGAGAGCGCCAACGCCCATCCCTCGTCGAGGACTTCGGGCATCCCGACCCGGCTGTCCCGCAGCGCGGCGACGAACGGCAGCGCGATGAGGACCGCCGCGAACGGCGGCAGCGCGAGGGACATTCCGCTGATGATCCCGCCGAACCCCAGGTGCAGCGTGAACCACGCGACGGTGCGCCCGCGCGCCTGCCGGGACCGCGCGGGCCCGTCGGCGAGCGTGTCGCCCGGCACATCGCACAGCGCCCGTACGGCGGCCACCGACATGGGCCGCGTGAGCGGGAAGAGCGCGGTGACGGCGGCGAGCGGCAACCCCACGGCGAACGAGCCGAGTTGGGAGACGACCGAGCCGAAGACGTTGTCCTCGCCGAGCAGCGGACCGATGACGACGGAGCCCACGAAGACGTACGGCATGGCGAGCGCGCCGCCGAGGACCAGATGGATCCACCGGCGCCGCGCCCGGCGCCCGAACAGAGCAGCCACACGCCCCCCGATGACCATCTGCACAGAGTAGGTCCGGCTCATGGGCCCTGGGCTCCCGGGGCGGATTCAGCCTGTCCGGCGTTTGAGGACGAACTCGGCGAAGCCGGTGATGACGGTACGCACGAGCCGGCGAAGCCGGGGGATTCGGGCAGGGGCGGGATCGGGGAAAAGAAGCCCGCTCCTACGCCAGCACCAGCACCGCCTCATCGATCTCCTCGCCCCGCGCGTGCGCGAAGCCCCGCGCGGCGGCGGTGACCAGGAAACCGCACTTCTCAAGCACCCGCAGGGACCCCGCGTTGTCCGACGCCGCGCGCGCGTAGAGGGGCCGCTCCGGCACCTCGACCAGCAGCGTCAGCAAAGCAGCCGTGGCCAGACCACGGCCCCAGTACGCCCGGTCGATCCAGTACGTGACCTCGCGCTCCCCCGGCTCCCCGTACACCGCCGCGCTGCCCACGACGTCGCCGTCCGCGAGAACCGTACGGGCGACGACGTCGTCCGAGGCCCGGAGCTTCTTCCAGTGGGCCTCGAAGAGCGTCCAGTCCGCCGACTTCGGCGAGGTGAACGCGGCGACGTGGTTCGACTCGGGATCGTTCATCTGCCGGTAGAAGACCGGGAGATCGCTGTCGTGCACCGGGCGCAGAATGACATCCATACCGACCATGGTCAGAGCCTACGTGTCGCCAGTGACAACCGGTCCCGCGCGTCGAACAAGGCGTCCTTCACCATCTGCTCGTGCGCCGGCGTGAGCCGCGCCACCGGCACCGAGCAGCTGATGGCGTCCCGCGCGGGCGTGCGGTAGGGGATCGCGACGCCGAAGCAGCGCAGGCCGAGCGTGTTCTCCTCGCGGTCCACCGCGATGCCCTGCTCGCGGACCGTGCGCAGCTCCTCGATCAGCTTCTCGCGGTCGGTGATCGTGTGCTCGGTCAGCGCGGGCAGCGTCTCCGGGAGCATCTTGCGGACCTGCTCGTCGGTGTGGGTGGCGAGCAGCGCCTTGCCCAGGGACGTGGAGTGCGCGGGGAGGCGGCGGCCCACGCGCGTGAAGGGGCGCAGGTAGTGCTGCGACTGGCGCGTGGCGAGATAGACGACGTTCGTGCCGTCGAGGCGCGCCAGGTGGATCGTCTCCGTGGTGTCGTCCGAGAGGCGGTCGAGCGTCGGACGCGCCGCCGCCACCACCTCGTCGCCGTCGATGTACGAGGTGCCGACCAGCAGGGCCCGCACCCCGATCCCGTACCGCGTGCCCGTCGCGTCCGTCTCCACCCAGCCCAGCTCCACCAGCGTACGAAGGAGCATGTAGAGGCTGGACTTGGGGTACCCGACGGCTTCCTGGACGGCGGCCAAAGAGTGCATTCCGGGGCGCCCCGCGAAGTATTCGAGCAACTCCACGGTCCGCACAGCGGACTTGACCTGTGCCCCGCCAGTCTCGCCAGCCGACATCGCCCTTGACCCCTTAGTTCGACGAGAAATAGTCTCCGAAGTCTCCGCTATTCATCACCGGAGACAGCGTTCAGCATATCGAACAGCCCAGGTGGGTGGCAGCACATCTGTGGCATCACCCTTGGAAGGACCCCGCGGTGGCAGCAGCACCAGTCTGGAGTGTCGACCCCCGAACCGGGAAGCAGCGTGAACAGGTCGCTGTCGAAGCCTCGGCCCAAGAGGTGGATCAGGCGGTACGTTCCGCGCTGGCCGCCAAGGACGCCCTCGCCGACCGCGCCGTACGCGCCGCGTTCCTGCGCTCCGCGGCCGAACTGCTCGACGGGGCCAAGGACCACCTGGTGGAGGCCGCGGACGCGGAGACCGCGCTCGGTCCCGTGCGGCTCACCGGTGAGCTCGCCCGCACCTGCTTCCAGCTGCGGGCCTTCGCCGACGTGGTCGACGAGGGCGGGTTCCTCGGCGTCGTCATCGACCACCCCGACAGCAGCGCGACCCCGCCCATCCCGGACCTGCGGCGCTACAAGATCCCGCTGGGCGTCGTGGCCGTCTACTCCGCGTCCAACTTCCCGTTCGCCTTCTCCGTGCCCGGCGGTGACACCGCGAGCGCGCTCGCCGCGGGCTGCCCCGTGGTCGTCAAGGCGCACCCGGACCACCCGGCCACCTCCGAGCTCGTGGCGGCGACGCTGCGGCGGGCCGCGGCCCGGCACGACATCCCCGAGGGCGTCATCGGCCTCGTGCACGGCTTCGACGCGGGAGTGGAGCTCGTCAGGCACCCGCTCGTCTCCGGCGCGGGCTTCACCGGATCGATCCGCGGCGGCCGTGCCCTCTTCGACGCGGCGGCGGCCCGCCCCGTGCCGATCCCCTTCCACGGCGAGCTCGGCTCCCTCAACCCGGTCGTCGTGACCGAGGCGGCGGCTCTGGAGCGCGCGGAGGAGATCGGGACCGGTCTCGCGGGCTCCATGACACTCGGCGTCGGCCAGTTCTGCGTCAAGCCGGGCCTGGTCTTCGCGCCGAGCGGCGCGGGCGGCGACCGGTTCGTCAAGTCGCTTACCGAGGCGGTCAGCGACACCGAGGCCGGGGTGCTCCTCGACCACCGGATGCGGGACAACTTCGTCGCGGGCGTGCGCGAGCGGGGCGAACTGCCGGACGTGGACGCGCCGGTGACGCCGGGCGCGGGCGGCGAGCACACGGTGAGCGCGGGCTTCCTGACGGTTCCCGCGGCGCGGCTCGCCGCCTCCGGTGAGCACGATCTGCTCCTGGAGGAGTGCTTCGGCCCGGTGACGGTCGTCGCACGCTACGAGAACGAGGCGGAGATCACCTCCGTGCTCACCCGGCTTCCCGGCAACCTCACGGCGACGGTTCAGCTGTCCGCCGAGGAGGCCGCGGGCGAGGGAGGCGGCGCGGCACTGGTCGCCGAACTCACGCCGCTGGCCGGGCGCGTGCTGGTCAACGGGTGGCCGACCGGGGTCGCGGTGGCGCCCGCACAGCACCACGGCGGTCCTTACCCCGCGACGACGTCCACCTCCACCTCCGTGGGCGGTACGGCGATCGAGCGCTGGCTGCGTCCTGTCGCGTACCAGAACACGCCCGAAGCGCTGCTGCCGGCCGAGCTGCGGGACGACAATCCGCTGGGGCTGCCGCGTCGCTACGAAGGGCGCCTGCAACACTGACGCCCATGGACGTCGACATCCCCCAACTGCCCTTCTCCCTGCGCACGTACGGCCCCGACGGCAACTGGTCGTACGAGAACGGGGCGCTCACCGGCTGGGCGGGCGCCCGGCAGGACCGCTTCGTGCCGCCGACGGGCGAGGCCCTGGACCCCGCTTCGGACGCGCCGCGTCTTCTCGGTGCGCCCGAGGGGGACTTCCAGCTGATCGCGCGGGTGACGGTCGGTTTCGCGGCGGCGTTCGACGCGGGCGTGCTCTACCTCCACGTCGGCGACCGGGAGTGGGCCAAGCTCTGCCTCGAACGGTCACCGGACAAGGCGACGGTCTGCACGGTCGTCACCCGCGGCCACTCCGACGACTCGAACGCGTTCGTGGTGGACGGCAGCAGCGTCTGGCTCCGGATCAGCCGCACGGGTTCGGCTTTCGCCTTCCACGCGTCCCTCGACGGGGAGGAGTGGACGTTCGTCCGGATCTTCTCCCTCGGCGAGGAGAAATCGGCGGGAGCCGCCCTGGTGGGCTTCATGGCGCAGTCGCCGGTGGGGGAGGGGTGCGTGGTGACGTACGAGGAGATCGAGTTCCGTCCCAACTGGCCCCGGGGTCTGAGGGACGGGTCCTAGCACTGCTCGTCAAACGCCGGACGGGCTGGAACTATCCAGCCCGCCCGGAATGCCTTAGAGGTGATCGGGCCCACCTGCTGTGGCGGGCCTCGGTGAACCGGGTGCTGCCGGTCCAGGCCAGGCTTGCCGGACGGCTCCTGGCTGTCCCGGTTGCACGCCGGCACTGACGGCAAGAAGCGGGACCCGCAACGAGTCCGCGTCCTGGCCTACCGCCTGCACGGCCAGGCGACGGAGTATCGCCTGGCCACCGACCTGCTGGACGTGGACCTCTACCCCGCAAGGGAGTTGGCCGCGCTGTATGGCCAGCGGTGGGAGATCGAGTCCGTCTTCGGTGAGCTCCCCCTCGCCAACAACCAGATGGCTAACGCAACAGCATTGCCTCTAGACGTAACCCCTAAGGTCACGCTCAGGTAACGAAGTTGAGGGCTCTGGAGGGTCGTGGCTCCGGTTCGATGCCGGGTGCGGCTGCTCGTCGACGTCGACAACGCGGATCTGAAGCTCACGCCCATCAAGATCTGAGGGACGCACAGACGCAGCCCCGCCCCGGAGGAGTGTTCCCGGGGACGGGGCTGATCTATTTCAGGAGGATGTATGGCGCGCATGCTTGGCGCCGCGGGCTTTGAGGGAAGCGGCTGCTCGCCTCGTTGTCGATGGACGCGGACGCCCCGCCCAAGTGCCGCACGGGCGCCATGCGACGCCACGAGCGGTCCGCCTGGCGTCGCGAGTGGGCGCGCTACTTCGGCAACTCCACCGTGAACACGGGGCCTTCGGCCTCCGGGTCTTCGTTACCGACGTAGCTGACGGTTCCGCCCTTCCGGGCGACGTCCAGGACGACGCTTCCTGTCACGGACTGGCCAGGCTTGTACTTCGCATCGAGATCCGGCCCATCGCCAACACCTTCGAGCGTCGTAGCGTCCTGAGCGGCTGTCTCCTCGTCCTCCCATTGCAGGAGGCCGTACGCGGAGAACTCCGCTGGACCCTTGCCCACGTTCTTCAGGGAGAGCGTCAGCTTCACGAACTGGCCTTGCTCCGGCTCGTTGGTCGTGTCGATCTCTGCCGGCGTCACGTACTTCGCGCTGACGACCTTGACTTGCATCTTCGTCGTGACCTTGTAGTTCTCGCCGTACTCGTCCGTCTTTCCGGTCTCGTACGTCCCCGTCTCGCCTACCGCCAAAGCGGGCGCCTCCGGGGCGGTGGACGGCGGCTCTGAAGCTTCCTTCGCCTCGCCCACCTCCACCTTCTCAAAGTCCGTGGATGCGGTGGCCAGCTCTTTCGGCTCGGCCTTGTCGGACGAGTCCCTCGAAGCCGAGCAGCCCGTGACGAGCGTGGACGCTAGGGCGAGTGGCGCCGTCAGTAAAACGGCACGGCGAATGTAGGTGCGCATAGCGCCCCCCCCTTGTATTAGCGGCCTCCCCAGACCGTATAAGGCAGCAAGCGTAAGGCACGAGTGCGGGAGGTGGAGGCGCTATGACGTGGCAAGGCAGCATGCGCAGACAGCGCCTGCCGAAGGACTGGCCATGCCTGGAGTCGCTCGTCGACGACTTCTACGACCTCCGCAAACGACTCCGCGGACGGGCGCCGGTTACTTCCTCAACTCCCGCACAGTCGCTTCTGACGCGTGGATGGACCCCGACGCGTGGGCTATGTGCCGTCGCGCGGAGGAGATAGCCGCGGGCGACCTAGCTACGCTCGGTTCGACGGCTCTATCCGCGATGACGCCACGGGCTTACAGCCTGTCGCGTCACCGATGGGCATGTCATGCTGCTCGGTTGCTGGGAGAGGACCGAAGGGCCCGAGGGTGACGGCTGGCAGGTTGACCGTGAATCGGTTGACGTTGCTGTCGCGCGGGCCTTCGAGCGCTTCGAAGTCTGCGGCTTCTACGCCGATCCGCCGCACTGGCAGGACTACGTGGACCGCTGGACTGCGGACTTCGGCGAAGTCCTTCAGGTACGCGCCACGCAGGCGCGTCCGCTGGAGTGCTGAACCAACGGGCCCGACGGCCGTGGAAGCAGCACTGGACCGCTTCATGGGGGCCGTCGACGGCAAGGCGCTTTCCCATACAGAGACGCCGGACCCCGACGAGACGTCGGAGTACCTGACGCTCGGATCCACGCTCTCCCGTCACGTTAAGAACGCGCGGCGCCGTCCGATGGGTCGCAATCACAAGGGCATCGGCAAGGAGCACGCCAAGAGCCCGAAGAAGATCGATGCCGCCATGTCAGCACCGCGCGGAGGAGGAATCAGGCCGTTGCCTGTAGTCGACCCACGCTTGCGCGGTCGCTTCCATGGCGCTGATCCACGTCTGATCAGGGAATCGCTTTGCCCGCTTGCGGTACATCCGAAGGTTGGCCATGGCGAACGCGTCGATGGCCACAGGATCGGACTTTGACCACGCCCCGCATTCAGACGCCCATGACTCTGCGCCCTCCGGGCTGTGGCCCGCTGCAATGAGCTGCAGGACGAGGAGCGCGGGATCGATCAACGCGCTTCCTCTCGTGGGCCACGCCCAGTCGACGACCCACGCCCCGGCGTCTCCCACTAGGAGGTTGCCGCGGTTGATGTCCCCGTGAATGAGGCTGTCGCCCTTGAAGAGCGCGGCTTCGTCCTGGTCCGCCGCGAAGCGGTCCCACCGGGTCTCCGGCCAGTCTTCGGCCATGGCCGGCAAGGGAACTTCCCTGATCCTGTTGACGAGCTGAGCAACGGCAGGGAGATCGACGGAGCATGGTGCGAAGTCGCTCGGCCGACCGTTGACCAGCTCGAAACCGAGTGCGATCCATTGATCGTTCTCCGCGTGCCAGAGGAGGCGCGGGGAGAGCGGGTGTACGGCTTCGTTGATCAGTCGTTCCCTGATGATGGAGTCCCGACGCCCCCCAGCCCGGTTGGCGATCCCCTTGACGAAGACGCGCCCCAGAGCGCCTTCGACCAACATCAGGACGTCGGAGCTGAACCCGCGCTCCGTGGCCCGTGAGTCGGAGATGTCTCCTGTGTAGGGGTGGATGAGTTCCAGGAATTCGAGGCTGGGGAGGCGACGGTTCATTCCGGCTTCCTTCTAGTTCCGAGGAGTGCACTCACTGCCCGGAAAACCGGGTGAGCACTCATCTTCGTTGTCGTCATCGTCGTCCCCGCCGTTGCCGCCGTTGCGGACGACAGGCGAGTTGATGTGGGCGCTCGCTGCGGCCATGGCATCGCCAGTGAGGATGTCCTCCAGCGAGCCAGCGAGGACGTTGCCGACGCTCAGCCACGTGGAGAAGACGCACAGCGACACGTCGCCGTCAGGGCCGACCGACGCGCGGCCGTCACCACACCGACCGCAGAGGTTGGAAGCGCTCGGGTCTTGCCCGCACGCAGCTCGACCAAAAGGACGAACCGCGTCCGTCTTGATCCGCTGCACTCCCATGGCGGTGAGTTCCCGGCGTGCTTCTTCGACACGCTGACCCCCGCCGCAGTCGATGATCCCCACACGGATCGGGATGCCGAGTCTGACGGCCTGAGCGATGTTGGCACTCGTCCGGGCGTGGCTCTTACGGCCCGTGATCGCGTTGTGCTCGTCGGGGTCGTCAGAGTAGTACGACGTAGCGATCTGGGCGCCTCCGATCATGAAGACTGCCCACCAGGGATCCGGTACGTGGACGAGGTTGCTGTAAACCTCCACCGCCATTCCGTAAAGAAGGGCGTGGTTCGCAATCTCGATCGAGTCAGGGTGGAGAAGCGGCTCACCACCGAACAGTTGCACCGCCCGGACGCCACTTGCGGCGGCCTCGTCAATGACCCTGATCCAGTCAGCGCGGGTCATCGTTCCGTGCTGACCGTCAGGACCCGAGTCGTTGAGGCAGTGATGGCACTTCAGCTGACACTTGCGAGTCAGGTCCAACCACAGGAAACCCCCTCCCGTTCGGTGTGCGGGTAAGGGGAGATGCTCGACTACCGGGACTGCCATGGCTCCTCCTGGTCTCAGCTACGTAGAACGCGTTTCTGCTCCGCCGTTGCAGGTTTCAGCGCTTCCGGCTTCGCAGCCCACTGCCGTCCCGAAGGCCGCTGAAGGATGACCTCAGTTGCAGTCACCAGGTGCACGCGCCCGACGAGGTCTTCCTCCAGGTCGTGCACCACCAGGCCGAACGTCAGCTCGTCAGGCTTCATCGGTGCCCTTCCGTGTCAGGCAAGTGGGCGGCCCGCTCTGCTCGCTGTCCTCAGCCGTGAGTGGGAGACGAGGAGTGAGCAGAGCGGACCTAAACTGTCGGTGTTGCAGTACTTCGACGTGCAGTACCAACGGGGCTTTAAGGCCGTACCGGTCCTCCGCCGCGGGGTCTGGGCGACATGGAGGGCCGACGGCTTGGCGGTTCACTCAGTGCCTCCGCCAAGAGGACGCACGTGCGCAAGCATGGCGGGGAGGCGGCGCTTTGCGCCGTACGGCTGACTGGAGACGGCCGGTAATCACGTTGGCCGCCCTGTGCTCCTGGCGTTGGCATCCGACACCCGCGCATGCAGCAACTGGTGCGGCTCGACAGGGCGGATGTTCTCGGGCCTGGTATCCCACTCGCGGCCCCCTGAGGGGGACGGAGTTGGTAGATCCCGCCCTCGTTACCCATGACGACGCCCACGAGGTCCCTGCGCGAATCCAAGACAGTTTCGCCTAGCGCGGGGGTGTGCGTCGCGTCCGTGTCTGTGCCTTCTGGCGTTGGCCCTGCCGTCTCCATGCACACGACGTTATTGGCGCTTCACAGAGCATTACAGACACGTAGCGTTGTAGTTCGCTGACGGAACGTACGGAACTACTACGCGGCATGGTAGTTAGCCAGTCACGCCCAGGTGAGCGGCCATGGTGCGCATGTCCTGAGTCAGCGTGCGCTTCCGGTGGGCAAGAATGTCCCGCATGACGTGGCGCGCCATGGATTGATGCTTCAGCCACTCCGGGGAGGTGCGGAGGATGGTGTTCAGCTCCTCCATCGAATCCTGGTGCGACCCGAGACGCGCGTGCGCGTAAGCAACGTCCAGACGATGCCGGTCCCAGTTGTTCGCACTTGGCCGGCCGAACCTCTTCAGCGCCTTACGCCCAACCGGTCCTTCGTCAGCCCTGCGAAGAACCCCGCGGGCGTCACCGATCAGGGCGAGATCCTCAATTGCCTTCGTCTCAGCCGTTACCGGCCCGAAGGTAGTCCAGTGCTGACGGAAGTCGACGTGTTCCTCGTTCAGTGCGCTCGCGGCCGTGGCCGTCATTCGACGTGCTTCCTTGGCCACGTCCGGGCGGTTGTTGCGCATCGCGGCGGAGGCGACGCGTTGAAGGAGTTCCCCCCATACCGCCAATTCCCCGGGGGTGGCGCTGGAGATCCGCGGCTCCACCTCCGCAGCCGTAACCGTTGCCAGTCGCTCCGCCTCGTCGAAGCGGTCCTGGCGCAGGAGCAGCCACCCCATTCCCACAACTCCGGTTGCTGCGATATGCACTTGCCCCGCTTCGCGAGCGTCCCGGATTCCCTGTGAGAGAGCGTGATAGGCCATGTCGTAACGGCGGACCTGCGTCAAGTATTTGCCTGCGAGGAGGAATGCGCCAGCACGCGTGATAACCGCCCGTTGCTGCGCCTCGCCTTCCTCGCTGAGGACGACAGCAGCCTCAGCGGCCCGCAGGATGCCGGGTAGCTTCTTCGCCACGGAGTCGTACCGGTCGGCGTGGTAGAGGCTGTGGGAATCGTCGACGTCCCGCTGAATTGAATGAAGGTCGGTCATCTGCTGTGGCTCTGTGAGCACTTCAGCCAGGCCGATAGGCGGCATGAGAGCCCGCCTGAGTTCCATCAGCTTCGGGCCGTCCCCTGCGCTTACGTGCACCGGGTCGGGGGATTCCGTCACGAAGAGGCTGGAGGTAGACGTACCGAGCGCCCGCGCGATCATGTGAAGGGTCTCGACCCTGGCGTCTCCGCCTTGCTCAATCTTGCGGATCGTACCCACGGAGAGGTCCGCCGAGTCGGCTAGTTCCTCCTGGCTCATGCCCGCCCGGCGGCGAAGGTCTCGGACGTTCTCTTGCAGCGACGACATCGAATCACCTCCCGTCCAGCGTAAGCCCGTTGAGCGGTCTGGCGGGCTCCACTCAGGGGGCGATCAGAGGAACTATCATCACCTGATAGTCAGTTCAGCTGGCGAAGGCGAGCGTGCACCAGCGCGTCGAGCGGGCCAAGGAGCTCCTGGAGGCGACATCGCTCTCCATGGACCAGGTGGCGCGGGCCTGCGGGCTCGGCACCGCCGACTCGTTCCGCGGCCACCTGGTGCGCCGCACCGGGCTCACGCCGAGTGCCTGCCGCACCCAGTTCAGCCGCCTCGGAACCCAGGGCTCCCGGAACACGTCTGTCGCAGCGTGATCCACTCAGCATTCCCCACGACGATGCGGACCGTGATGCCGACCGTCATACGCACCGCCCTCACCGCCGACGCCCCGGCGCTCGCCGCCCTGCACGCCCGTGCCCGCGCCACGTACTACCCCCAGGGGCTGCCGGAACAGCGCGTCGACGCGCTCGTGATGTGGCGGGGGGCCGTCGAGCGCCGTGACGGGCATGTGCTGTGCGCGGTCCGCGAGGGCCGGATCGTGGGCCTCGCCTCCTTCCGCACGCCCGAGGGCGAGGCGGCGGACACCGTGGCGCTCTTCCAGTTCCACGTCGACCCCGACCACTGGCGGGCGGGGGTCGGCGCGGCCCTGCACGCCGCGTGCGTGGAGGAGTGGCGGGCCGACGGCATCCGGGTGGCCACCCTGGACGTCCACCGGGAGAACCGGCGCGCCCAGGCCTTCTACGCCCGCCACGGCTGGCAGCCGGCGGAGCCTGGCGAGGGCGCGGGCACGCACCTGCGGATGCGGCTCCCGGTGACGCCCGGGGGTCCTGGGGAAACCGGGGAATGACCGGATCAGATCGTACGTTTCCTCAAGTGACCGGAGGGACCCTCCGCACCACCGTCAACGTTCGACCTGAAGAGAGCTGGACACATGCGCGTCGAGATCTGGAGCGACATCGCCTGCCCCTGGTGCTACGTGGGCAAGGCCCGCTTCGAGAAGGCGCTCGCCGCTTTCCCGCACCGCGACGACGTCGAGGTGGTGCACCGCTCCTTCGAGCTCGACCCCTCGCGCGTCAAGGGCGACAGCGGGCTCGTCATCCCGATGCTCGCCAAGAAGTACGGCATGAGCGAGGAGCAGGCCCAGGAGGCCGAGCGGAACCTCGGCGTCAACGCGTCGTCCGAGGGTCTGGCCTACCTCACCGAGGGCCGCGACCACGGCAGCACCTTCGACATGCACCGCCTCCTGCACTTCGCCAAGGAGCAGGGCAGGCAGGACGAGCTGCTCGGGCTCCTTTACCGCGCCAACTTCGCCGATGAGCGGTCCGTCTTCGATGACGACGAGCGGCTCGTGGAGCTCGCGGCCGAGGCCGGTCTCGACGCGGACGGTGCCCGCGCGGTCCTCGCCGACCCGTCCCGCTACGCCGACGACGTACGCGCCGACGAGCGCGAGGCCGCCGAACTGGGCGCGAACGGTGTGCCGTTCTTCGTCCTCGACCGCAAGTACGGCGTCTCCGGCGCCCAGCCCGCCGACGTCTTCGCCCAGGCCCTGGAGCAGGCGTGGGACAGCCGCTCGCCGCTCACCAGCCTCGCGGACGGCGACGCCTGCGGCCCCGACGGCTGCGCGGTTCCGCAGGCCTGAGGCGGCGCGTAGGCACCGCTGACCGGTCGCCTCCCCGTATGCGTGATGGACGTGGGCGTGAACGGGCGCGAGAGTTGATGCCATGGGGATCATCAACGGCGCCGAGTTCGCGCCCACGTCGACGTATCTGGACACGGCGAAAAGCGGCCTGCTGCCTGCCCGCGCGGTCGAGGCGATCCAACGCCTCGCGGCCGAGAACGGCATGGGCGCGGGCGGCGGCTCGGGTGACTTCGGGATCGTGAACGCCGCCCGTGAGGCTTTCGCACGGCTTGTCGGTGTGGACCGCTCACGGGTGGCCAACGGCGGCTCGGTCGCCGTCCACTGCGGACTGATCGCGGCGGCGCAGCGGCCGGGCTCCGAAATCCTGCTCCCCGAGGGGGAGTTCAGCTCGATCATCAATCCCTTCGTGGTGCGCGGCGACCTCAAGATCCGCTACGTACCCCTTGAGGAACTCGCCGAGGCGGTCCGCCCCACCACGGCCCTCGTCGTCTACTCCGCCGTGCAGTCGGCCGACGGCCGTCTCGCCGACGACACGGCGGTACGTGCGGCCGCGGCCGCCCACGGAGCCCGCGTCCTCAACGACGCCACACAGGCCGCGGGCTGGCTGCCCTTTGACGCGAGTCCGTACGACTACACCGTCACCGGCGCCTTCAAGTGGCTGCTCTGCCCGCGCGGCACGTCGTTCCTGACCGTGAGCGAGGAGGCGCAGGAGTCCCTCGTCCCGCTGCACGCCGGCTGGATGGCGGCGGCGGACACCTGGAACTCCACCTACGGGCCGCTCTCGGAACTGGCCCCCGACGCCCGCCGTTTCGACGAGCCCCCCGCCTTCCTCGCGTACCACGGCGCGGCGCAGTCCCTGGCCTACCTGGAGGAGACCGGAATCGAGGCGGTGCACGCCCACGACACCGCGCTCGCGGCCCGCTACCGTGCGGGACTCGCGGACCTGGGCCACGAGCCGGTGCCCGGCGGGTCCCCCATCGTCTCCGTCCCCGGCCTCGCCGACAAGGAACCCGAGCTGAGGCGGGCCGGGATCATCACGGCCGCGCGCGCGGGACACCTGCGAGCCTCGTTCCACCTGTACAACACGGAGGCGGACGTGGACCGGATCCTCGACGTGCTCTCCGGCTGACCCCTGGCGCGCCGGGCCGGGGGGGGGCAAGGGGGACGAGGTGCCGTGGGCCCTGGGCAGCGGTGCGGAGCCGGTGCGGGCGGAGCATCGTGGGTCCTGGGCAGCGGTGCGGGCGGAGCTGGTCCTGGGGCCGGTGGACTTCTGCCCGCTCATGGGCGGGCGGGTCGACCCCGCGGGGGTCCCCAGGGGAGTCCGCGGCAGCGTGTCCGCCGCGGACCAGGTCCTGGCCCGAGCGGCGTCGCCGGCCTGGCTCTAAGCCTCACCACACCCCGTCGGCTCCGCCGTCTCCCCGCACAGGTTCGTCTCCACCAGGCCGAGCAGCCGCGTCAGCTCCGCCCGGTCCGTCTTGCCGAGGCCCGCCAGCGTCTGGTCCTCAAGGTCTCCCCAGGCGTGCTCCACCTCTGTCAGCAACCCGCAGCTCGCCTCCGTGGCCTCCACGAGGACCCCGCGACGATCGTCCGGGTCCGGGCGGCGCTGGACGTGTCCGGCCTGCTCAAGGCGCTGCAGCATCTTCGTGACCGTCGACGGATCAAGGCCGACCGCCTTGATGATGTCCGACTGCCGCGCGGGTCCCGAGTCCCACAGGTACATCATCACGAACTCCTGGCCGGGGTAGAGCCCGACCTTCCTCAGCACCCTGCCCGCCGCGTTCCGGTGCAGCCGGGCCACCCGGCTGATGGTGTGGCTGACAGGTCCCCGCCGCTGGGCGGTGGGGAGCTCGGTACAGGCGGGTTCGGCCGAGGCTTTCATCGGTACTCCTGAGTGGTCGCGGTCCGGCCCCACCAGATTAGCTTGGCCGGCCAAGGAATGAGTTAGGGTGGCGCTCGGTTCAATTGATTGGCCGACCAATTACCTCGGACGGTAATCCGCAGCATCCCCTGGGAGCCCCCTGATGACCACCGCTTTCGACTCGCTCGACCTCTCCGGCACGCCGCTCAGCAACCGCATCGCCATGGCCCCGATGACCCGAAGCCGCGCGGGCGCGGGTGCCACTGCCACGGAGCTCACCGCCGAGTACTACGCCCAGCGCGCCTCGGCCGGGCTGATCATCACGGAGGGCATCCAGCCCTCGGTCATCGGCCAGGGCTACCCGGACACCCCGGGCCTGCACTCCGACGAGCAGATCGAGTCCTGGCGCAAGGTCACCTCCGCCGTCCACGCCGCCGGTGGCCGGATCTTCGCCCAGCTCATGCACGCGGGCCGCGTCGGCCATCCCATACTCTTCCCCGAAGGCCTGGTGAACGTCGCCCCGTCGGCCATCGCGGCCGAGGGCCAGGTGTACACGGCCGAGGGCCCGAAGGACTTCGTCACACCCCGCGAACTGACCGGCGACGAGATCCGCGCCACCATCGGCGACTTCGCGACGGCGGCCCGCAACGCGATCGACGCGGGCTTCGACGGAGTCGAACTGCACGGCGCCAGCGGCTACTTGATCCAACAGTTCCTGGCCCCCGGCTCGAACCGGCGCACCGACGAGTGGGGCGGCACCCCGGAGAACCGCATCCGCTTCGCGGTCGAGACCGCGAGGGCCGTCTCCGCCGAGATCGGCGCAGCCCGCACCGGCCTGCGCGTCTCGCCCGGCAACCCCTTCAACAGCATCTCCGAGCCCGAGGACGGGCTCGAGGCGACGTACACCGCCCTGGTGAAGGAGCTCAGCGCCCTGGACCTGGCATACCTGCACGTCGTGGAGGTGGGTCCGATCCGCGACCTGACGACCACCCTGCGCGGGAGCTTCGACGGAACCTTCATCCTGAACCCCGTCACCGAGGGCCCCACCGGTCCCGACGCTCTCGCCCTCGTCGAGGACGGCACCGCGGACATCGTGGCGTTCGGCGCGCTGTTCCTGGCCAACCCCGACCTGCCGGCCCGCCTCAGGGCCTCGGGCCCGTACAACACCCCTGACACGGCGACGTACTTCGGCGGTACGGAGAAGGGCTACACGGACTACCCGGCGCTGTAACCACGACCCGGACCTCGCAACCAAGCTTGGCCCGGCACTCCAAGGTGCCGGGCCAATTCTCATACGAGACTGCTTACTTCACCGGAGTGAAGTCCCGAGCCCCAATGTAATCCGGCCGCCGGATCGGCGCCGCGAACGGCTCCACCGCCGTGTTCTCCACACTGTTGAACACGATGAAGACGTTGCTGCGCGGGAACGGCGTGATGTTGTCCCCCGAACCGTGCATGGCATTGCAGTCGAACCAGGTCGCGGAACCCGCCTCACCGGTGAAGAGCCGGATGCCGTACTCCGAGGCGAGGTCCGTGAGCGTCTCGTCCGAGGGAATGCCCGCGTCCTGCATCTGCAGGGACCGCTTGTAGTTGTCCTTCGGCGTCGCGCCTTCACAGCCGAGGAACGTCTTGTGCGACCCCGGCATGATCATGAGGCCGCCGTTGGTGTCGTGATTTTTGGTGAGCGCGATCGAGACCGAGACGGTCCGCATGTTCGCGAGGCCGTCCTCGGCGTGCCAGGTCTCGAAGTCCGAGTGCCAGTAGAACCCCGAGGCCCCGAAGCCAGGCTTGACGTTGATCCGGGACTGGTGGACGTAGACGTCGGAACCCAGGATCTGCCGGGCCCGCCCCACCACCCTCGGATCGGCAGCGAGCTTCGCGAACAGCTCGCTGATCTTGTGCACCTCAAAGATTGTCCGGATCTCCTGGGAACGCGGCTCCACGATGGAGCGCTCGTCCGCCCGCATCGTGGGGTCATCGATCAACCGCGTGAGCTCGGCGAGGTAGACGCCCACCTCGTCCGGGGTGATGAGCTGGTCGATCGCCAGGAATCCGTCCCGTTCGAACCCCGCCAGTTCGTCGGCCACGATGGGCCCCGGTGTACCCGGCTCGGACCACACGACGGGGTCCTTGCGTTCGATGAGGACCTCTTCGGCGCCTCGTGTCGGGTACAGATCGGCGGTGCGTTCGGGTGCGGTGGTCATGGTGTTGCCTGCCTCTCCTCTCGTACGGCCCTTTCCGGGATGTACACCCCCGCCGCCCAGAGGAAGAGGGCGGCGGGGGAGATTCAGGGGGCGTGTTGCTCCAGCCCTGCGGCACGGAGCCGGGGCAGAAGCGGCCCCGGCTCCGGCACTTCAGTTTTTCAGGCCGGCTCCGGCTCCGTCAGGAGCGGGTATACGCCGTTCTCGTCGTGGTCCTCACGACCGGTGACGGGCGGGTTGAAGACACAGATGCAGTGGAAGTCCTCCTTGATCCGCATCGTGTGCTTCTCGTTCCCGTCGAGCAGGTACATGGTCCCCGGTGTGATCGTGTACTTCTTGCCGGTCGTGTCGTCGGTCAGCTCGGCCTCGCCCTTGGTGCACACGACGGCCTCGATGTGGTTCGCGTACCACATCGACGTCTCCGTACCCGCGTACAGGATGGTCTCGTGGACCGAGAAGCCCACCCGCTCCTTGGCGAGGACGATGCGCTTGCTCTCCCAGGTGCCCGACGCGGACTTGACGTGCCGGTCGGTGCCTTCAATGTCCTTGAACGAACGGACGATCACGGTGAATCAGTTCCTTTTCTCTTACGGGGGTGACGACGCGGCGCGGGGGCCGCTCAGGCGGTCTCGCGCACCGCACGGGCGAGCGTGCGAAGGCCTTCGTCCAGCTCGTCGGCGGTGATCGTCAGCGCCGGAAGGAGCTTGACGACCTCGCTCTCGGGGCCGGATGTCTCGATGAGCAGACCGAGTTCGAAGGCGCGCTTCGCGATGGCGCCCGCACGTGTCTTGTCGATGAACTCCATGCCCCAGACGAGACCGCGGCCGCGGTACTCCTTGATGGCGCCGGGGTTCTCGTCGGCGATGGCGGCGAAGGCCTCTTCGACCTGCTCGCCGCGGGCACGGGTCTGCTTCTCCATGGCCGGGCCGTCGGACCAGTAGGTCTCCAGGGCGGCGGCGGCCGTGACGAACGCCGGGTTGTTGCCGCGGAAGGTGCCGTTGTGCTCGCCCGGCTCCCAGACGTCGAGCTCGGGCTTGAACAGCGTCAGCGCCATCGGCATGCCGTAGCCGCTGATGGACTTGGACACCGTCACGATGTCCGGCGTGATGCCCGCCTCCTCGAAGGAGAAGAACGCGCCGGTACGGCCGCAGCCCATCTGGATGTCGTCGACGATGAGCAGCATGTCCCAGCGCTCGCACACGTCGGCGAGCTTGCGGAGCCACTCGGCGCGGGCGACGTTGATGCCGCCCTCGCCCTGGACCGTCTCGACGATCACGGCGGCGGGCTGGTTGAGGCCGGAGCCCTGGTCTTCGAGCAGACGCTCGAACCAGATGAAGTCGGGGGTCTGGCCGTCGAAGTAGCGGTCGAACGGCATCGGCGTGCCGTGCACCAGCGGGATGCCGGCGCCGGCGCGCTTGAAGGCGTTGCCGGTCACCGCGAGCGAGCCGAGCGACATGCCGTGGAAGGCGTTCGTGAACGACACGATGGACTCGCGGCCCTTGACCTTGCGGGCCAGCTTCAGCGCGGACTCGACGGCGTTGGTGCCCGTCGGGCCCGGGAACATGACCTTGTACGGCAGGTCACGCGGGCGCAGGATGATGTTCTGGAACGACTCCAGGAACGCGCGCTTGGCGACCGTGGACATGTCCAGGCCGTGGACGACGCTGTCGCGCTCCAGGTAGTCGATCAGGGCGCGTTTGAGGACCGGGTTGTTGTGGCCGTAGTTGAGCGAGCCGGCCCCGGCGAAGAAGTCGAGGTACGAGTGGCCGTCCTCGTCGAACATGCGGCTGCCCTGCGCACGGTCGAAGACAGTGGGCCAACCGCGGCAGTAGCTGCGCACCTCCGACTCCAGGGTCTCGAAGACGCTCAGGTCGGGCTGGGTGATGGTCACAGCAGATCTCCTGGGAGATGGAAAGACTTGGGAGTGGGGGGTGACAGGTGGTGCGTGGGGGGAAGTGCGGCGTAACTCAGCCGACTGGCTTGACCGGCTTGTTCTGCGCGGCTTTCCCGGACTCGGTGACAGGCTCTATGAGGAACAGGACCTCGGGCTCGTGCCCCTCTTCGGGGAAGAGCCCCGCGTCGAAGAGCACGGTGCGCTCGACCGACGCGCCGTGGCGCTGTGCGTACGAGGTGAACAGCCGCTCGGACGGCTTGTTGTCCGGCGTGATGGTCGTCTCGACCGAGACCAGCTCCCGGTCGGCGGCGACCTTCGAGGTCAGCCCGTCCAGCAGCGCACCGGCGAGGCCGCGGCCCCGTTGTGCCTGGTCGACGGCCACCTGCCAGACCACCAGGGTGCGTGGCCGCTCGGGCCGGATGTAGCCGGTGATGAACCCGGCGGGCTCACCGTTCGCGTCCCGGGCCACCACCGAGGTCGCCGCGAAGTCGCGACACCACAGCAGGTAGCTGTACGAGGAGTTGAGGTCCAACACCTTCGAGTCGCGCGCGATCCGCCAGATTGCGGCGCCGTCGGCGACGTCGGGGGTGTCGAGGCGCAGCCCCTCGGGCATTTTCAGGGAATTCGCTTCCAGGTCGGTCGGTACATCGGCTTGTGCAGCGGTCATGCGGATTGAATTTACCGAGCAATTTCTTTAATTGCATCGCCGGAAGGGGTTACGTAAGAGAGCCCTATGTGTTATCACGCGTGGGTGCGCGCCCGCAGGAATCCCCGGCGAAATGGCCTGATTTGAGGGGGTCATAGGGTTCATAGCGGACACTATGTGGAGTACGTCACAGAACCGTAACTCCCTCGAAGCGTGTCCGAATTGTGAGACTTACCGTTGTCGAAACCTTAGTGTTTAGGTCTCCGAAAAGCGGGAAGAAGAATACGGAAAGCTGTGCTGATAAAGTGGATAATGAAGCGGTGAGAATGCGTCCGTGAATTTACGTAGAGCGTTTAAGGCCCCGTCACCCCGTCGATTGCCTCCCTGAGAAGATCGGCGTGGCCGTTGTGCCGCGCGTACTCCTCGATGAGGTGGACCAGGATCCAGCGCAGGCTGACCTCGGCACTGCCCGTCACGGCCGCCTCCCGCTCGCTCAGCCGCCCCACCCCGTCCAGTGACCGTCCCTCGCAGAGCTTCCGGCTCACCGCCACCTCGCGCCGCCACAAGGCCAGAGCCTGGGCGTACGTCCGCTCCGGGGCCAGAGCGAAGCCTCCGGCCCCGTCCTCGTGCACCGGCGGGACGTCCTGGCCGGCGAGCACGCGCTGGAACCAGTTCCGCTCCACCTCGGCCAGATGCTGCACGAGGCCGAGCAGGGTCAGCGACGAGGACGGGACCGCGGCGACACGGGTCTGTGCGTCATCGAGCCCCGTGCACTTCACCGCGAGCGTCTCGCGATGGAAATCGAGCCAGCCCATCAGCATCGCGGGCTCGCCGGCGGTCGGGTCGGGCACGGGGCGGCCGTCCGGGAGCGTGGTCATGGCGCTCACGCTGCCACTCCCGCCGTGTGGGCGCTCGCTGTTCGCTGTGAGCTTGGCGCGGGCGCTGTGGGCATGGCGGGCCGGGGCAGTGGGCAGAAATGAGCGGTCACCTACCGCTCGTCCACCGCTCGGCTACTGCCAGGCGGCCGTCACCGCACGTCGTGCCGCTTCGAGGTCGACCGCGAGTCCGGCCTCGCCCATCGCGGCGCCCAGGGCGGCGAGCGAGGCGTGCACGACGCCACGGGTCGCGTCAGGCCCGTAGTGGTTGACCCGGATCATCTCCTTGGCCAGCGCGCCGCCACCGGCGACCAGCGGAAGCACCGGGTCGGCGGAGAGCGCCTTGGCGACGAGCACCGAGGCGTCGACCCCCTCGGGGGCGCGCAGCGTCGTGGCGACCGGAGCGGCGTCCCCCGCCTGAAGGACGTACGGCTCAAGGCCGCCGCCGAGCGCGATCGCACCCGCGCGGGTCGCCGCGGCGGCGGTGGCGTGCCGCGCCATCAGCGCGTCGAGACCCTCGGCCTCGATGCGCTCCACGCACGCTTCGAGGGCGAGCATCTCCAGCTGCGCCGGGGCGTGAAGGAGCGCCTTGCGCCCGCCGTCGATCCACCGCTCCTTCCAGTCGAGGAGGGAGAGGTACGAGCGGCGCGGCGCCTGCGGATTGGCGGCGAGGCGGGTCCAGGCCCGCTCGCTCACGGAGACGGCGGAGACGCCCGCGGGGCCGCCCATCGCTTTCTGGGCGCCGATCACGCACAGGTCCACGCCCCACGCGTCAGGGAGCAGCGGCTCGGCGGCCACCGAGGCGACGGCGTCGAGCATGAACAGGGCGCCGTGCTCGGTGACGACCTCACCGATCTCGGCGACGGGATTGGTGTTGCCGGTCGCGGCCTCGGCGTGGACGAGCGAGACGAAGTCGATCTCGGGATGCGCGGCGAGGGCCGCGCGGACCTGCTCGGCGGTCACGGCGGTGTGGAAGGGGACGGCGAGATCGACGACGGTCGCCCCGCAGTCGCGCAGCCAGTTCCCGAAGGTCTGCCCGTAGGGCCCGGTGATGACGTTCAGCGCGGTCGTGCCGGGGCGCGCCGCACCCCGGATACAGCCCTCCAGGGGCAGCAGCGCCTCGCCCTGCATGATCACGACGTCCTGCGAGGTGGAGAGCAGCCCGGCGACGCGCTCCTCGATGGAGGCGAAGTGCCGGGCGCTCAAGGGGGCCAGGTCAAGGAATGGATGCGTCGTCACGGTGCTGCTCACTTCGCTGCTCACTTCGCTCACGAGTTCGTTCGGGCTGCCGGTCCGAGCGTACCGACAGGCTCCTAAGCTGCTGTACATGAGCGATCACACGGTGCTGCACGTGAAGGGGCGGGTGCTCGTCGGACCGGACGAGGTCCGGGACGAATTGTGGGTGGTCGGGGGCAGGGTGACGTACGACCGCCCGTCGGCGGCGCCGGACGTCACGATCGACGGCTGGACGCTCCCCGGCCTGGTCGACGCGCACTGCCACGTGGGCCTGGACACGCACGGCCCGGTGGAGCCGGACGTGGCGGAGAAGCAGGCACTGACCGACCGCGAGATCGGCACCCTCCTGATCCGCGACGCGGGCTCCCCCTCCGACACGCGCTGGATCGACGACCGCGAGGACCTCCCGAAGATCATCCGCGCGGGCCGCCACATCGCGCGCACGCGCCGCTACATCCGCAACTACGCCCACGAGATCGAGCCGTCCGACCTCGTCGCGTACGTCGCCCAGGAGGCCCGGCGCGGCGACGGCTGGGTCAAGCTGGTCGGCGACTGGATCGACCGCGACGCGGGAGACCTGACGGCGTGCTGGCCGCGTGCCGAGGTGGAGGCGGCGATCACCGAGGCGCACCGCCTGGGCGCGCGGGTGACGGCGCACTGCTTCGCCGAGGACTCTCTGCGCGACCTGGTGGAGGCGGGCATCGACTGCGTCGAGCACGCCACGGGCCTGACCGAGGACACCATCCCGCTCTTCGCCGAACGGGGCGTGGCGATCGTCCCGACACTGGTGAACATCGCGACGTTCCCGCAGTTGGCCGACGGCGGCGAATCGAAGTTCCCCAAGTGGTCACGGCACATGCGGCGCCTGTACGAGCGCCGCTACGACACGGTTCGGGCCGCGTACGACGCGGGGGTGCCGGTGTACGCGGGCACGGACGCGGGCGGCTCACTGGCCCACGGCCTGGTCGCGGCCGAGGTGGCCGAACTGAGGCACGCCGGGATCCCGGCGGTGGACGCGCTCTCGGCGACGACATGGGGGGCGAGGTCCTGGCTGGGGCGCCCCGGCCTGGTGGAGGGGGCGCCGGCGGACCTGGTGGTGTACGGGGCCGATCCCCGGGAGGACGTGGGGGTGTTGGCGGCGCCTCGGCGGGTGGTCCTCAACGGGCGGGTCGTGGGGTAGGCAGGGCCGGGCTCAGCGGGGGAGCCACGTTGACGGAGCGTTACGTGTAGGGCCCTCGGTTCGTTGCACACGATTCGGCCATGCCAGCCGCGTCAACCGGCGTGTTCGAGCCAGGGAGTTGCTCGGGTGGCTGTGGGGAACGTACGTGCCGGAAGATTCGAAAGCAGGGGCGGAAACCTCCCTTTGGAGTGAACTCACGCTTCGTCGCTGGCTATTCACTCTCAGTGCGTAAAGATTCCCCCTGTCGATGTTGCCGGTGTCGCGCTCCAGCGATGTCCCCATCCAGCGAAGCGCGAGGCTTCCGGCGGCTCCGTAACTCTCGTGGGGGTTCCACCACCTTGAACAGCAATGCCTTCCGCCTGCCCGCACGCCGCCTCGGCGTGATCGCCACCGCCACGGTTCTCCTCGCGGGTCCCGCGGCGCTCGCCACCGCGGGGTCCGCCTCGGCCACGGGCGGCGACAAGGGCCGCGCGAACGCCGTCGTGCTGCGCACCGGGCTCGACGTATCCCTGCTCAACAAGACCTTGAACGTCCCGCTCAAGGTCGCGCTCAACGAAGTACAGGCGCCGGCCAGCGCCGACAGGACCGCGCTCACCGCCGAGCTGAACGGAGTCGACGGCGGGCAGCCGTTCAGCGTGCTGCGGGCGGACGTCGCCACCGCGAAGGCGACCGTCGAGGGCGGGAAGGCGGAGGGCTACAGCAACATCGCACGGGCGAAGGTGCACGTGCCGGGCCTTCCGCTGCTGTCACTGATCGAGGTCGAGCAGGTGACGTCCAAGGCGATCTGCGTGGCGGGCGAGCGACCGGTCGCCGAGGCGAACCTGCTGGGCGGAGTGACGGTGCTCGGCAAGAAGGTCACGCTGTCGGCGGGGGGGACGACCCATGTGGAGGTGCCGGGAGTCGGAGAGGTGCGGCTCGACCTGTCGAAGACGCACACGACATCGCGTACGGCGGCGGCCACCGCGCTGGAGCTGAAGGTGTCCGTGAACCCCCTGAAGCTGAATGTCGCGGAGGTCGAGGGGACGGTGACGCTCGCCGGCGCGTCGTGCGAGGCGCCTGTGGCGGCGAAGCCTTCGGCTCCGCCGGTGAAGCCGCAGGGTGGTACCGGCGAGAAGCCGGTGGTCGCGAAGCCGGAGAAGCCCGCCGGGGCGAACCTCGCCGAGACCGGGGGGAACTCGTCGACGCCGTATCTCGTGGGTGGCGGCGTGATGCTGCTCGCCGCGGGTGGTGGCGCGGTGGTCATGGCTCGGCGGGTGCGTAAGGGCTGAGTGCCCAGCCACTCCGGCGTCTGCGGAGCGGGGTCCGGGGCTCCGGCACGGGCAGGTCCGGGGCTCCGGCACGGTTTTCGGCAGGGGCGGGGCGCAGGCACCGGTTTGGGTAAGGGGCGGGGTTGGGGACTCGCGCGGTTTCGACCGCTACGACCATCCCCAGCACCGTCACCACTACCTGCCCAGCACCGTCACCACTACCTCCCCAGCACCGTCACCACTACCTCCCCAGCACCGCCCTCAACGCCCCCAGCAACCGATCCGTCGTCCCCGGATCACGCACCGCCACCCGCAGCCACTGGGCCCCGAGCCCCGGAAACGTATCCCCCCGCCGCAACGCGAACCCCCGCTCCCGCAGCCGTTCGCGCAGGGCCGGGGCGTCGGGGGCCCGGAGCAGGATGAAGGGGCCCTCGGCGGGCTCCACGGCCCGCACCCCGTGGGAGGCGAACTCCCTCAGTCCGTCCAGGAGATGGGTCCGATCGGCGGAGATCCGCAGGGCCGCGTCGGACGCCTCGGCCAGCGCCGCGGGCGCCACGCATGCCTCCGCCGCCGCGAGCGCGGGAGAGGACACCGGCCACAAGGGCTGAGCCGCGGCCAGCGTCGCGATCGTCTCCGGGTCGGACAGGACGTAGCCGATCCGCAGCCCCGCCAGACCCCATGTCTTGGTGAGGCTGCGCAGCACCACGAGGCCGGGCACGTCCGTACGGCCCGCCAGCGCCTCCCGCTCACCCGGTACCGCGTCCATGAAAGCCTCATCCACCACCACGTACCGACCGGGGCGGGCGAGTTCGGCGATCGAGGCGGCCGGGTGAAGGGCCGATGTCGGGTTCGTCGGGTTGCCGATCACGACCAGATCGGCATCCTGTGGGACCGTCGCCCCCGAAAGGCGGAACCCGTCCTCCTCCCGCAGCAGCACCCGCCCCACCACATGCCCCGCGTCCCGCAGCGCCGCCTCCGGTTCGGTGAACTGCGGGTGGACCACCACGGGCTGACGCACCTTCAGGGCGCGCGCGAGGAGCACGAACGCCTCCGCCGCGCCCGACGTGAGCAGCACCCGGTCGGGGGCCACGCCGTGCCGCGCCGCCACCGCCGCCCGCGCCGCCCGGCCGTCCGGATACGCGGCCAGACCGTCGAGCGAGGCGGCGAGGTGCCGCTTGAGCCAGGCGGGCGGGGTGTTCGCGCGGACGTTGACCGCGAGGTCGGTGAGGCCGACGGCGCCGCGGACCTCCGCGTCCCCGTGGTGGCGCAGGTCCGGCCCGCCGTCGTACTCGGCGTCGTACTCAGTGGGCATGCGCGTCATCGCCGCCGACCGCCTCCCGGTAGCGCTCCATGACGAGGTCGAGCAGCTCCTCCTCGGGGCCGATCACGTCCGCCGAGCGCACCTCGATCCCGGGGTGCGCCGCCGCCCAGCCCTCCGTCTGCTGGAGGACCCGCTCGGGCAGGGTGCCGGTGAACAGGAAGTAGGGCAGGACGACGATCCGCTGCGCGCCCAGACGTACGCAGCGGTCGAGCCCCGACGGCACGTCCGGCGCCGCGAGCGACACGAACGCCGTCTCCACACCCGCGTAACCGCGCCCCTCCCACAGCAGCCGAGCCGCCTTGTGCACCTCGGCGTTGGCCTCCGGGTCGGTCGAACCGCGGCCCACGAGCAGCACCGTGACGTTCGCGCGGTCCTGCGGCGTGCGGCGGGCCGAGCCGCCGAGTGCCTCGTCCAGGCGACGGCCGAGGACGTTCAGGAGCGAGGGGTGCGGGCCGAGCGGGCGGCCGTGGGTGTACGAGATGCCGGGGTGGCGCTCCTGCTCACGGGTGAGCGCCACGGGGATGTCGCCCGTGGCGTGCTCGTCCGGCGCCAGCGTCAGCGGTACGGAAGCGAAACGTTTCACGCCCCGGTCGACGAGGTCGGTGACCGCGTCGGCCAACGGGGGCGGCGACGGCGGTGACGGCGGCGGCGAAAGCCCGATCAAGCCTCCGGCGACCGGGAGTTCGGGGTTGCGGCGGGCGATCTCCTGTACGAAGCCCCGGAAAGCGGCCGCCCCGGCCTCGTCCCGGGCGCCGTGTCCGGCGATGAGAAGTGCGGGGAGCGGTGCGGGCGGGGTGGTCACTCGGACTCCTTGATTGCTCTGCCTATTTCGTTCGGATCAGGTGCGGACACCGGCGGCGCGTTCACCGCGTTCGGCGCGGGCCCGCAGCGCACGATCGCACAGGTCACCATGGGTGCACGGCCGCCGGGTGCCGACTTCCGCTTGGGCACGAGGAGTTCGCCGCCTCCGCACAGCGCGGCGGCCTCCGCCACAGAGGGCGTACCCACGGTGGCGAGCGGCGCGTCGGAGGGGTTCGGCACCTCGACACCGGCCAACTCGTCGGCCGCGTACGACACGACCGGTACCCCGAGCCGCGCCGCCGCCTCGACGATGCCGGGCTCTTCGGCCTTCGTGTCGAGCGTCGCCAGCGCGGCGAGCTGGGCGGGCCAGAGCCCCGCGTCCCGGAGGGTCTCCTCGACGAGGCCGATGACCTCTTCGGCGGGCGCGCCCCTGCTCGCACCGACGCCCACCACGAGGGAGCCACCGGCCGCCACCTGTTCGGGGGATGTCGTCATCGGGCCGATTGCCTCTGCGTCCTCCCTCGTGTGTTCGATGCCTTCCGGCCCCGCGGGGCCGGAAGGCCCCGACCCGGCAGGGGAGACCTTGCCCATGGCGGCCTCGGCGTCGGTCACGGGCGGGGGCTCCTCTCGTACGGGACGGAAACGGGACAGAGACGGGACAGAAACGGGCCGGTGTCCGCTCGGCGGGCCCGATGTGGATGTGCGGGGCAGGGGGGCAATCGGCTAGCAAGGGCGCATGGCGGTGTTCGTGGCGCTCGGCGCCTTTGTGATGACCCTGGTGGGCGGCTGGACGGCCCAGCGGGTCACCGACCGGCGCCACCTCGTCCTGGGGCTCGCGGGCGGTCTGATGCTCGGCGTGGTCGGTCTCGACCTGCTGCCGGAGGCGCTGGACGCCGCGGGCGGCCCCGTCTTCGGGGTACCGGCGGCGCTCCTCCTGTTCGTGGCGGGCTTCCTCACCGCGCACCTGGTGGAACACCTCCTCGCGGGCCGCCAGGCCGCCCACGGGGCGGGCGAGGACACGAACGGCCGGATCCCGCAGGTGGGGATGACAGCGGCCGGGGCGATGGTCGGGCACAGCGTCATGGACGGTGTCGCGATCGGTGCCGCGTTCCAGGTGGGCGGCGGCATGGGCGTGGCGGTGGCGCTCGCGGTCATCGCCCATGACTTCGCTGACGGCTTCAACACGTACACGCTCACCAGTCTGTACGGGAACGCCCGCCGCAAGGCCCTCGCGATGCTCTTCGCGGACGCGGTGGCCCCGGTGGTGGGCGCCGCGTCGACGCTCCTGTTCACCATTCCGGAGCAACTGCTCGGGGGATATCTCGGCTTCTTCGGCGGCGCGCTGCTCTACCTGGCCGCCGCGGAGATCCTGCCGGAGGCGCACCACGAGCACCCGGCGCGCTCGACGCTGCTGTGCACGGTGGCGGGGGCGGCGTTCATCTGGCTGGTGGTGGGCATCGCGGAGTGAGGCGGCCATGGCGTGGATCGAGGTCACAGACTTCCGCTCCGGCCGCCCCCGGCCCGCGTACCGCTCATCCCCGGCACCTCTCCACGAACCGGCGCGCGATACCCGGCTCGGCGGCCCAGTGCGTGTGCAGATAACTCGCGTGCACACCCTGTTGTACGAAGCCTTCGACGCGCCGCTCGGGGGAGTGCAGCCCCCAGGCGGGAGCCGCGCCGGCGCCCGGCTCGACGACGGTGCGGTGGAACTCGTGCCCGCGCATCCGGGTCCCGACCACCGCGAGCGGGCTCTCGGACACGGCGACGGCCTCGCGGTACCCGAGCGTGAGCCGCTCGGACATGTGGGAGCGGGCGTCGAGCACCCCGCACATCGGCTTCCCGTCCAGCTCCCGGGTCAGATAGAGCAGCCCGGCGCACTCGGCGGCGACGGGCGCACCGCTCAGCGCGAGATCGGCGACGACTTTCCGCAGCGGCTCGTTGGCGGAGAGCTCGGGCGCGTACACCTCGGGGAATCCGCCGCCGATGATCAGCCCCGCGGTGCCGGGCGGCAGCTCCTCGTCGTGCAGCGGATCGAAGGTGACGACGTCCGCGCCCGCGGCCGTGAGCAGCTCGGTGTGTTCGGCGTAGGAGAAGGTGAACGCGGCCCCGCCGGCGACGGCGACCACCGGCCGACGCCCACCGTCCCGCGGCACCTCTTCCGGCGCCCACGTCTCACCGGTCATCGCGGGCGCACTGCGCGCCAACGCCAGAATCGCGTCGAGATCGCAGCCCTCCCGCACCCGGGACGCCAGCGCGGCCACCGATTCGACGGCTTCGGCCTGCCGCTCGGCCACCGGAACGAGCCCCAGATGGCGCGAGGGCGCCCGGACCTGCTGCACCCGGCCGAGCGCGCCGAGCACGGGCACCCCGGACTCGCCGAGCGCGTCCCGCAGCAGCTCCTCGTGCCGCGCGGACCCCACCTTGTTGAGGATCACGCCCCCGAGCCGCACCTCCGGGTCCCAGGACGCGAACCCGTGCACGAGCGCCGCGACGGAGCGGGACTGCGACGACGCGTCGACGACAAGGACCACCGGCGCCCGGAGCAGCTTCGACACATGCGCGGTGGAAGCGAGCTCACCCTGCCCGGAGACCCCGTCGTACATCCCCATGACACCCTCGACCACGGCGAGATCGCAGCCGTGTGCCCCATGGTTGAACAAGGGCGCCACCATCTGGGGCCCACACATGTACGCGTCGAGATTCCGCCCGGGGCGGCCCGTGGCCAGCGCGTGATACCCGGGGTCGATGTAGTCGGGGCCCACCTTGTGCGGGGACACCGCGAGCCCCGCCGCGGAGAACGCGGCCATCAACCCCGTGGCCACGGTCGTCTTCCCGCTCCCGGAAGACGGCGCGGCGACGACGAGCCGAGCTACCACTCGATGCCCCTCTGGCCCTTCTGCCCCGCGTCCATCGGATGCTTGACCTTGGACATGTCGGTGACGAGATCGGCGAACTCGACCAGGGCCTCCGGTGCGTTGCGCCCCGTGATGATGACGTGCTGGTGCCCTGGACGGTCCCGGAGAACCTCGATCACCTCGTCCACGTCGATCCACCCCCAGTGCAGGAGATAGGCGAACTCGTCGAGGACGTACAGCGAGTACGTCTGAGCGGCGAGGTCGCGCTTGACCTGCTCCCACCCCTCGCGGGCCTTGTCCTCGTGGCTGGGCTCGCCCTCGGCGGGCGCGCGCTGGATCCACGACCAGCCCTCGCCCATCTTGTGCCAGTCGACGGGGCCGCCCTCGTCGCTGGCGCCGAGCGCTTTGAGGGCATTCTCCTCACCGACCTTCCACTTCGCCGACTTCACGAACTGGAAGACCCCGATGGGCCATCCCTGATTCCAGGCCCGCAGCGCGAGCCCGAAGGCGGCGGTGGACTTTCCCTTGCCGATCCCGGTGTGCACCATGACCAGCGGCCGGTTGCGCCGCTGGCGCGTGGTGAGCCCGTCGTCCGGCACCACGTTCGGCTGTCCCTGCGGCATCAGGCCACGCTCCTCATCTGAGTTCCCTGTACGTCCTTGACGAGCCCGGCGATGGAGTCCGCCCGCAGCTCGTCGAGCGTCACGGCCGTCCCGCCGAGCTCGCCCGCCAACTGCCCGGCGAGCCCGAGCCGGATGTGCCCCGACTCGCAGTCGACGACCACGGACGCGATGTTGGCGGCCCCGAAGAGACGCGCGGCACGCCCCGCGCGGGCCACCGGCTCCACGCCTCCCGTGGCCCGGCCGTCCGTGACCACCACGACCAGAGGACGCCGCGCCGGATCCCGCAGCCGCTCGACGCGCAGTACGTCGTGCGCCTTGAGCAGCCCGGCCGCGATCGGCGTACGCCCACCCGTGGGCAGCGTCTCCAGCCGGGCGGCAGCAGCATCGACGGACGAGGTCGGCGGCAACGCCACCTCGGCGTCGGACCCGCGGAAGGTGACAAGACCGACCTTGTCCCGGCGCTGGTAGGCGTCGAGCAGCAGCGAGAGCACCGCACCCTTCACGGCGCTCATCCGCTGCCGCGCGGCCATGGACCCGGAGGCGTCCACGACGAAGAGCACGAGGTTGCCCTCACGCCCCTCCCGCGTCGCCTGCCGCAGATCGTCCCGCCGCACGACGAGCCCCCGCCCCACGCGCCCCCGCGCCCGCTGATGCGGGGCAGCCGCGTGCACGGTGGCCGCCAGGTGCAGCTTGGTGAGCGCCCCTTGAGGCCGCCGGGCCCCGGTGGTCCGCCCGTGCTCGGTCCGCGCCCTCGACCGGCGCCCCGCGGCACCCTCACCGAGGCCGGGGACGCTCAGCATCTTCGTACGGAACGGCTCGGAGGCCTGCACGGGCCGCTGTTCACCGCCGCCACCACCGGCCGCGGGAGCCCGCGCGGGGGACGCGTCGTCGTCCTGGTCCTGCCCGGTTCCGGCGTCGGTGTCGGAGGCGGGGGCGTCATGTGCGTCGGGCGCCGGGGCGTCGGGCCCCTCCTGGGGCGGCTGTCCGCCCCCACCGGGACCGTCGCCGTCGGGCTCGGGGTCGTCGCCCCCGTCGTCCCCGTCGTTGTCGTCGTCGCCGTTCTGCTCCAGCGTGTCGTCCAGCTTGTCCTCGTCGAGGCCCGGCGCGTCGAAGGGGTTGCGACGGCGCCGGTGCGGAAGCGCGAGAAGAGCGGCCTGCCGTACGTCCTCCGCGAGCACGTCCTCGCGCCCCGCCCAGGCGGCCAGAGCCGTCGCCGTACGCGCCATCACGATGTCGGCCCGCATGCCGTCGACCTCGAAGGCCGCGCAGGTCGCGGCGATCTGGCGCAACGCGCCGTCCCCGAGCCGCACGTGGGGAAGCAGCGCACGTGCCGCGACGATCCGGTCCCGCAGCGCGGACTCGTCCTCGTGCCACCGGGCGGCGAACCCTTCCGTGTCGTCGTCGTACGCGAGCCGTCGGCGCACCACCTCGACCCGCTGATCGGTCTCGCGCGACGCGGCGACCTCGACGGTGAGCCCGAACCGGTCGAGCAACTGCGGGCGCAGTTCGCCCTCTTCGGGGTTCATGGTGCCTACGAGCAGGAACCGCGCGGCATGCCGGACGGACACGCCCTCGCGCTCGACGTAGGAGGCGCCCATGGCGGCCGCGTCGAGCAGCAGGTCGACCAAGTGGTCGTGCAGCAGGTTGACTTCGTCGACGTAGAGGATGCCGCGGTGGGCGTCGGCGAGAAGACCCGGCTCGAAGGCCTTCACGCCCTCGGCGAGCGCCCGCTCGATGTCGAGAGCCCCTACGAGGCGGTCCTCGGAGGCCCCTACGGGCAGTTCGACCATCCGCGCGTCCCGCACCGAAGCGCCGCCGACGTCGTGCGGACCGTCGGGGCAGGCGGGGTCGGGGGCGGCCGGGTCACAGGAGAAGCGGCATCCGGCGACGACGGGCACCTGCGGCAGCAACGCCGAAAGGGCTCGCACGGCGGTGGACTTGGCAGTGCCCTTCTCCCCGCGCACGAGCACACCGCCGACGGCGGGCGAGACGGCGTTGAGCAGCAGGGCGAGCCGCAGGTCGTCCTGCCCGACGAGGGCGGTGAACGGATAGGGGGTACTCACAAGGCCTCCATTACGTGGTTCAGGGCGGGGCAGGGGGCGGCGGCTCTCACCCGTCCCCCTCCGCCGGTCGTGCGGGCGCCCCGGGTGCGATGAAGGGGAGGCCGGACGGGGCGCCGGTCTCGATCAGGCGGAGCAGCGCGTCCGTGTCCGCATGCTGCTCGATCAGGTCGCCGAGCAGGTCGAGCTGCTCCTCGCGCAGTGCGGCGAAGCTGGTGTCGGGCGCGGGCACGAAGCGGCGTCCGGCGGCGCGGGCGACCTCGGCCAGGAAGCGGCGCCGGAACGCGTCGCTCTCCAGCGAGCCGTGCCAGTGCGTGCCCCACACCTCGCCGACGCGGCAGCCGTCCAAGAAGGCCTCTCCGCCCAGGACTTCGGCGACGCCGTGATGGATCTCGTACCCCTCGACGGGTTCGCCGAGCGCCTCACCTACCGGCCGCGCGAGGGTCTTCTCGCGCGCGAACCGCACCCGCACGGGCAGCAGGCCGAGCCCGTCCACGGCCCCTGCCCGCGACTCGACGTCGTCCTCGATGTGCTCGCCGAGCACCTGGAAGCCCCCGCAGATCCCGAGCACGGGCCGCCCCTCGGCAGCGCGCCGCGCGATGGCGTCCGCGAGACCGCGCTCGCGCAGCCACTGAAGGGCGCGGACGGTGCCGCGCGTCCCCGGTACGACCACGAGATCGGCGTCGACCAGCTCGTCGGCGCGGTCCACGAACCGCACCACGACGCCGGGTTCGGCGGCCAGGGCGTCCACGTCCGTGAAGTTCGACATCAGCGGCAGGGCACAGACGGCGACCCGCAGCACGTCCTCACCGACCGGGGGAGCGACGACGGACTCCCGCACGGCGCCCCGCAGGGACACCCGAAGGCCGTCCTCCTCGTCGATGCCGAGGCCGTGCTGGAAGGGCAGCACACCGAACGTGCGCCGCCCGGTGAGCCCGTGCAGCATGTCGAGCCCGGGTTCGAGCAGCGAGACGTCGCCCCGGAACTTGTTGACGAGATAACCGGCGACCAGTTCCTGGTCCTCGGCGCTGAGTAGCGCGGTCGTACCGAAGAACGAGGCGAAGACGCCGCCGCGGTCGATGTCGCCGACCACGACGACCGGGAAGCGGGCGGCCCGCGCGATCCCCATGTTCACGATGTCCGTACGCCGCAGATTGATCTCGGCCGGACTGCCCGCGCCTTCGCAGATCACGGCGTCATAGCTGCCCCGAAGTTCTTCGAGGCATCCCACGACGGTGGAGAGCAGCTGTTCCTGGCGCCCACCGTGCAGTCCTCCCCCGGGGGACGACCCCCCGGACCCCCCGAAGAACCCGCGCGCGCTCATCTCGCCCACGGGCTTCCCCATGAGGACGACCTGGCTGCTGCGGTCACTGCCCGGCTTGAGCAGCACGGGGTTCATCAGCGCGCTCGGCTCGACCCGGGCGGCCTGCGCCTGCATGGCCTGGGCCCGCCCGATCTCGGCGCCTTCGCGTGTGACGAAGGAGTTGAGGGACATGTTCTGCGCCTTGAAGGGCGCGACGGAGACGCCCTCGCGGGCCAGCCACCGGCAGATCCCGGCGGTGATCACGCTCTTCCCCGCGTCGGACGTGGTCCCGGCAACGAGCAGCCCACCACTCATCAGGCCCTGCCTTTCCGCATAGTGCTCACCACGGCCGCGACCCCCAGGGCAAGCAGCCCCACCCGTCGCGAAAGCTTCACGGCCCGCTCGATGTCGGCGACTTCGACGTCCCGCCCGTCCCCGTTCAGGACAGGCCGGTGCTCGACCCGGCCTCCGTACGAGAGGGTCCCCCCGAGCCGTACCCCCAACGCCCCCGCGAAGGCGGTCTCGACGGGCCCCGCGTTGGGGCTCGGATGCTTGCCCGCGTCCGCGTGCCAGGCCTTCAGGGCTCCTCGTGGTGCGTCACCGGCGGCAGCCGCGAGCACCGCGGTGAGCCGGGCCCCGGGCCACCCCAGAACGTCGTCGAGCCGCGCGGAGGCCCACCCGTACCTCCGGTACTTCACCGACTTGTGCCCGACCATGGCGTCGAGCGTGTTCACGGCCCGGAAGGCGACAAGCCCGGGAACCCCGCCGAGCGCGCCCCACACCAGGGCGCCGACGACCGCGTCGGACGTGTTCTCGGCGACGGACTCGACCACGGCCCGCGCGATGCCATCGGCGTCGAGCGCCTGCGGATCCCGCCCGCACAGATGCGGAAGGCGCTCCCTGGCCACCTCGATGTCCCCGGCGGCGAGCGCACCGCCGACGGCCCGCGCCTCGCGGCCAAGGGAGGTCCCGCCGACCACGGCCCAGGTGGTGGCGGCGGTCAGCGCGAGGGATGCGGGGCGTGAGTCACGTACAAGGGAAGAGACGAGGGCGGCGGCACCGGCCGCGCCCCCGGCGCACACCACGGCATGCAGGGCGCCCCACCCGCGGTGGTCACGCCACAGCACACGCTCGACGGCTCCCGCGGCCCGGCCGAACGCGGCGACCGGATGCCCGCGGCGAGGATCGCCGAGGAACAGATCACCGAGGAGGCCGGCGGCGGCGCCGTACGCGAAGTCGCGATCGGCACGCATGGCTTCAGCCGGCCGTGGCGCGGAGGGGAGCGAGGGGCCCGGCCTGGACAGGCAGGGGCACAGAGACCGGCAACGGGCGGCCGCACATGGCGATATGTCCTCACTCAGGGTGTCCGCGCCCTGATTCGACGAGATCGGCGGCGAGAGTTCCTGGCTTCCGAGGAGTCGTCTCCTCGATGACAGTGGCGGGACCGCGCCGGATTCGCACCGGCTTCCTCTTCTGCCGCCGTAATGGCTCCGGCAGTCCACCACGCCCGCGAACGCCCGTCAACTTGCCGTTGACCTGGGGCGGGAGAGTGTGCCGAGGCCCACAGACAGAGGTGGGGTGCGGGACGCCGAAGCGTCCCGCGCCCCACCCGGAGCTGCGATCGTCAGGCGACGATCAGATAGATCCCGTACGCCACCGCCGCCGCGCAGAGCGCGAAGCACACGTACGCGCCCGTGCGCGCCGCCACCGGGGGCCCGCCCGCGGTGGCAGCGGTCGAAGTGGCGCCGGACGTCGCCGCCTCGCGCTTGGAGAGGCCGACGATGCCGAGGGTGAACAGGCCCACCAGGGCCACCGTCACCGCGAGGCTGACTCCGAACACGGAGCCGAGAGCTGCCCAGTCGATGTTCATGCTGACTTGTCCTTACACCGTGGCGGGCCGGGCGGGGTCCGCCACGGTGCCGGTCGGGGGCGGGGCCGGGATGGTGGCCTTGACGAGGTCGACGTCCGAGGTCGTCACGGCCGAGCCGGTGGGCGGCGGCGTGACGGCGGCGATCGCGGTGGTCACGACACCGGCGGGCTCGGCGGCCGGAGAGCCGCCGATCTCGTCGTCGGCGACGTTCGTGTGGTCGACGGCGTCGCGCCGGGACAGCGCCCAGATGACGGCGGCGCCGGTCACCAGGAGCGCGGCGGTCGCCGCGACGCCCCAGGGACCCTGCTTGGTGAGGAACTCGGCGCCCGCGCCGACCAGACCGGCGGCCGGGAGCGTGAGGCCCCAGGCGACGAACATGCGCGTCGCCGTGGACCAGCGGACCACACCGCCCTTGCGGCCGAGGCCCGCGCCCATCACGGCGCCCGAGCAGACCTGGGTGGTGGAGAGCGAGAAGCCGATGTGCGAGGAGGCCAGGATCGCGGTCGCGGCGCTGGTCTGGGCGGCGAAGCCCTGCTGCGGCGCGAGGTCCGTCAGACCCTTGCCCATCGTGCGGATGATGCGCCAGCCACCGAGGTAGGTGCCGAGGGCGATGGCGATGCCGGCCGAGACGATGACCCACATCGGGGGGTTGGCGCCCGGGTTCAGGACGCCGCCGGTGATCAGGGCGAGCGTGATGATGCCCATCGTCTTCTGCGCGTCGTTCGTGCCGTGCGCCAGCGAGACGAGGCCCGCGGAGGCGATCTGACCGGTGCGGTAGCCCTTGGCGGTCGCCTTGGTGTCGGTGTTGCGCCCGATGCGGTACGTCAGGCGCGTGGCCAGCGTCGCCGCGATGCCGGCGACGAGGGGCGCGGCGATCGCGGGGAGCAGGATCTTGGTGACGACGGTGCCGCCGTTGATCGACGACCAGCCCATTGACATGACCGCGGCGCCGATGAGGCCGCCGAAGAGCGCGTGGGAGGAACTGGAGGGCAGGCCCACCAGCCAGGTCAGGAGATTCCAGAGGATCGCGCCCACCAGGGCGGCGAAGATCACCTCTGTCTTCAGTCCGTCCTCGTTGACGATGCCGCCAGAGATCGTCTTGGCGACTTCGACCGACAGGAAAGCGCCGACGAGGTTCAGCACGGCGGACATGGCCACCGCCGTCTTGGGCTTGAGAGCGCCAGTCGAGATGGTGGTCGCCATCGCGTTGGCCGTGTCGTGGAAACCGTTCGTGAAGTCGAACACGAGAGCGGTAACGATCACGATCCCGAGGAGAAGCGTGATGTGTTCCATTTACCCAGGCTTCTGTTGGACGTCAGTGGCAAGTGGAACGTAGGCAAGCTGAGTGAACGGAAAGTGAACTGGGTCGGGCCGTGCGGTGACCCAATTCGGGGCGCTGCCAATCCGGTTCTGTCGTGGCCCTGACGAGGATCGCCCGGAGTGGCGTCGCGAGGCCTGGAACGTGAGCCTCCAGAGGCCTGGAATGCGGGCTTCCGAGGGTGTCCGGCAGTGCGTGGCCACCCTCGGGGCGGACCTCTTCAGCGGGATCGTCGAGCCGTTGAAGAGATTCTGATCACCCGGCAGCCTGCCGCCGTTGTCGTGCTGCCGGAAGGTCAGATACGACCAGCCCCTGGGCAGCGACCCCGAGGCCGACGACCAGCGCGCGAGCCACAGCGCGTGATGCGCCGCGAAGGCGCGGCTGCCGCCCGTCCGCTTGTTCCACCACCTGGCGGTCGTGCAGATCACGGGGCGCCGTCCCGTCTGCCGCGTCACCTCGTCGCTGAACGGCTTGATCCAGTGGACCACGCCCCGCTCGCCGACGCCGTGGCGCTTGCGCTCGCCGTACGGATTGTGCTCGATGCCGAGGGCCGACGGCAGCGTCAGGCCGACCGCGCTCCACCGTCCACCGTGCCTCATGAAGCACCGTCCACCGTGCCTCATGAAGCGGTGCCAGTCGACTCGCTTCTGGTGCGACGGGACGTCGTCCCCCTTCGGCCTGCCCGCCGCCGAAACCGGAATCTCGGCGAGGGCGGTCCATTCAAGGGGCAGAGCCGTTGCTGAGGCCGCGATGGCGCCCGCGCGGCGATGGGATGGTTTGTGGGCATGAGCCATATTTACCCCGAAGGTGCAACATGCAGGGCAAATCGCCCTACAGGCTATTGGGAGATCATCGGGTAGCCGCGGATCGCCAGCCAATCGCCAGCCAATCGGCAGTCAATCGCCAGCCAATCGGCACCAGAGAGTGATGTGTGCACATTTGTACTTTTACGGACTCCCTGCCTCCGCTCCTACGGTGCCGCGCCCCACGGCTGGCAGGATCGCGGCATGACGGAGCAGCGGGACGAAGTTCGGCAGGACGCGGTGGAGCGGGCGTGGGGCGAGCTGGTGGCGGCGGCCCGCAGGACGGTGACGGACGGCCTGGTGGTCGGCACGTCGGGCAACGTCTCGGTGCGGGTCGGCGGCACGATCCTGGTCACCCCGAGCGGCGTGCCGTACGACCGCCTGGGGCCGCGGGACGCGGTCGGCGTCGACAGGGACGGCAACCGGCTCTTCGGTGACCTCGCCCCCACCAGCGAACTGCCCATGCACCTGGCCGTCTACCGCACCACGGACGCCGGAGCCGTGATCCACACCCACGCGGTGCACGCCACCGCCGTCTCCACCCTCGTCCCGGAGCTCCCGCCCGTCCACTACATGGCGGCGGCGCTCGGTGGCCCGGCCCGGGTCGCCCGGTATGCCCCGTACGGCTCCGACGAGTTGGCCGAGAACATGCTCCGGGCCCTCAGGGACCGCACGGGTTGCCTGCTCCAGAACCACGGGACCGTCACCTACGGAGACACCCTGGACCAGGCGTACGACCGCACGGCGCAGCTGGAATGGATGTCCCGCCTCTGGCTGACGGCCAGCGCGATCCCGGGTCACACCCCGACGCTCCTGTCCGCGGGGCAGCTGAGGGAAGCAGAGGACAGGCTGCGGGGCTACGGCCGGCAGTGACGGCCCCGGGGCGTGTCCGGCCCGGCCGGACACGCCCCGGGGCCGCCGATTCAGCACATCACCCGCGGGTACGCGGACGGCATGACGTCACCCCGCGGGCTACGCCCACTGGCCGTGGCCTCTCGCTCGCCGGACACTGGGCAGGTGCGCCCAGCCAAAGCGACGGCAACGGCCGTCACCGCCGTCACCACCGCCCTCCTGGGCGGCGCAGCCGCCGTCGCCGCGGGCCGGTTCGCCAGCAACGCCGCCCTGAAGGCACCGGCGGGCCGCCCGCTGCCGACCGACCACCGCCTCACGGTCCACTCCACGGCCGCGGGCCAGATCACCCTGACCCGCGCCCTCGCGAGCCTGCGCCCCGGCACGTACGGCCTCAGCGGCAACGGCAGCCACGCCGTGATCGGACCCGTCCTGGACTCGGCGCCGCACGAGGCGGACACCGTCGTACGCCGCCTGGAGCGCGTCACGCACGGCTCCCTCGAACCCGGCGCGAAGGTCTGGCTCACCCCGCAGGTCCACATCGGCGACCCGCACGCCGCACTGGACATCGACCACGCGGACGTCGACATCCCCGGCGAACTCGGCGGCCTGCCCGCCTGGTTCGTGCCGGGCGTCCGCGATACCTGGGTGATCACCGTGCACGGCCTCGGCACGACCCGCGAGCACCCCATGGTCGTCATGGACTTCCTGCACCGCCAGCAGTTCCCGGTGCTCGACATCGCCTACCGCGGCGACCTCGGCGCGCCCCGCTCCCCGGACGGCCTCGGCCACCTCGGTGAGACCGAGTGGCGCGACCTGGACGCCGCCATGCGCTACGCCGTGCGCCACGGAGCGCGGAACGTGATCCTGCACGGCTGGTCCACCGGCGCCGCCATGGCGCTGCGCGCCGCCGCGCACTCCGCCCTGCGCGAGAGGATCAGCGGACTGGTCCTCGACTCCCCGGTGCTCAACTGGGAGACCACCCTGCGCGCGCTCGCCGCGGCCCGGCGTACACCGGGCCCCCTCCTGCCCCTCGCGGTGCGCGCCGCCCAGGGCCGCACGGGCCTGCGCGGCGACCGCATCCTGGAGGCCGCCGACCCCCAGGTGCTCAAGGTCCCCACGCTCCTCTTCCACGGCCCCGACGACGTGATCGCCCCCTGGGCGCTCTCCCGCCAACTCGCCGAGCGGCGACCGGAACTCGTCACTCTCCACACCGTTCCGGATGCGCCCCACGGAGCCATGTGGAATGCCGACCCCGCAGGCTACGAAGAGGCGCTACGGCGCTTCCTCACGCCTCTCATGTAGTGCGCGAGAGCCCCCTGAAGTAGCTCTCCGGAGCCTCGCGAAGGCATTCCGTTTGGGTTTTCGGACCGTCAACAGGAAGACTGCTCCTGTGACGTCCCGTATCCCGCGCGACTCAAGGCTCCGACTCGTCCGCGCTCAATCCCCCAGAGCCGAGAGGCGAGCGGGGGCGGAGCGCGACACAGCCCGGCCCCTGACCGCCCCCGGCGCAGTGACGCAGCAGCGTGCGCGCCGTCCCGCGCCCCGGCCGCCCGAGGGCACACCCGCCCCCGCGGAGCTGGCCCGCATGGCGCGCAAGGGCCTCGCCGACGCCGTCCGGGTCGCGCGCTGGGCCGACACATCCTTGCGCTCCGGGCCCAGCCGCGCGCGAACACCCGGTGCCGCCGACGGAGCCGAAGACACCAAAGGCACCAAAGGCACCCTCTCCGCCGCCACCGCCGAACGGGCCGCCGCGGAACTGGCACTGACCCCGGATCAGGTCCGCGCCGACTGGGACACCGCCCGCCTCGCAGGACTCATCGAGGTGCACGGCGACATCGCGCGCCCCGGCTGGCGGCTGCGCGCCTGGGACCGGGACGACGCCGCCGTGCTGCGCGGCTGGGTCGCCCTCTTCGACGCCTGGTCGCTCGCGCACGCGGCATCACGCGATCTGGCGCCCGCCACCGTGGCCGAGACCGTCGAGGCCATGCCGCAGCTGCTCACCCTGCTGCAGCTCTCCGCGGGCCCCGTACCCGTACCGCAGCTCCTCGACCTCCTGGACCAGCGGGTCACGGAACTGCGCACGGAGCGCTGCGAGATCCCCTACGGCCCGCAGCCCGAGCCGGTGGACCCGGTCGAGACCCCGCCCCTCGCCACTCTTCTGGACTGGGCGCTGCGCGGCCTCGCCGCCGTCGGCGCGCTGACGTTCGCCGAAGGCCAGGCCACGCTCACGCCGCTCGGCAGCTGGGCGGTCTGGGTCAAGCTGGAGCAGATCTGCGTGGCCGCGCAGAGTCCGGCGGGCAACATCGAGCAGTCTGCCGAGGACATGCTGCGCGGCTGTGCGCGGCTTCGCCCGAACGCGGCCCGCTCCGAGTACCGCGCCTGGCTCGCCCCGCGCCCCGTCGGCAGCGCCGTCACCGAGCTCCTGGACGCGGCCCGCGGAGAGGACGCCCTCCTGCGCGGCCTCGCCTTCGAAGCCCTGCGGGTGGTCGGCGCCCCGGCCGAGGCGGAGGTGCGGGCCGTCGTGGACGAGGTCTCGCTGCGGCCCTACGCCCTGATCTGGATCGCCGAGCAGGAGGGTGCAGACCCCGAGGACGTCCACCTCGTCCTGACGCGGGACGAGTCGACGTGGCTGTGGGTCGACACCGCCGCCGCCGTCGCCGACCACGGGGAGATCCATCTCCTCGTACGTCACCTGGAGTCCGCGGTGCAGCCCACGGTGCCCGCGCTCCTCGACGAGGTCCGGCGCATCGGTCACCCCCGCACCGTCCAGGTCCTTGTCGCGCTGGCCGCGGCCCACCCCGACCCGGCGCTCGCTAAGGCCGTGCGCCGGGCGGCGTTCCAGGTGCACACCGGAGGGGTGTAGCGCCAGACGGGAAGGTGCCTGACGGGAAGGTGCCTCAGGGGAAGGCGCCTCACCGGAAGGTGTTGCACTGCCCCATGTCGCCGGTGCGGTAGCCCTGGTAGAACCACTGCTGCCGCTGCTCGGCCGAGCCGTGCGTCCAGGACTCCGGGGTGACCCGGCCCTGGAACTTCTCCTGGATGCGGTCGTCGCCGACCGCGGCCGCCGCGTCGAGGCCCTCGCGGATGTCCGCGTCGTCGAGGCTGGTGATCAGCGGCTTGCCCGTCCTGTCGTCGGCGGTACGGGTCGCGTGCCGCGCCCAGACACCCGCGTAGCAGTCCGCCTGCAGCTCGACCTTCACGGCGTTGCTGTTCTGTCCCGTACGCCCGTCCTGGGAGCGCTGCAGCGTCCCCATGAGGTTCTGCACGTGGTGCCCGTACTCGTGCGCCACGACGTACGCCTGCGCGAAGGGGCCGCCGCTGGAGCCGAACTTGGTCCGCAGCTCGTCGAAGAATCCCAGGTCCAGATAGACCTTCCGGTCACCGGGGCAGTAGAAGGGACCGACCGCCGACGACGCGGCGCCGCAGGCCGTGCCCACCCGGCTGGTGTAGAGGACGGTCGGCGCGGGGGAGTAGGTCCCCTTCCTGCGCTGGAACTCGGGGCGCCAGTAGTCCTGCACGCTGTTGACCACCGCCACCATGCGGCAGTCGTCCTTGGTGTTCGCGTCCTGTCCCGTGCGGCAGGTCTGCTGGACCTGCGCGAGCGACGAGGACGAGGCGGCGGGCTCGTCACTGCCCGACGAGAGCCCGAGCTGATCCGGGCCGACCCCGAAGAGCAGCCCGAGGACCAGCGCGATCAGGCCCGCGATGCCGCCGCCGACCGTCGCCTTGCCGCCGGGAACCCGGCTGCCCCGCACATCCTGCACCTCGGACGTGTCCAGATCGGCGTCGTCGTCGAACTGCATGGGCGCACCACCCTCTGCCTCGCATCCGGGGCGGCAGCTCGCCGCCCTGTGCCGAGATGTCGGCGCCTTCATCCTGATATGCCCCATCCCGCGCGGCGCCGGACGGGGGTCCGAACGGGGGACCCGGCGACATGGCGCGCCGTGTCGCGGCCGCCGCCCCGGCTCGCGTGCTCACGCCGCCGCTACGCTCTGCGCCTGTCGCGTGGGCAGAGGTACCGGCAGAGATGCCGAAGAGGGGGCGCCGTGTCCGTTGTGCCGTGCGAGGCGACGGGATCAGCGCCCGTACCGTCCGAGGCGGCGGGACCAGCGCCCGTACCGTGCGAGGCGCCCGGATCCCAGCCCGTACCGTGCGAGGCGCCCGGATCCGGGCCCGTGCGGCCGGTGTCCGCCCGTCGCGGCCCCCGGCTCGCCCTCCCGGTGGTCCTCGGCCTCCTCGCCCTGCCGCTCATCACCGCCGCCCACCACTCACGACCGGCCCCCTACGGAGACCACGTCACCGTCCACGCGCGCGTGGACGTCGCTACGGCGGATCCCGCGCTGCGGACCACCGGCCGCGCGGTCGAGGCGTACGACGAGACGACAGGCCGCCCACGCTGGACGTACCGCCGCGAGGGAGCCAGGCCGCTGGCCCTGCTCTCCGTCCCCGGGCACGCCGTCGCGCTCTGGAACGACGGCCTGGTCACCGACACCGCGCGCGCCGACGGCAGTGCCGTCCGCTGGCACCGCGCCATCCCCGACAGCGCCCCCTGGCTGCGCACTCCGGCGGCCCGCGGCGCCGCCGGAGTCCTTCAGCGGCTCGACGCCCGCGGCAGCATGCTCGCCGTCGTCACCCCGCAGCGCATCGCCGCCTACCGCGGCGCCGACGGCGACCTGCGCTGGGTGCTGCCCGCCGAACCCGGCTGCGCCTTCGAACCCGCCCGGTCGGTGCGCCATCGCGAGGCGCTGCTCGTCGCCCAGCCCTGCGAGGACGCCGCGACGCCGTGGACCTCGCAGCTGATCGCCGTGGACGACCTCGGCCGGATCGTGCCCCGGCGCACGCCCCTGGGTAACGAGCTGCCGGGCGGCGCCCCCGACGACGTACGGGCCCGGGCTGGGAAAGAGCTTGCACCGCACCGTTAGAATTGGCCTCATGGCCATTCTCCTCGTGCATTAGACGGCGTGATCGCCCGCCCGCCAGCCCGCCACCGCCCTGTCAACGGCGCGCTGCGCGCGGCACCACCTTTTGTCTCTTCCGCCGTCCATCCCCCCTGCCCAGGAGTCTGTCCGTGATCACCGCTTCCGGCATCGAGCTGCGCGCCGGCGCCCGCATCCTCATCGAGAACGCCACCTTCCGTATCGCCAAGGGCGACCGCATCGGCCTGGTGGGCCGCAATGGAGCGGGCAAGACCACGCTCACCAAGTGCCTCGCCGGTGAGGGCGTCCCGGCCGGCGGCACCATCAGCCGCTCCGGAGAGGTCGGCTACCTCCCGCAGGACCCCCGCACCGGCGACCTGGACGTGCTCGCCCGCGACCGCATCCTCTCCGCCCGCGGACTCGACACCCTCATCCGCAAGATGCGTGAGAACGAACAGCGCATCGCCAGCGGCTCGGGCGCCACCCGCGACAAGGCGATGAAGCAGTACGAGCGCCAGGAGACGGAGTTCCTCACCAAGGGCGGGTACGCCGCCGAGGCCGAGGCCTCCACCATCGCCGCCGCGCTCAGCCTCCCCGACCGCGTGCTCGGCCAGCCCCTCCACACGCTCTCCGGTGGCCAGCGCCGCCGCGTCGAGCTGGCCCGCATCCTCTTCTCGGACGCCGACACCCTGCTCCTCGACGAGCCGACGAACCACCTCGACGCCGACTCCATCGTCTGGCTCAGGGACTACCTCAAGTCCTACCGCGGCGGCTTCATCGTGATCTCCCACGACGTCGACCTGGTCGAGACGGTCGTCAACAAGGTCTTCTATCTGGACGCCAACCGCGCCCAGATCGATGTCTACAACATGGGATGGCGGCTCTACCAGCAGCAGCGCGAGTCGGACGAGAAGCGCCGCAAGCGCGAGCGCCAGAACGCCGAGAAGAAGGCCAGCCAGCTCCACTCGCAGGCCGACAAGATGCGTGCCAAGGCCACCAAGACCGTCGCCGCGCAGAACATGGCCAAGCGTGCCGACAAGCTCCTCGCCGGTCTGGACGAGGTACGCCAGAGCGACAAGGTCGCCAAGCTGCGCTTCCCGGATCCCTCGCCCTGCGGCAAGACCCCGCTGATGGCGGAGGGGCTCTCGAAGTCGTACGGCTCCCTGGAGATCTTCACGGACGTCGACCTCGCCATCGACAAGGGCTCGCGCGTGGTCATCCTCGGCCTCAACGGCGCGGGCAAGACCACGCTGCTGCGGCTCCTCGGCGGCGCGGAGAAGCCCGACACCGGGCAGGTCATCGAGGGCCACGGCCTCAAGCTCGGCTACTACGCGCAGGAGCACGAGACCCTCGACCCCGAGCGCACGGTCCTGGAGAACATGCGCTCGGCCGCACCCGACCTCGACCTGGTGGCGGTGCGCAAGACGCTCGGTTCGTTCCTCTTCTCCGGCGACGACGTCGACAAGCCGGCGGGCGTCCTGTCCGGCGGCGAGAAGACCCGTCTGGCGCTCGCGACCCTGGTGGTCTCCTCCGCCAACGTGCTGCTCCTCGACGAGCCCACCAACAACCTCGACCCGGCGAGCCGCGAGGAGATCCTCGGCGCCCTTCGCACCTACAAGGGCGCGGTCGTCCTCGTCACGCACGACGAGGGCGCGGTGGAGGCGCTCCAGCCGGAGCGGATCATCCTGCTGCCCGACGGAGTGGAGGACCTGTGGGGCCAGGATTACGCGGATCTGGTCGCGCTCGCCTGATGCCGTCGAGGCGTCCACATTGGTTGATCGAATAACTGATCCACTGCGTATGGATCATTCGGCCGATCCGTGATCCTTCATCTGTGTGAGGTCTCCTCGTACCGAAGTGTGGGATACACGGATTTCCCCTGTGGTCTGGGCCTGGAACTCAACTCTCGCTCCGCACCGCGCTGACCTGGCATTTCGTCCCGCAACTCATTCAGCCGTACGGAATTCGACACGCGGAATCGTTAATTCCGATCGTGGTCCCGCCTTCCCCGGCGGGAAACCTCGTCGTACGGACCTTGCCGAATGGGTGGCCAGGAAGGCCGGGAGGGGTGATCATGAGAAGTCCAGAGCGCACTTCCCACGAGGAGGCACGGGTGGCCGAGACTCTGAAGAAGGGCAGCCGGGTAACCGGCGCCGCGCGCGACAAGCTCGCGGCAGACCTGAAGAAGAAGTACGACGGCGGTGCGAGCATCCGGGCGTTGGCCGAGGAAACCGGCCGTTCGTACGGTTTTGTGCACCGCATGCTCAGCGAGTCCGGAGTCACGCTGCGGGGACGCGGCGGGGCGACGCGAGGCAAGAAGGCCGCAGCCGGCTGACGGCTGCGGGCGGTTCACCGGTTTCGACGGTGGCCACCCGGTCGATCGTCCCCCAGAGCCCTTAAAGGGACCTGGGGGGTCCCCCTATCGGTCGGGTGGTTACTGTGCAGTCACTTACGGACGCGCGTGCGCGCCCGGACCGACCGCACACCACCATCGGAGGCCCCTATGGTTTCGCCCGGCAGTGAACTCGGCGGATCCGCACCGGTACTCGACAAGGACGGCGTACGCCTGACTGTCGACGAGGCCGTCGCCACGGTGACGCTGGCCAACCCGGCCAAGCGCAACGCCCAATCTCCCGCGCTGTGGAGGGCGTTGGCCGAGGCAGGCCGGATGTTGCCGGGCAGTGTCCGTGTCGTCGTGCTCCGCGGTGAGGGCAAGTCCTTCTCCGCGGGCCTCGACCGACAGGCGTTCACGCCCGAGGGCTTCGACGGCGAGCCGTCATTCATCGACTTGGCGCGCGGCGACGACGACGTCCTCGACGCGACGATCGCGGAGTACCAGGAAGCGTTCACCTGGTGGCGGCGCAGTGACATCGTGTCCATCGCCGCCGTCCAGGGGCATGCCATCGGTGCGGGCTTCCAGCTCGCGCTCGCCTGTGACCTGCGGATCGCCGCCGACGACGTGCAGTTCGCCATGCGCGAGACCAGCCTGGGCCTGGTGCCCGACCTCACCGGCACGCACCCCCTCGTGGGGCTTGTCGGCTACGCCCGCGCGCTCGAGATCTGCGCCACCGGGCGGTTCGTCCACGCGCCCGAGGCCGAGCGCGTCGGCCTGGCCAACCTCGTCGTGCCCGCCGACCAGCTCGACGCGTCCGTGAGCGACCTGGCGGCCGCGCTCCTCACCGCCCCGCGTGACGCGGTCATCGAGACCAAGGCGCTCCTGCAGGGCGTGGCCGGCCGTACGTACGAGGAGCAGCGCACCGCCGAGCGTGCCGCACAGGGGCGCCGCCTGCGGGACCTGGCGGGGCTCGGCGACTGACACCTCTTCACCTCTTCACCTCGCCACTTCCTCACTCCACCGCGGTGACCAGGACGGCCACCGAAGGGTGGTCCGTCAGCGCCTTGCCGACCGCTGTACGGACCGCGAGCGCCACGTCCAGGGCGCGGTGTTCGCGGCCCGTCGCCAGCTCCACGCGCGCGTGGCGGCGCGGCAGGGCGGTGTCAGCCGTCGGCAACTCGTCGATGTGAACGGCACGACCGAAGCCGCCGAGGGCCCCGGTCAGCCGCCGCACGCCCGGCACGCCGAGGGCGGCGCCCGCCGCACGGGCCTCGTCCCCGCTCCCGGTGGCCGCCTGCCCACCGTCCGGCGGCGTCCCGTCGTCCGGCTGTACGTCGACGGAGGCCTGCGGGGCCTGCCCCTCGTCGAGCAGCGTCGTCACGCTGAGATCCACCTCGTCGACCACCAGGCCGAGCCGCTCGTCGGCTGCCGCGAACAGCGCCGCCCGGAGCCGGGCCGCCGCCTCGGGAAGCGGCTCGGTCGGCTCGGCCGCGAACTCCGCCGTGATCCGCAGCGGGCCCGGCGGCAGCGCGCTCGGCGGTGACGGCACGCGGGAGACGTCCGCCTTCGACGGATCGGCGAGCGCCAACCGCAGATCACCGAGGCGTACGCCCCTCACCCGATCCGCCGCTTGGCGTAGTACCCCGCCCGCGCACGCCTCGGTCAGCCAGGAGCCGTCACCCGGGCCGCCCAGGGGCAGAACCCGCCCCAGGCCGAGCTGCCGCCGTACCGCCTCGGTCCATCCGTCACCGGTCATTGCCCCAGCCTGCCGCATCCCTGGCGCGCGAGGACGTAAGCACACTTAGTGTGGGCGAAGGAGCAGATCCCCTTTCGAAAGGGACAGACCGCAATGAGTGACACCGGACAGCGGAACCGGCCTCAGGAGACCCTCGCGAAGGAGTCCCCTGACGAGGCGGGGAAGAGCGGCTCGACCAAGAGGGGCGGCGGCGACCCCGCCACCCGGGGGCGCACCACCATCGCCGACGGCGTGGTCGAGAAGATCGCGGGGCTCGCGGCCCGGGATGTCCTCGGCGTGCACGCGATGGGCGGCGGACTCGCCAGGACCTTTGGGGCCGTACGCGACCGCGTGCCAGGCGGTTCGAACTCCAAGTCCGTCTCGCGCGGTGTGAAGGCCGAGGTCGGCGAGGTACAGACCGCGCTCGACCTGGAGATCGTCGTCGAGTACGGCGTCTCGATCGCGGACGTCGCGCGCGCCGTACGGGAGAACGTCATCGGGGCGGTCGAGCGCATGACCGGGCTCGAGGTCGTCGAGGTCAACATCGCGGTGAGCGATGTGAAGCTCCCGGACGAGGAAGACGATGAGCCGCAAGGCCGCCTTCAGTAACGCGGCCGCCTTCAGTAACGCGGTCGCCAGGAGTAACGCTGTTGCCGGGGGCCCGAACTCTAGGAGCGCAGGATGAGCATGGCCGTTATCGGCATGGTGGCCGGAATGGCACTCGGCTTCGCCGGGTACTTCGGCGGGTTCGGGGCGTTTCTCCTGGTGGCAGCCCTGGGCGCCATAGGGTTTGTCGCGGGCCGGTTCCTTGAGGGGGACCTGGAGCTCGGCGACTTCTTCCGTACCCGTGGCGACGACCGGCGGCGGTGAGCCGTGGCGGCACAGGTCGCGCCCGGGGAGCGAGGTGCGACCAGGATCGCCGACCGGGTCGTCGCGAAGATCGCGGCACAGGCGGCACGTGAGGCGCTGACGGCGGTGCCCGCCGACGGGTCGCCGCCGCACGCGACCGTCACCGTGCGCCATGACGTCGCCCGCGTGCGGATCAGCGTCGACCTCGACTACCCCTCGGACATCGGCGGGCAGTGCGGCGCGGTGCGTCGCCAAGTCGCCCAGCGGGTAGAGGCGTTGGCGGGGATGGAAGTGCCCGAGGTCGTGGTCCAGGTCGAAAGGCTGCACTCGGCACACGTCCACGCCGCGACGCAGGGGAGGACACGATGAGCCAGGCTCAGGAGTCCCAGGGCGGGGGCACCGGTGGCGGCACGCAGCCGCTGCCCGTCATCGAACGGGCCGACGGCGAACTCGACCAGTCGGCGTCCGCGGCGTCCTACGACCCGCGGCCGACACTGGCCGACGACACCAAGGCGACCCGCTTCTGGTCACCGCGGCGCGTGCCCGCCGCCGTCCTCGCGCTGCTCGTCCTCGGCGGCGCGGGGCTCGTGCTGTACGACATCGCCGCGGTGCGGGCCGGGCACTCGGCCATGAGCTGGCGGCGCGACCTCGCCCGCGAACTGGCCGAGCGGCCCCTGAAGGACACGGCCGTCCTCGTCGGCGCCGGGGTGGCCGCGGCCGCCGGTCTCTGGCTGATCGTGCTCGCCGCGACGCCCGGGCTACGGGCGGTCCTCGCGATGCGGCGCGGGGACCCGGACGTACGGGCGGGGCTGCACCGGGGCGCCGCCGCGATGGTGCTGCGGGACCGGGCGATGGACGTGTCCGGCGTGCAGTCGGTGCGGGTCCGTATGAAGCGCTCCAAGGTGGATGTCCGCGCGGTCTCGCACTTCCGTGAACTCGACGACGTACGAAACGACTTGGACGCCACGCTGGCCGACGGCATCAGGGACCTGGGCCTGGGCCGCGGCCCCGCGCTCTCGGTCCGGGTGGCACGGCCTGGCAGGAAGGGCTGAGCGCGCGATGCTGAAGACGGTCAACCGTGTGGTGCTCGGCCTGATCGGCCTGGTGCTGGTGCTCGGGGGCGGCTCGGTGCTCGCGGTCGGGCTCGGGGCTTCGCCGCCGTCGTGGTGGGTCCACGACGGGAAGCGTGACGTCCTGCTGAGCGACGCGGACCGGGCCAGGTGGCGGGACGCGGGCTGGTTCTGGCCCACGGTCATCGCCGTACTCGCGGTCTGCGTGCTGCTCGCCCTGTGGTGGCTGGTGGCGCAGTTGCGGCGGCGGAGGCTGGCCGAGGTGCTCGTGGAGACCGGGGACGGAGAGGGGGCGCTGCTGCGGGGCCGGGCCCTGGAGAACGTGCTCGTGGGGGAGGCGGAGTCGATCGAGGGCGTCCAGCGGGCCGCGGTCGCCCTGACGGGCCGCCGGAACGCGCCCCACGCGCGGGTGTCCCTGCTCCTGGAGCCCCACGCGATGCCCGGCGACGCGCTGCACCGGCTCTCCGCGGAGGCGCTGGCGCATGCGAGGGACTCGGCGGGGCTCGACAGGTTGCCCGCGGTGGTGCGGCTGCGGGGTGTGAAGCATCGGGCTGAGCGGGTGAATTGAGGTCCTCGAACGCCGGACAGGCATGGCGCGGCCGGCGTTCCAGGACGTCTTTCGGGGCTCGGGGAGCGGGCGGGGTCGGGGATCAGAACCCGTGCCGCGCTCCGCCGTCCACCGGCAGCATGACCCCCGTCAGATAGGACGCCGCAGGCGAGAGGAAGAACGCCGCGGTCCGTCCGAACTCCTCCGGAGTCCCGTACCGCCGCAGCGGAATCCGCGACTCGTGGCCCGCCCGAGTCGCCTCGGGGTCCGCCGAAAGCCCGTCGAGCTGCCGCACCCGGTCCGTGTCGATCCGGGACGGAAGCAGCCCGACGACGCGGATGCCCCGAGGGCCGAGCTCGTCGGAGAGCGACTTCGCGAAGCCCGCGAGTCCGGGCCGCAGCCCGTTGGAGATGGTGAGACCCGGAATCGGCTCGTGCACGGAGGCGGAGAGCACGAAGCCGATGACGCCCCCCTCACCGAGCTCCGCCGCCGCGCCGCGGGCAAGGCGCACCGCCCCGAGGAAGACGGACTCGAAAGCCGACTCCCACTGCTCGTCCGTATTGTCGGCGGCGAAACCCGGCGCGGGCCCTCCGACGCTGATCAGCACACCGTCGAAGCTCCCGAAGTGCTCACGCGCGGCGGCGATGAGGCGGCCCGCGACGGCCGGATCGGCGTTGTCCGCCGCGATGCCCCGGGCGTTGTCGCCGAGCTCGGCCGCCGCGTCGGCGGCCTTCTTCTCGTCCCGGCCGGTGATCAGTACCTTCGCGCCGTCAGCGACCAGCGCACGCGCGGCGGCGTTGCCCAGGCCCCGGGTGGCGCCGGTGATGACGTAGACGCGGTCCTTCAGTCCAAGATCCATGGCCCTATCCTGCCGCCTCGCGGCAGTCGAACGCGAGGGCGGGGCGACTACACCGAGGCGGGCGTGGCCTCCGGCGCCGGTGTCTCGGCGGCGGCAGCGCGGCGGTCCTTCAGCTCCCTGCGCACCAGGACCACCCAGCCGATGGGTACGCCCGCGCAGAACAGCCACCACTGGACGGCGTACGCCATGTGCGGCCCGATGTCGCCGTGCTCGGGCTCGCCGATCAGCTGGGGGGAGCCCCCGGGGGGCTCCGGCGAGGTCAGCTCGACATAGCCGCCGAGCACCTCCTTGCCGAGGCTGTGCGCCTGCTGCCCGCTGCTGATCAGCATGATCTGACGGTCAGGCAGCCCCTGGATGTTCTTGATGCCGCTCTGCGCGGACGTCTCGTCGGCCATCATGCGGCCGGTGACGGTGATCTCGCCCTTGGGCGCCGCGGGGACCTTCGGGAAGGCGGTCTGGGGTCCGTTCGCCGGGATCCAGCCCCGGTTGACGAGCAGGACCTTGCCGTCGTCGAGGACGAACGGGGTCAGGACGTGGAAGCCGATCTCCTCGTCGGAGTTCGTGCGACGCCGCACGACGACCTCGTCCTTCGTGTCGTACGTCCCCTGCGCGCTCACCCTGCGGTAGCGCTCGGAGTCCGCCACGGAGTGGCCGGGCGACGTCAGCCGCTCGGCCGGTACCGGCCTCGCGTCGAGCGCCTTGGAGATCTCCGCGTTCTGCGCGACGCGGTGCTCATGGCGGTGCAACTGCCAGAAGCCCAACTCGATCATCGTGGGGATGAGAACGAGGCCGATGAGGGTAAGGATCACCCACTGCCGGGTCAACAGGAAGCGGTACACGCCTTTGACGTTACCCGCCCCATATCGGCCCCCGCCGGGAGGGGTCCCGTCGAGGGCCGGATCCCGCGGCGGCGGGAGCACCCCGGATGCCCGGTCACGCGGCCGGGTCACACCCTGTCGACGATGCCCACCTGCCCCTCCGCCCGTGAGCAGTGCGCACCGCAGTACCACTGCCCCTCGACCTCCACGCCCTGGCCGATGATCCGGCAGCGGCAGTGCTCACAGATGGGCGCCATGCGGTGAATGGCGCAGGAGAAGCAGTCGAAGACGTGCACCGCCCCTTGGGCATGAACCTCGAAGGACATGCCGTAGTCGTTTCCGCATACCTCGCAACGTGCCATGCGCCACAGGGTGGGACGCGCGGCGCCCGCATGCGAGCAAGCAGGCGGGCGCCGGGCCGATAATCACCCGTCTGACGTCCGCGGGCGGCTCAGCCCTGCGCCGCCGGAGCGACATCCTGGAGGAGTTGGCCGAACGCGGCCTCGTCGATGACGGGCGTGCCGAAGGACCGCGCCTTCACGGTTTTGGACGTGCCCGAATCCGGGTCGTTCGTGACGAGCAGGCTGGTCAGCCGCGACACGCTCGTCGCGATGTGCAGACCGGCCTCGACCGCGCGGTCCTCCAGCAGCTCGCGCTCGATGGAGGTGTCGCCGGAGAACGCGACGCGCATACCCTGCTGGAGCGGTTTGCCCGTTTCGTACCGCCCCGGGTTGGGGTAGGGGCAGGCGGGCCGCTTGCGCGAGGGACGCCAACTCCCCGGACCGAACGAGGAGTACGAGGATGAGCCGGAGCCCGGACCTGTCGCCTGGCGGACGATCCGGGCCGCCCCGTCGGACCACTCGGTGAGCGGACGGCACTCCAGGAGCGGCAGCCGCACCCCACCGCTCGCCGCGGCCTTGAGGCTGGGCCTGAACGCCTCGGCGAGCACGCGCGCGTCGTCGAGGGCGTTGTGCGCGTTGCGCTGTTCGACGCCGAAGTGCGCGGCGAGCGACTCCAGCTTGTGGTTGGGCAGCGGGAGCCCCAGTTCCTTGGAGAGGGCGATGGTGCACAGGCGTTGGCGCACCGGGGCGGTGAGCTCCGCGCGTGCGTACTCCCTGGCGATCATCGACCAGTCGAAGACGGCGTTGTGCGCGACCAGGACGCGGTCGGCGAGGCGCGCGGCGAACTCCTCGGCGATGTCCTTGAAGAGCGGCGCCTCCGCGAGGAGGTCGCTGGTGAGGCCGTGGATCCATACGGGTCCGGGGTCGCGCTGGGGGTTGACCAGCGTGTACCAGTGGTCCTCCACCTCGCCCTGGGCGTCCACCCGGTAGACGGCGGCCGACACTATGCGGTCGTCGCGGGCGAGACCTGTGGTCTCGACGTCGACGACCGCGTACCCCGTTGGGTACGCGGCCGGCCAGGTGGCTGCGGACGCTGCGGTCGTCTGGTCTTCGAGCATGGTCCCTGAGGATACGGGCCGCGACTGACAGTCAGGTCCCCGGTCCGGTACGCGGGTCTGTCGCCCGGCCGATTCCGCCGCCGGAGTGCGTGCTTCTGCCGGATCCCTCGCCGAGAAGTCCGGACACCAGTGCCCTTGTCGACAGGGTGAACAGTGCCTCGGGGTCGGCGGGCGTGGCGAGCGCGCGGGCGAGTGCCGGGTCGTGTTCGGCCGTCCGCGCGCCCCACAGCTCCTCCTCGCCGGGCCGCTGCACGGGCGCGCGTTCGCGGTTGCGCTCGACCAGGACGTGGCCGACGACATGGACCTGGACGGCGCGTACGGCGTCGGCCGCGCGGGCGCCGCGCAGGCCCGCCGCGTGCACTTCGTGGACAAGAACCTGCTGGGCGGGCAGGAACATCCGCTCGGTGAGGCCGCGTTCGTGCACCATCGCGACGAGGTGCGGGTGGTCGCGCAGCTGGCGGCGCAGGGCGCGCGCCACGGAGATGACGCGCCGGTCGGGGGTGCGTCCCGCGGGATGGATCGCGCCGAGGTCGGCGAGGGTGCGCTCGACGAGGGCGTCGAGGAGCGACTCGCGGTTGCCGACGTGCCAGTAGATCGAGGTGACGGCGGTGCCGAGCTCGGCGGCGAGCTTGCGCATCGTCAGGGCGCCCGGGCCGTGCTGCTTCACGAGGGCCGCGGCGGCGGCGAGGACCTGTTCCCGGTCGAGACGGCCGCGTTCCCGGTCGGGATAGCCGCCTTCCCGCTCGGGATGGCCGCGTTCCGGGTCCGGATGCGCACGCGTCTCTTCACTCTTCACGCCTCCTGTTGTAACTGTGTTACAGAACCGCCCGCAAGACCTCATGCAGTCCTGACGAAGGGTGGTACGACATGGCACGCGTACGTTATGGAGCGCGCACCGAGGCGGAGATCGCCGCGGCGCGCACCGCGAGTTCGAAGCTGCCCGACATCTGGTCCACCGGTGTGGTGGCCGTCTGGGAGAGCGATCCGGACGCGGTGGCGGCGGTCCTGCCGCCCCCGCTGAAGCCCCCGCACCGGCCTCTGGTGCGGGCCAACATCAGCAAGGTCGACCTGCCCGGGTATCCGCTCGGCGCGGGCTCGGTGGCCGTCGCCGCCGAGCACGACGGGGTGCGGGGCTGGTACCCGCTGGTGATGCCGATGACCCACGAGCGGGCGCTGATCGGCGGGCGCGAGGTCTTCGGAGAGCCGAAGAAGCTGGGCGAGGTCGAGGTGGAGCGCGACGGCCTCGTCGTCCGGGCCTCGCTGGCCCGGCACGGCATCGCCTTCGTGGAGGTGCGCGGCGCGGTCAGCGGCGCGCTGCCGCTTCCCGAGCCGGTCCAGAAGACCGACTTCTACTTCAAGTTCCTGCCCGCGGTGGACGGTTCGGGTTTCGACGCGGATCCGGTGCTCGTGCACTGCGTACGCAACGAGAAGGTCCGCAAGCTGGAGGGCATCACCGGGGACGTCGTGCTGCGCGAGTCGATGTACGACCCGGTCGCCGACCTCCCCGTACGCGCGGTCGTCGAGATCACCATCGGAGAGAAGACCACCGACCAGAAGGGCCGGGTGGCCGAGCGGGTCAGCGCGCAGGCGCTGCTTCCCTACATCCACCAGCGCTACGACGACCCGCAGCAGATCCTCGACGGCCCGCCCGAGGGGAGCGTCTGAGATGGAGCTGCGGGAAGGACAGGTCGCCGTCGTCACGGGCGCGGCGAGCGGCATCGGTCTCGCCATGGCGCGGCGGTTCGCGGCGGAAGGACTGAAGGTGGTCCTGGCGGACGTCGAGGAGGGCGCCCTGGAGAAGGCGGCGGCGGGGCTGCGCGAGGACGGGGCGAGCGTGCACGCGCGCGTGGTCGACGTCGGCTCGCGCGAGCAGGTCTTCGCCCTCGCCGAGGCGGCGTACGAGAAGTTCGGCGCCGTCCATGTGCTGTGCAACAACGCGGGTGTCGGCTCGGGCGCCGAGGGCCGCATGTGGGAGCACGAGCCGAACGACTGGAAGTGGGCCTTCGAGGTCAATGTGTGGGGTGTCTTCCACGGCATCCAGGCCTTCGTGCCCCGGATGATCGCGGGCGGCGGGCCCGGTCACGTCGTCAACACGTCCTCCGGTGACGGCGGCATCGCACCGCTGCCGACGGCGTCCGTGTACGCGGTCACCAAGGCGGCCGTCGTGACGATGACGGAGTCCCTGTACGCGCATCTGAGGGCGGAGCACGCGCGCGTGGGCGCCTCCGTGCTCTTTCCGGGGCCGCACATGCTGCGTACGGGGCTGTGGGAGTCGCACCGCAACCGTCCCGACCGGTATGCCAAGTCCCGCCCCCGCAAGACCCCTTACCGCAGCCTCGGCCAGTGGGAGTCCGCGATGAAGGACGCGGGCCAGGAGGTGGAGTTCACCCCGGTCGAGCAGGTCGCGGACTTCGTGGCGGAGGGGATCGCGGCCAACCGTTTCTGGCTGCTGCCCGAGAGCGAGCACAGCGACCGGCAGATCAAGGCCAGGTCGCTCTCGATGCTGGACCGCGCCAACCCGGCGTACCTGGAAAGCTTCATCCTCGACTGACTGAGGGACGTGTGATGACGGCTCAGCAAGGCGCTCAGCGAAGCGCTCAGCAGAACGACCCGTACCTGATCATCTCCTCCGACTGCCACGCCGGGCTTCCCACCGAGGAGTACCGGCCCTATCTCGACAGCCGCTTCCACCGGGAGTTCGACCGGTTCCTGGGGGAGCGCGACGCCCGCCGCGCGGAGGCGACCCGGCTCGGCATCCGTAACGACGCGTTCGCCGCCAAGTGGTTCCAGGACAACGAGGAGGGTCTGCGCGGCGGCTGGGAGACCGCGCAGCGCCTCAAGGAGCTCGACGGCGACGGAGTGGTCGCCGAGGTCGTCTTCCCCGACGCGGACGCCGTCGACAGCCAGACGGCCGCGCCCTTCGGGGTGGGCCTCGGCCTCTCGGGTGACCAGGACCCGGAGCTGGGCATGGCGGGCGCGCAGGCGCACAACCGCTGGCTCGCCGAGTTCGTCTCCGAGCACCCCGAACGGCACTGCGGTGTCGCCCTGTTGCCCATCACCGGCGAGGTCGACCGTGTCGTCGCCGAGGTCCACCGGGCCAAGGAGTCCGGGCTCGGCGCGCTGATGATCCCCTCCATGTGGGTCGACAAGGCGCCTTACCACGACCGCCGTTACGACCCCGTGTGGGCGGCGGCGGCCGAGTGCGCGATGCCCGTGGTGACCCACTCCGGGGCGGCGCCCCGCCACGAGTACGGCGATCACCTGGGGATCTACGTCTCCGAAGTGACCTGGTGGCCCGCGCGGCCACTGTGGTTCATGCTCTGGTCCGGTGTCTTCGAACGTCATCCGGGGCTGAAGTTCGGCGTCGCGGAGTCCGGCTGCTGGTGGCTGCCGAACCTCCTGTGGTTCATGGACCGCCTCTACCTGGGCGCGCACGGCGGCAAGAAGCTCTCGCCGTTCGCTGAGCTCAAGCGGTCCCCGCACGAGTACCTGGACCGGCAGATCTTCATCTGCGCCACCAACACCAAGCGCCGTGAACTCGCCCAGCGCTACGAGATCGGCGTCGACAACATCCTCTGGGGCAGCGATTTCCCGCACCCCGAAGGGACCTGGCCCGACACGCGCGCGTGGCTGAAGAAGACCTTCCACGACATCCCGGTGGGGGAGAGCCGCCGGATGCTGGGGCTGGCGGCGGCGGAGGTGTTCGGCTTCGACACCGAGAAGCTGGCGCCGCTGGCCCGCCGGATCGGCCCGACGCCCGCCGAACTGGGCCAGGATGCCGATCAGACGGCGGTCGAGGCGTCCTGGGCGCGCTCGCGCGAGGTGGGGCGCCACTGGCTCACGGACCACGACTTCCCGGTACTGGGGGCACAGACATGACCGAGGACATGACCGAGGACGTGACCGAGGACGTGAGCGGATCCATGAGTGAGAACACGGCCGAAGAGCGCTACACCGTCATCTCGGCCGACTGCCACGCGGGCGCCGATCTCCTGGACTACAAGCCCTACTTGGAGTCCGGCTTCCACGACGCGTTCGACGCGTGGGCGGCCACCTACGTCAATCCGTACGAGGACCTGCTCGCCGACACCGCCGACCGCAACTGGAACTCCGGCCGCCGCCTCGCCGAACTGGAGAAGGACGGCATCGTCGCCGAGGTCGTCTTCCCGAACACCATCCCGCCGTTCTTCCCGACCGCCTCCCTGATGGCCCCGGCGCCCACGCGTGCGGAGTTCGAGCAGCGCTGGGCGGGTCTGCGCGCCCACAACCGCTGGCTCGCCGACTTCTGCGCCGCGGCCCCGGGCCGCAGGGCGGGCGTTTTCCAGATCCTCCTGAACGACGTGGACGAGGCCGTCAAGGAGATCCACCGCTCGGCCGACGCGGGTCTGAGCGGCGGCCTGCTGCTGCCCGGCACGCCACCGGGCAGCGGACTCCCTGAGCTCTACTCGGCGGCGTACGACCCGATCTGGGCGGCCTGTGCCGAGCGCGGCGTACCGGTCAACCACCATGCGGGCTCCGCGTCGCCGCCGCTGGGCGACGAACCGGCCGCGCGGGCCGTCTTCATGGTGGAGACCACGTGGTTCTCGCACCGGGCGCTGTGGCACCTGGTGTTCGGCGGCGCCTTCCGGCGCCACCCCGAGCTGCGGCTGGTGCTCACCGAGCAGGGATCGGGCTGGATCCCGGGTGTGCTCGACATGCTGGACTACTACCACGGGCGCCTGGTCGCGGCGGCGTCGAAGGCGGACACCGCCGGGACCGCGGAGGCGAAGTTCGGTGCGGGGCTGGCCGATTCGATGGGCAAGGGCCCGTCCGAGGTCTGGCGCGAGAACTGCTTCGTCGGTGCGAGTTTCATGCGCCCGCACGAGGCGCTGATGAGGGACCGGATCGGCCTGGACAAGATCATGTGGGGCAGCGACTATCCGCACGACGAGGGCACGCACCCGTACTCGCGCGAAGGTCTCCGCATCGCCTACGCGGGCCTGCCGAAGGACGAGATAGCGGCCATGGTCGGAGGCAACGCGGCCGGTGTCTACGGCTTCGACCTGGAGCGGCTCGGGGCGATCGCCGCGCGCGTGGGACCGACGGTCCAGGAACTGGACGAGCCCCTCAAGGAGACACCGGCAGGAGCGACGAGCCCGGTGTTCGCCAAGGGAGGGGCGGCGCGCGTCTGGTGACGGCGTGCCCCTGCCGAACTCGCCCACCCGGGGGTGAGACCCTCCCCGGGTGAGCGATCAGGCAGCTGGACATGACGAACCGCACGGCGGCGCTCTCGCGTCGCGCCTCAACTGGCTGCGTGCGGCGGTGCTCGGGGCCAACGACGGCATCGTCTCCACGGCGGGACTCGTCGTCGGCGTGGCGGGTGCGACCGGCGACCGCAGCACGCTGCTCACGGCCGGACTCGCCGGGCTGCTCGCCGGTTCGATGTCGATGGCCGCGGGCGAGTACGTCTCCGTGTCCACCCAGCGCGACTCCGAGAAGGCCGCCCTCGCCATGGAGAAGCGCGAGCTGCGGGAGCAGCCCGAGGCCGAACTGGTCGAGCTGACGGATCTCCTGGCGGACCGGGGGCTGAGCCGCGAGGTGGCAAGGGAGGCGGCCGAGCAGCTCACCGAGCGGGACGCGCTGCGGGCGCACGCGCGCGTGGAGCTCGGTATCGACCCCGACGAACTCACCAACCCGTGGCACGCCGCCTGGGCCAGCTTCGTGGCCTTCACGGTGGGCGCGCTCCTTCCGCTTCTCGCCATCGTCCTGCCGCCCGCCGACTGGCGTCTTGGGGTCACCGTCGTCTCGGTCCTCGGCGCGCTCGCCCTCACGGGCTGGAGCAGCGCGCGGCTCGGCTCGGCGCAGGTGCGGCCCGCCGTGGTGCGCAACATAGGGGGAGGGGCGCTCGCGATGGCGGTGACGTACGGGGCGGGGGCGCTGCTCGGGGCGGTGGGTGTCTGAGCGTGCGCGTTTGTCTGCGCGTGCGCGTTTGTCCGAGCGCCCGCGTTTGTCCGAGCGTCCGCTTTTGGCGGAGATCACCAACGTTCACCGCCTTACCGCTGGTAATACTTGTCGGTAACTACGTCTAGCGGCGGCCGACGACGGGCCCTTACGGTGCACGCATGCCGCCGAACCTGCCCGATGTCGTGCTGTGGTCCATCCCCGCCTTCGTGCTGCTCACCGTGGTGGAGATCGTGAGCCACCGGATCCATCCCGACGAGGACGAAGCCGGGTACGAGACGAAGGACGCCGCCACCTCCATCACCATGGGGCTCGGCAGCCTCGTCTTCGACTTCCTGTGGAAGATCCCCATCGTCGCGATCTACACGGCGGTGTACGCGCTGACGCCGCTGCACATCCCCGTCCTGTGGTGGACGATCCCGCTGATGCTGCTCGGGCAGGACTTCTTCTACTACTGGTCGCACCGCGGGCACCACGTCATCCGCATCCTGTGGGCCTGCCACGTCGTGCACCACTCGAGCCGCAAGTTCAACCTCACGACGGCGCTGCGCCAGCCCTGGACCAGCCTGACGGTCTGGCCGTTCTACATCCCGCTGATCGCCCTCGGCGTGCACCCGGCGGCGCTCGCGTTCTGCTCGTCGGCGAACCTCGTCTACCAGTTCTGGATCCACACCGAACGCATCGGCAAGCTGCCACGGCCCTTCGAGTTCGTCTTCAACACGCCCTCCCACCACCGCGTCCACCACGCGTCGCAGGGCGGCTACCTCGACCGCAACTTCGGCGGCATCCTGATCATCTGGGACCGCTTCTTCGGCTCCTGGGTCGCGGAGACGGACCCCCCGGTCTACGGCCTCACGAAGAACATCGCCACGCACAACCCACTGCGAGTGGCCACGCACGAGTACGCGGCGATAGCCGAGGACCTCAGGAAGGCGACCAGCTGGCGCGAGCGGGGCGGACGACTGTTCCGGGGGCCGGGCTGGCAGCCACAGGCGCGGACGGCGCCACAGGCGGCACCAGAGCCGGTGGCGGAGGGCGCGGCATGAGCCCTGTCCCCGTGGTGGGCAGGCCTTCCGCGAGGCGGAACTGGGCACGTCCCGCGGCGCCGGGCGGCGAACCAGAGGCGTCCGCCGGAGCGCGGCTGCTCCTCGCGACGTTCGGCCTCGCCGCAGTCGGCGACCTGGCGGCACTCCTGGCCGACTCGGACGCGGCCCACGCCGTCTTCAAGCCCCTCCTCATGCCGCTCCTGGCGGCGTACGTGTTCACGGTCAAAGGCCCGCGCCTACTGGCCGCCGCTCTCCTCTTCGGCTGGGGAGGCGACACCCTCCTCCTCTTCGACGCCGACCCCGCGTTCCTGGCGGGAATGGGCTCCTTCGCGGCAGGCCACATCTGCTACCTCGTCCTCTTCAAGCGCCATGGCTCCAAGCGCGGCGGCACGTCACGCGCGCGCGGCGCATGCCTGGTGGCCGCGTACGCCACCGCCCTCATCGGCACGGTCGCCCTGCTCTGGCCGGACCTCCCCGCGGACATGCGCGGTCCGGTGGCGGGCTACAGCCTGCTGCTCACCGCGATGGCGTTCGCCGCCACGAGGCTGGGGCTCATCGCGGCGGCGGGCGGCGCGCTGTTCCTCCTGTCGGACACCCTCATCGCGACCGGCGTCGCCGAGTGGCCACAGGCCCCGCGCCCCGACTTCTGGATCATGCTCACCTATATCGCCGCGCAGTTCCTGCTGGTCAGAGGCGTACTAGAGGCACGCCCCGCGCGACTCACCAGCGAATCGGCAGCGGCAACGCCGTCAGGAGCGCCGACACCGCCACGACCAGACCGAGCGCGATGACCTCCCCGCGCGCGGGGGAGTACGCGGAGACCGGGTCGGTGGCCCTGCGCAGCCGTCGGCGCGCGAGCAGGGCGAGGGCGGCCACGACCACCACCAGGAGCACCTTGGCGAGCAGCGTGCGCCCGTAGGCCGTGTCCGTGAGCTGACCGACGACCGTGCTCGCCGGCATCCGGCGCAGAGTGCTGCACACCCCTGTCACCGTGATCGCGGCGAACAGAACGGCCGCCACGCGCGCGTAGAGCCCCAGTACCGCCGCGCCCGCCTCCGGGGCGAACGGCCGCCACAGCCGCAGCATGCGCATCACCTGCAACAGGCCGCCCGCCCACAGCACCCCGCAGGTCAGATGCACCAGCGTCAGACCGGTGCCGATGAGAGGGGCGTCCTCCACCGGAGAGTGGGCCCGCAGCGCCTCCGCCACGATCACGGCGGCCAGCGGAAGCGCGGCAGTGGAAGGCCGCCGTGAGCGCGAGCAGAGCAGCGCCACGATGAAGGCGTTGACCTCCAGGAGCGCCAGCCTGCCGTCCCGTGACGCGTAGAGGCCGCCGATGTCCATGTCGGAGAGCCGGTGAGGCACCAGGTTGCCGGTGGCCACCACCGAAGCGAGGCCGAGCGCGGCGACGATGCCGGCGCCCGCCGCGTACGCCGCCCAGCTCCGCGGCTCACGGTCCAGCGGCGCCCCCGGCACCCTGCGGGCCAGACGGATCGCGTAGATCTCGCCCAACTGCACGCACAGCGCGGCGAACGTGACCGTCCGCAGGAACGTGATCCCGGCCGTGCCGGGCGCCTCGGCCTCCCCGGTGCCGTTCAGCGCCGCCGACGGGCCGAGCAGGGGGATGAGGGCGGCGACGAGCACCAGGACGAGCACGGCGACCGCGCGGGCCGTGGAGGGGCGTCGGCGCGGCGCGCTGTGCGAGGCGTGGGGCGTGGCGGCGACCGCGTCCGCCGAGGCCTCGCCGCCGGAGTCGGCGGACGGTTGTATGGAGCTCACCACATGATCTTCACCAGGTGCACCCTTAACGGGCAAGTCCTGGCAAACAACTGGCTGAAGGTCATTCCGCCCGGCGGAAGCTTCGCGGGCGGCGTACCGGTTCGTGCCACTGCGTGGGAGCGGCGGCCGTCCACCCGCGTCTGATCTCCTTCTCCGGCTCCGACCTCCGGCTCCGACCTCCGGCTCCGACGGCTGGAGGTCCCAGCCCAGCGGGGCGGCCATCCGCACCACGTAGGAGCCGCCGACGCCGCGCCAGAACCGCAGCGGGACCACACACACCCTGGGCGGCTCCGGGGTCCTGGGGTCCTTCGGGGCCGACAGCTTCCTCGTCCGCTTGTCGAGACCACCCACCACACGGGCAGCACGGTCACCGTGGCCACGAACGGGAGCACCAGCCGTCAGGCGGGCCGGACGGGCCCGGGCACCCCGCTGTCCGTGTCGGCGGAGCCGAGTGCGGAATTCCGGTACTCGTCCATGGGACGAGATCCTCTCGCGAAGGGCCGGGCGGCACACAGCCGCCCGGCCCGGTCCGCCTTACGAACCCGCTACCTCCGCACGGCGTCGAGTGCGTCGATCATGCCCACGCCGTAGAAGCCGTTCCTGTTCTTGCCGCCCGCGCAGACCGCGTCGACCTTGCCGTCACCGTCGATGTCGTACGGATCGGTGCACTTCATGGCATCGGCCTCGCCGTAGAGCAGCGCCTTCACCTTCGCCGAAGACGCGTGCGGGTGGGCCGACTTGATGAGCGCGGCGACGCCCGCGGCGTGCGGTGACGCCATCGACGTACCCGCCTTGTAGCCGAACTTGCCGCCCGGAAGCGTCGACAGGATGCGGCCGTCCGTGGCCGGTGCGTCCGGCGTCTGGAACTTCGTGGAGTCGCCGCCCGGCGCCGCGATGTCGATGACGCCCTTGCCGTAGTTCGAGTACGAGGACTTGATGCCCTTGGCGCCGGTGGCCGAGACGGTCACCACACCCGGAAGCTGCGACGGGATGTCGAAGCAGTCCGCGGTCTTGATCGTCCGCGGCACCGGCGTCGTGTCGTCCGGGCTGGAGTCGTCGACGATCTCGTCCTGCGCGAGGTCCGTCTCGGCGTTACCGGCCGCCGCGACGTTCACCGCACCCTTGCGCTCCGCGTAACGGGTGGCCCGCCCGACGGCGTCGACCAGGGCCTTCTGGTCGTCGTCCGTCTTGCAGTTGAAGAGCCACGGGTCGGTGTAGTAGCTGGAGTTGGTGACGTCGACCCCGTGATCGGCCGCCCACATGAAGCCGCAGACCACGGCCTCCGTGTAGTACATGCCGGTCTCCGGCTCGGCCACCTTCAGGCTCGCCACCTTCACGCCCGGAGCGACGCCGGTGACGCCGGTGCCGTTCTTCGCGGCGGCGATCGTGCCCGCCACGTGCATGCCGTGGTCGCTCTCCCCGGCCACCGGACGCCACGCGTCGCCCTTCTGCACGGGCACGCCGCCCAGGCAGCTCGCGGACGCCTTCGCGTCGAAGTTCGGCGCGATGTCCGGGTGCGTGTCGTCCACGCCGGAGTCCAGGACGCCGACGGTGACCTTGGAGCTGCCCAGGGACTCCTTGTGGGCCTTGTCCGCCTTGATGGCGGGCAGGTCCCACTGGAGCGGCTCCAGCTCGTCCTGGCCCGGGGCCGCCTGCCCTGCCGCCTGCTTCGCCTCGGCGGCACTCAGTGGCCGGTCGGCCTCCAGCGCGTCGTCGGACTGCGCGGACAGCGGAGCCGTACGGGTGGCGCCCGCCGAAGCGACGCCCTTCGCCCCGCGGATCTTCTTGGCGAAGTCCGCGTCCGACGAGTGGACGACGATCACGCCGATCCTGTCGTACGCGATGACGACCTTGCCGCCCGCCTTGGCGATGGCCTTCTTCACGTACGCCGATGTCTTGCCGGACGGCGAACCGCCGTGCCCGGCGCGGACATTGACGACGTAGCTCATCGACGTGCCGTCCGTGAGGGACGCGCCGAGGCCGGACACGACGGACGACACCGGGCCGCTCGGCCCGGACGCGGCATCGGGCTGAGCCGATGCCGTGCCCGGCAGGAAGGCGACGGCCGATGCCACCGCCATGCCGAGCGGGAGTGCGAGCACGCGCCGGGAGCGCGTGAGGGGGGTGGTCATGGTGTGCGAGCCCCTCACTTCTTCACGGCGTCGAGCGCGTCGACGATCCCGCTGCCGTAGAAGCCGTTGTTGTTCTTGCCGCCCTCGCAGACGGCGTCGACCTTGCCGTCACCGTCCGGGTCGTACGGCGTCGTCGGGCAGCCCGGGTTGTCGGCCTGCTTCTTGAGAAGCCGCTGGATCTCGGCGGGGCTCGCCTTGGGGTGCGTCGACTTCAGGAGCGCGGCCACGCCCGCGGCGTGCGGTGACGCCATCGACGTGCCCTGCAGCCAGCCGTACTGGTTGCCCGGCATCGTGGAGAGGATGCGGCCGTTCTTCGAGGGGGTGTCGGCCGGGATCTGGCGGGCGTCGCCACCCGGGGCGGCGATGTCGATGACGCCCTTGCCGTACGTGGAGTAGTACGACTTGAGGTTCTGCACGCCCGTCGCGCTGACCGTGACCACGCCGGGAAGCTGCGTCGGGATGTCGAAGCACTTGGACGGGTCGATGGTGCGCGGCACCGGCGTCGAGTCGTCCGGGCTCGAATCGTCCAGGATCTCGTCGGCGGCGAGGTCGTGGTTGGAGTTGCCCGCCGACGCGAGGTTCAGGGTGCCCTTCTTCTGGGCGTACAGCTGGGCCCGGTTGACCGCGTCGACGATGGCCCGCTGGTCCGGGTCGTCCATGCAGTTGTAGAGCCACGGGTCCACGTAGTAGCTGTTGTTCGTGACCTCGATGCCCTTGTCGGCGGCGAACACGAAGGCGCAGACGACGCTCTCCGGGTAGAACAGCTCGCTGACCGGGTCGGCCACCTTGATGCCCGCGACCTTCACGCCGGGCGCGACGCCCGCGACGCCCACGCCGTTGCGCGCGGCGGCTATCTCGCCGGCCACGTGCGTGCCGTGGTAGTGGTCCGGCTTCTCCGGGCGCCAGGCGCCGGGCGAGGTGTCCGCCTTGCCGCCGACACAGCTCGCCGACTGCGAGGCCGAGAAGTTGGGCGCGAGGTCGGGGTGGGTGTCGTCGACTCCGGTGTCGATGACGCCGACGGTGACCTTCTTGCTGCCCGGGTTTATCTTCGCTGCCTTGTCGGCGCCTATCGCGCGCAGATCCCACTGGTCGGCCTCGAGCGGCTCGGCGCCCGCGTCGGCCCGCGCCTTGAGCGACTTGGCCTCGGACTTCGACAGGAGGGTCGGTGCGCCCTCCTCCGTCGTGCCCGCCGCCGTCAGGGGCGAGGTGCGGGTCGCGCCCGCGGAGTGGACGCCCCTGACCTTACGCAGCTCCTTGCCGAAGTCGGGGTTGGCCGAGTGCGCGACGATGACGCCGATCTTCGGGTACGCGACGACGACGGAACCGTCAGCCTTGGCGATCGCCCTTTTGACGTACGCGATCGTCTTGGCGTCCGTGCGGGTGTTGACGACGTACGCGAGTTTCGGGGCCTCTGCCCTGGCCGACGCGGTGGCGGGGGCGTCGGGGGCCGCGGTCGCGATGCCCGGGGCGAAACCGACCGACGCGGCGAGCGCTATGCCGAGGGGCACGGTGAGCGCGATTCGGCGTCTGGAACGCAGATGAGCCATGGGGTCTCCACATCATCCGGATACGTGAACTGCCCGAACACATCTAGTGATCGGGCAGGTACATGACGGGGCGTGCAGGGTGAAGCTATCCCCAGAACTCCCAGGCCAGCAATGGATTCCGGAAGAAAGCAGCGCACCGTGCCGCGCCATGCGTGCCGTCATGACGTTGAACCGTTAACAGAGGCAACATCAACCCCCCTGTCGGATCACGCCTCGTGGCCTTAGCATCGCCATCCGTGGCTCACGTGATCCGTATCACTGCCGGATCGAAGAGAGTCCATGGATCAGCTGTCCGTCCCCACCGCACCCGCACCACGAGGAGACTCCGTGGCCCCCGAAGCATCCCCACCGTCCAAGGACGGAGAAGCCCCCGCTCCGTACGCGCCGACCACGGCAGAATTCCTCGAGGAACAAGCGGGCCCCGAGTTCGGTGAACTCCGCAAGGCACACCGCTCCTTCGCCTTTCCGCTCACCGTCGCCTTCATCGTCTGGTACCTGGCGTACGTGCTGCTCTCGAACTACGCGGGTGACTTCATGGGCACCCAGCTGTTCGGCAATATCAACGTCGCCCTCGTCCTCGGCCTCGCGCAGTTCCTGACCACGTTCCTCATCGCCTGGTGGTACTCCCGCCACGCGGCCACCAAGCTCGACCCCAAGGCCGAGGCGATCAAGTCCCGTATGGAGGGCGGCGCATGAGCCCCGCGCTGAACACCACAGTCCTGGCCGCGGGTGAGGCGAGCGAGCACCGGCCGCTGATCATCTCCCTGTTCGCCGTCTTCGTCGTCGCCACTCTGGTCATCACCGTCTGGGCAGGACGCCAGACCAAGAGCGCCGCCGACTTCTACGCGGGCGGCCGCCAGTTCACCGCCTTCCAGAACGGCCTCGCGGTCTCCGGCGACTACATGTCGGCCGCGTCCTTCCTCGGTATCGCGGGCGCCATCGCGCTCTTCGGCTACGACGGCTTCCTGTACTCCATCGGCTTCCTGGTCGCCTGGCTCGTGGCGCTCCTCCTGGTCGCCGAACCGCTGCGCAACTCCGGCCGCTACACGATGGGCGACGTCCTCGCCTACCGCATGCGCCAGCGCCCAGTACGTACTGCCGCCGGCACGTCCACGATCATCGTGTCGATCTTCTACCTGCTCGCGCAGATGGCGGGCGCGGGCGTCCTCGTCTCGCTGCTTCTCGGCATCATGTCCGACGCGGGCAAGGTCGCGATCGTCGCTCTCGTCGGCCTGCTGATGATCGTGTACGTCACCATCGGCGGCATGAAGGGGACCACGTGGGTCCAGATGGTGAAGGCCGTCCTGCTCATCGCGGGCACGCTCCTCCTGACCTTCCTGGTCCTCCTGAAGTTCGACTTCAACATCTCGGACCTGCTCGGCACGGCCGCCTCCAACAGCGGTCAGGGCACCAAGTTCCTCGAACCGGGGCTCAAGTACGGCGCCACGTCCACCTCGAAGCTGGACTTCATCTCGCTCGGCATCGCCCTGGTGCTCGGCACCGCGGGCCTGCCGCACATCCTGATCCGCTTCTACACGGTGCCGACAGCCAAGGCCGCGCGTAAGTCCGTGAACTGGGCGATCGGCATCATCGGCGCCTTCTATCTGATGACGATCGCGCTCGGCTTCGGTGCCGCGGCGCTCATCAAGCCGGCCGAGATCATCGCGTCCAACCCGGCGGGCAATACGGCGGCGCCACTGCTCGCACTCCATCTGGGCGGCGTCGACTCGTCGTGGGGCGCGATCCTGCTCGCCACGATCTCCGCGGTCGCGTTCGCCACGATCCTCGCGGTCGTCGCCGGCCTGACGCTCGCCTCGTCCTCGTCGTTCGCGCACGACATCTACGCCAACGTCATCAAGAAGGGCAAGGCCACCGAGAAGCAGGAGATGAAGGCGGCCCGCTGGGCGACGGTCTTCATCGGCATCGTCTCCATCGCCCTCGGCGCGCTCGCCCGCGACCTGAACGTGGCGGGCCTCGTCGCGCTCGCCTTCGCCGTCGCGGCCTCCGCCAACCTGCCGACGATCCTCTACAGCCTCTTCTGGAAGCGCTTCACCACGCAGGGCGCGCTCTGGTCGATCTACGGAGGCCTCTTCACGGCGGTCTTCCTGGTGCTGTTCTCGCCGGTCGTCTCGGGCAACCCGAAGACGTCGATGTTCAAGGGCGTCGACTTCCACTGGTTCCCGCTGGAGAACCCGGGCCTCATCTCGATCCCGGTGGGCTTCCTGCTCGGCTGGCTCGGCACGCTCCTGTCGAAGGAGGAGCCCGACAAGGGCAAGTACGCGGAGCTTGAGGTGCGGTCCCTCACGGGTACCGGAGCCCTCTGAGCCCGCCTGCCCCCTCTGGAACACGCACGTCAGCGGCCGCGTCGTAGATCATTGGTAGATCTCTACGACGCGGCCGTGCCGCTCCTCGTGGGATCGGGCCCGGGTCGGTGTCAGTCCCGTCGCGTAGGCTCGTGGTATCCGAACCGAACCGGCTCAAGCAGGATCAGGGAGGGGGCCCACGTGCTCATCGACACCTACGGCCGAGTGGCCACCGATCTCCGGGTTTCGCTGACCGACAAATGCAATCTGCGGTGCACGTACTGCATGCCCGAAGAGGGCCTGCAGTGGCTGTCCAAGTCCGACCTTCTCAGCGACGACGAGATCGTCCGCCTCGTCCGGATCGCCGTGACGCAGCTCGGCATCACCGAGGTCCGCTTCACCGGCGGCGAGCCGCTCCTGCGCCCCGGCCTCGTCGGCATCGTCGAGCGCTGCGCCCAGCTGGAGCCGCGCCCCAGGATGTCCCTGACGACGAACGGCATCGGACTCAAGCGCACCGCCAAGGCCCTCAAGGCCGCGGGCCTCGACCGGGTCAACGTCTCCCTGGACACGCTGCGCCCGGACGTCTTCAAGACCCTCACCCGCCGCGACCGCCACAAGGACGTCCTGGAGGGCCTCGAGGCCGCCCGCGACGCGGGTCTGACCCCGGTCAAGGTCAACACGGTCCTGATGCCGGGCCTGAACGACGACGAGGCCCCGGACCTGCTCGCCTGGGCCGTCGAGAACGACTACGAACTGCGTTTCATCGAGCAGATGCCGCTGGACGCCCAGCACGGCTGGAAGCGCGACGGCATGATCACCGCCGGTGACATCCTGGAGTCGCTGCGTACGCGCTTCGAGCTCACCGAAGAGGGCTCCGGTGAGCGCGGCTCCGCGCCGGCCGAGCGCTGGCTCGTGGACGGCGGCCCCCATCGCGTCGGCGTCATCGCCTCCGTCACCCGCCCGTTCTGCTCGGCCTGCGACCGCACCCGCCTCACGGCCGACGGTCAGGTCCGCACGTGCCTGTTCGCCTCCGAGGAGACCGACCTGCGGGCGGCCCTGCGGGCGAACGAAGAGGACAGCGAGTCCGGCTCGGACGAGGCGATCGCGCGCATATGGAAGCTCGCGATGTGGGGCAAGAAGGCGGGTTCGGGCCTCGACGACCCGACGTTCCTGCAGCCCGAGCGCCCGATGTCGGCGATCGGCGGCTAGGAGTCGGAGGGCTCGCTGCGCGCTTCCCACTCGGCCAGCGGCACGACGTCCTTCAACATGCTGCGTACGCCCAGGAATTGAGAGAGGTGCTCGCGGTGTTCCTCACATGCGAGCCACGTCTTGCGGCGCTCCGGAGTGTGGATCTTCGGGTTGTTCCACGCGAGCACCCACACCGCGGCGGCGCGGCAGCCCTTGGCGGAACAGATCGGTGTTTCGTCGCTCACAGATAACGTCCAAGTGCGTTCAAAACAAGGCGACGCCGAGCAGCCACGGGGGGAGCTGCCCGGCGTCGGTCTGTCGCTCCGACGGGGGATGCGGAGCGCGTACGAAGTATGTCATGGGGGACCCAGTGCCTGGCACCGGAACTACATGATTGATCTGAGGTTTTCTTGAGCTTGGCGCAACGTCGACGGTCAGTTCTGGTGACCTGACGGGGTGTTGGGCTCGTCCGGCGCGGGGCCGGTTCCGGCTTCCGGGACGGGTTCCGCGGACTCGCCGTGCGCCGTCGGCGGCGGGAGTATCGGCCGGGACGGTGCCGGTACGAAGGTCGACGGCAGCGAAGGAATGTTCTCCCGGCCCGCGTTGGCGATCACGACGGAGATGTACGGGAGGAGGATGCCGAGCACCAGAGCGACGAGGGCGACATGCCGCTCGACGTTCCACAGCACCGCCGCGGCAATGACCGAAAGAGTACGGATCGACATCGAGATCACGTACCGGCGCTGCCTGCCGCGCACATCGTCCGCCAGTGACTGCCGGGCCCCTGTGATCCGGAAGACCTGGGCGCCGCTCTGCTTCCGCATCACATTCCACCGCCTGCTCACAAGAAGCCGGGCGCTCCCCGGCCCGGACCCGCTCCACGTTACGCCGGGGCTGCGCAGCCTTCGAGACCGGGGCAGGTCCCTTCTCGGTGTCCTGCCTGCGTCATGCCACGTATGGGCCTGCCCGACATGCGCCGTATGGAGGATCGGTCGACACTGACCGTAATGCTCATGTTGAGCCGGATGAGGAGGCAGCTATGAGCTGGTTGTGGGCCATCGTCGTCGGATTCGTGCTGGGGCTTATCGCCAAGGCGATCCTGCCCGGAAAGCAGCACAGTCCGCTCTGGCTGACCACGATCTTCGGCATCATCGGCGCGATCATCGGCAACTCGCTTGCCTCTGGGTTCGGCATCGCTGACACCAAGGGCATCGACTGGGGCCGGCACGCCCTGCAACTCGTGGCGGCTCTCGTCGTCGTGGGCGTCGGAGACATGCTGTACAAGATGATCAGAGGCAACAAACAGCAGCGGGCCTGACCTGCGGGTACGCGGCATGTGGAAGGGGTCGGCCCGCACGGGCCGACCCCTTCCACATGTGTACGGGAACGTCAGCCCGCGGTGACCTCGACCGCCGCCAGGTTCTTCTTGCCCCGGCGCAGCACCAGCCAGCGCCCGTGCAGGAGCTCCTCGCGGGAGGGCACGGCGTCCTCGGAGGCGACCTTCGCGTTGTTCACGTAGGCCCCGCCCTCCTTGACCGTCCGCCGGGCCGCGGACTTGCTCGCCACCAGGCCGACCTCCGCGAGGAGGTCCACCACCGGGCCGAGCTCGCTGACCTGGACGCGCGGCAGCTCGGAGAGGGCCGCGCTCAGCGTCGCCTCGTCGAGGTCGCCGAGCTCACCCTGACCGAACAGCGCCTTGGACGCGGCGATGACCGCGGCGCACTGATCGGCGCCGTGCACCAGTGTCGTCAGCTCCTCGGCGAGCGCGCGCTGGGCCGCACGGGCCTGCGGGCGCTCCTCGGTGAGCTTCTCGAGCTCTTCGAGCTCCTCGCGGGACTTGAAGCTGAGGATGCGCGAGTACGTCGAGATGTCGCGGTCGTCCACGTTCAGCCAGAACTGGTAGAACGCGTACGGCGTGGTCATCTCCGGGTCGAGCCAGACGGCGCCGCTCTCGGACTTGCCGAACTTGGTGCCGTCCGCCTTGACCATCAGCGGTGTGCCGACGGCGTGCACGGCGGCGTCCGGCTCCAGGCGGTGGATCAGGTCGATGCCCGCTGTGAGGTTGCCCCACTGGTCGCTGCCGCCGGTCTGCAGCGTGCAGCCGTAGCGCCGGTAGAGCTCCAGGAAGTCCATGCCCTGGAGGAGCTGGTAGCTGAATTCCGTGTACGAGATGCCTTCCTGGGACTCCAGGCGGCGGGCCACGGAGTCCTTGGTCAGCATCTTGTTCACGCGGAAGTGCTTGCCGATGTCCCGCAGGAACTCGATCGCGGACATCCCCGCGGTCCAGTCCAGGTTGTTGACCATCAGCGCGGCGTTCTCGCCCTCGAAGGAGAGGAACGGCTCGATCTGCGAGCGCAGCCGGGCCACCCAGTTCCTGATCGTCTCCGGGTCGTTCAAGGTGCGCTCGGCGGTCGGCCGCGGGTCACCGATCTGGCCCGTGGCGCCGCCCACCAGGGCGAGCGGCCGATGCCCCGCGTGCTGGAGGCGGCGGACCGTGAGGACCTGCACCAGGTGTCCGACGTGCAGGCTGGCCGCGGTCGGGTCGAAGCCGCAATAGAACGTGACGGGACCGTCCGCGAGCGCCTTGCGCAGTGCGTCTTCGTCAGTGGACAGGGCGAAAAGACCCCGCCACTTCAGCTCGTCGACGATGTCCGTCACGGTCTTGTGTCTCCTTGAAAGGTTCTGCGAAAGGTTCCTGGCCGGAACCGGTTGGTACCGGCCAGTCTATGGGCGTCACACGCCTTGGCTGACCGAGCTCATGTTGAAGTCGGGGATGCGCAGGGCGGGCATCGCGGCCCTGGTGAACCAGTCGCCCCACTCCCGGGGCAGCGTCTTTTCCGTGCGCCCGGCCTCGGCGGCTCGCCTGAGCAGGTCGACCGGCGACTCGTTGAAGCGGAAGTTGTTCACCTCGCCCACGACCTCGCCGTTCTCCACGAGGTAGACGCCGTCCCGGGTGAGCCCGGTGAGCAGCAGGGTGGCCGGGTCGACCTCGCGGATGTACCAGAGGCAGGTCAGGAGCAGCCCCCGCTCCGTGCTCGCGACCATCTCCTCCAGGGAGCGGTCGGTGCCGCCGTCCAGGATGAGGTTGTCGATGGCGGGGGCGACCGGAAGGCCGGTCAGGGACGCGCTGTGCCGGGTGCTCGTCAGATGCGCGAGCTCGCCCGCGCGCACCCAGTCGGTGGCGGCCAGCGGAAGCCCGTTGTCGAAGACGGACGAGTCACCGCCCGAGGCGTGGGCGAGCACGAACGGAGCGGACTCCAGGCCCGGCTCGTCCGGGTCGCTGCGCAGGGTCAGGGGCAGTGCGGCGAGCCGGTCGCCGATCCGGGTGCCGCCGCCCGGCCTGGAGAACACCGTCCGCCCCTCGGCCGCGTCCCGCGCGGAGGCCGACCACAGCTGGTATATCAGCAGGTCGGCGACGGCCGTCGGCGGAAGCAGCGTCTCGTACCTGCCCGCGGGCAGGTCGATGCGCCGCTGTGCCCACCCCAGACGCTTGGCGAGCTCCGCGTCGAGCGCCGCCGGGTCCACGTCCTTGAAGTCCCGGGTCGCACGCCCCGCCCACGCCGACTTCGTGCGGTCCGGGGACTTGGCGTTGAGTTCGAGTGTGCCGTTGGGCTGGTCGTGCCGCAGGCGGAGCCCCGTCGACGTCCCGAGGTAGCTGGAGACGAGTTCATGGTTCGCGAAGCCGTACAGCTCACGCCCGCCGACGCGGGCCGTGGCGAACGCCTCGCCGAGCGCGGGGGCGAAGTCCGAGAAGACCGCCGATGACGTCTCGGCGGGCGCGTCCCTGAACCCGGCGGACTCCTCGCCTCCGCTCACCAGCGGCTGCGCGTCCTCGGCGGGCCCCGCCCCGCGCGCCGCGTGCTCGGCGGCGCGGACCAGGGGCGCGAGATCGGCGGCGGTCACGGCCGAGCGCGAGATGACGCCGGACGCGGTGCCTTCCTTGCCGTCGACGGTCGCGATGACGGTGAGGGTGCGGCCCCGGGTGACGCCGTTCGTGGTCAGGGCGTTGCCCGCCCAGCGCAGGTTCGCGGTCGAGTGCTCGTCGGCGATGACGACACAGCCGTCGGCGGTGGACAGTTCGAGGGCGCGCTCGACGATCTCGTACGGCTTGCTGCTACGGCTCATCGACCCGCCTCCTGCGTCGTGTTGAGGATGTTGACGCCCCGGAAAAGGGCGGAGGGGCAGCCGTGCGAGACCGCCGCGACCTGGCCCGGCTGGGCCTTGCCGCAGTTGAAGGCGCCACCGAGCACGTACGTCTGCGGGCCGCCGACCGCTGCCATGGAGCCCCAGAAGTCGGTGGTCGTGGCCTGGTAGGCGACATCCCGGAGCTGCCCGACAAGGCGGCCGTTCCGGATGAGGTATGCCCTCTGCTGTGTGAACTGGAAGTTGTACCTCTGCATGTCGATCGACCAGGACCGGTCGCCCACCACGTAGATGCCACGGTCGACGCCCCCGATCAGGTCCTCCGTCGAGAGGCCGCCGGGGTCGGGCTGCAACGACACGTTCGCCATGCGCTGCACCGGCACATGGCCGGGGGAGTCCGCGTACGCGCAGCCGTTGGAGCGCTCGAAGCCGGTGAGCTTCGCTATGCGACGGTCCAGCTGGTAGCCGACCAGAGTGCCGTCCCTCACCAGGTCCCAGGACTGCGCGGCCACGCCCTCGTCGTCGTACCCGATGGTCGCGAGCCCGTGCTCGGCCGTCCTGTCACCCGTCACATTCATGATCGACGAGCCGTACGCGAGCTTGCCGAGCTGATCGAAGGTGGCGAACGACGTCCCCGCGTACGCCGCTTCGTAGCCCAGGGCGCGGTCGAGCTCGGTGGCGTGGCCGATGGACTCGTGGATGGTCAGCCAGAGGTTCGAGGGGTCGACGATCAGGTCGTACGAGCCCGCCTGCACGCTCGGCGCCCGCATCTTCTCGGCGAGGTGCTCGGGGATGCGGTCCAGTTCGGCGTCCCAGTCCCAGCCGGTGCCGGTGAGGTACTCCCAGCCGCGTCCGGCAGGCGGCGCGATGGTCCGCATCGAATCGAACTCGCCGCTCGTCCCGTCGACCGCGACCGCGGTGAGCTGCGGGTGCAGCCTGACCCGCTGCTGCGTGGTCACCGTCCCCGCCGTGTCCGCGTAGAACTTGTTCTCGTGCACGGTGAGCAGCGAGGCGTCGACGTGCGAGACACCGTCGGCGGCCAGGAGGCGGGAGCTCCACTCGGCGAGCAGCCCGCTCTTCTCCTCGTCCGGCACGGAGAAGGGGTCGATCTCGTACGACGACACCCAGGTCTTCTCCGCGTGCACCGGCTCGTCGGCGAGCTCCACCCGCTCGTCGGAGCCCGCCGACTTGATGACCTTCGCCGAGAGCTTCGCCATCGCCACGGCCTGGGACGCGATCTTCGCCGCCGCGTCCATCGTCAGATCGACGCCCGATGCGAACCCCCAGGTCCCGCCGTGCACGACACGGACCGCGTAGCCCAGGTCCGTGGTGTCCGACGTGCCGGACGGCTTGGCGTCCCGCAGCCGCCAGGACGCGCTGCGCACCCGCTCGAAGCGGAAGTCCGCGTGGTCCGCGCCCAGGGCACGCGCACGGGCGAGCGCGGCGTCGGCGAGAGCCCGCAGCGGCAGCGCCGTGAAGGCTTCATCGATGGAATGAGGCACGGATGTCTCCCTGCTGTCGGCACCGGTCGGTCAGAATCATGTCGCGCGCGGGGGTCCGGCGACCAGAGTTTTCTGTAGGGACCCGACAGCGAGTCCGGTACGCCACTGTCGGTGGTCGATTCTCCGTATGGAGCACCGTACCGATAGGTTTTCGAGTTAACAGACCGCTATCGAAAGGGTGATCCGTTGAGCCGCTCGGTTCTCGTCACCGGAGGAAACCGGGGCATCGGCCTCGCCATCGCCCGCGTCTTCGCCGACGCGGGCGACAAGGTCGCGATCACCTACCGCTCGGGTGAACCGCCTCAGGTCCTCACGGAACTCGGAGTCCTCGCCGTCAGGTGCGACATCACTGACACCGAGCAGGTGGAGCAGGCGTACAAGGAGATCGAGGAGAAGCACGGTCCGGTGGAGGTCCTGGTGGCGAACGCCGGGATCACCAAGGACCAGCTCCTGATGCGGATGTCCGAGGAGGACTTCACGTCCGTCCTCGACACCAACCTCACCGGCACCTTCCGGGTCGTGAAGCGCGCCAACCGCGGCATGCTGCGCGCCAAGAAGGGCCGCGTCGTACTGATCTCCTCCGTCGTCGGCCTGATGGGCGGCCCGGGGCAGGCGAACTACGCCGCCTCCAAGGCAGGCCTGGTCGGCTTCGCGCGCTCGCTCGCCCGTGAGCTCGGGTCGCGCAACCTCACGTTCAACGTCGTCGCGCCCGGTTTTGTCGACACCGACATGACCAAGGTACTCACGGACGAGCAGCGCTCGAACATCGTGAAGCAGGTGCCGCTCGGCCGTTACGCGGAGCCCGAGGAGATCGCCGCCGCGGTGCGGTTCCTCGCCTCGGACGACGCGTCGTACATCACTGGAGCCGTCATCCCCGTTGACGGCGGATTGGGCATGGGTCACTGATCACCATGAGCGGAATTCTCGAAGGCAAGAAGATCCTCGTCACCGGTGTGCTGACGGAGGCCTCCATCGCCTTCCACGCGGCCAAGGTCGCTCAGGAGCAGGGCGCCGAGGTCATCCTGACCGCTTTCCCGCGGCCCACGCTCACCGAGCGCATCGCCAAGAAGCTCCCGAAGCCTGCCAAGGTCATCGAGCTCGACGTCACCAACCAGGAGCACCTGGACCGCCTCGCGGGTGTGGTGAAGGACGAGCTCGGCGGCCTCGACGGCATCGTGCACTCCATCGGCTTCGCCCCGCAGGGCGCCTTCAACTTCCTCGAGGCGACCTTCGAGGACGTCGCGACGGCGATGCACGTCTCGGCGTTCTCCCTGAAGTCGCTCACCATGGCCTGCCGCCCGCTGTTCGAGGACGGCGCCTCGGTCGTCGGCCTCACCTTCGACGCGCAGTTCGCCTGGCCCAAGTACGACTGGATGGGCCCGGCCAAGGCCGCCCTGGAGGCCACGAGCCGCTACCTCGCCCGCGACCTGGGCAAGGAGGACATCCGCTGCAACCTCATCTCGGCGGGTCCGCTCGGCTCCATGGCCGCCAAGTCCATCCCGGGCTTCGGCGAGCTCGCGGACGTCTGGAACACCCGGTCGCCGCTGAACTGGGACATGGCCGACCCGGAGCCCGCGGGCCGCGGCATCGTCGCGCTGCTCTCGGACTTCTTCCCGAAGACCACCGGCGAGATCATCCACGTCGACGGCGGCGTGCACATGATGGGTGCCTGACCAGGCATTCTGTACGTTCCTGACGCCCCGTCCCCCGCACTGCGCGGGAGGCGGGGCGTCACCCGTTCGGCCCACCTGTCAGGCGGGGACGGGGCAGAACCGCGCACCCTGAGGTGTGCGCCCGTCATCTCCCGCGGTGCTCGCCGCTCTCACCCTGCTGATCGCCCTGCCGTGCGGCGCCGCGTCACATGCCGTCACCGAGGCGAAGCCTCCACGCGCGCGCGTGGAGGCGGTCGAACCCCGGCCGTTCGGCTCGGAGTGCCGCACCAGTGTCACGGGCTCGGACGCGGTCGCGTCCTGCCACAACCCGTACCCCGAGACCGACCGGGTCCGGCTGCACGTGGAGTGCGAGCAGTGGTGGGACATCGACAGCGACGGCGCGCAGGTCGAGGCGGGGCCCGCCTCGACGGTGCGGCTCACCGGGCGGTGCTGGAAAGAGATCCGGTCGGTCTGGGTCAGCCACGCGAAGTGACCCCTCCGGGTCAGCCACGAGACCAGTCACGAGACCAGTCACGAGATCAGGCACGAGATCAGGCACGAGAAGTGAACAGTTCCGGGCGGCACATGAACGGGTAGGCGGCAGCCTCCTTGGCCGCCGCCTCCTCGTCGTTCTCCCGGATCGCGTCGACGAGCCGGGCATGGTCCATGTGGCTCTCGGGGGTCAGCTTCTCGCCGACGTCCTCGCGCAGCCAGTCCCGCATGACCTCGCCGAGGTCCGCGTACATCGCCGTCATCACGTCGTTGTGGGACGCGGCCACGACGGCCAGGTGGAAGGTCGCGTCGGCCGTCACGAAGGCCTCCGCGTCGCCCGACGACCAGGCTTCCTCGCGCCGCTTCAGCAGGGCGTCGAGCTGCTTGAGGTCACGCTCCGTACGGCGCTGCGCGGCCAGTTTCGCCGCGCTCGACTCCAGCGTGCTGCGCAGCTCCGCGATGTGCCGCGGCTCCGCGTCGGCGAACCTGCGCTGCATCACGCCGGCCAGTTCGCTCGTCGCGACCACATAGGTGCCTGAGCCCTGCCGGATGTCGAGCAGGCCGTTGTGCGCGAGGGCGCGGACCGCCTCCCGGACGGTGTTGCGCGCCACACCCAGCTGCTCGACCAGCTCGGGCTCGGTGGGGATGCGGGAGCCGACCGGCCACTCTCCCGACGAGATCTGGTTACGCAGCTCGGCGATGACCTGCTCGGAGAGCGCAGAGCGGTGAGGGGTGGTCAGCGGCATGACGATCCTTCGTGCGCGGTGTGACGGAAACGGAGAGGACGGGGTGACGGAAACGGAGACGACGGGGGTGACGGAAACAGAGCCAACGGATTGGACAGCCAATCATCCCATGATTCTATGATGGCCCCATGGCTAGTGAGGAAACCAGGACGATGACACCGACACCCGCACCGACGACAACACCGACACGTACCGACGCGGCGAACGGGGCGGCGGAGAAACAGCCCGCCACGCGCGCGTGGGCGACGCGGCTCGTCATCGTCGGCATCGTCCTCGCCGCCCTCAACCTCCGTCCGGGCATCACCAGCCTCGGCTCCCTCCTCGAAGAGGTACGTGACGGGCTCGGCATGAGCGGCACGCTCGCCGGTCTCCTCACCTCCGTCCCGCCGCTCTGCTTCGCGGTCTTCGGTGTGATGGCCCCTCGGCTCGCCCGCCGGTTCGGCCCCAGCGCGGTGGTCTGCGCGGGCATGGTCGCGATCGCCACGGGCCTGGCGATCCGCCCCTTCCTGGGCGGCACCGTCGGCTTCCTGGCCGCGAGCGCGCTCGCCCTCATGGGCATCGCGGTCAGCAACGTCCTGATGCCGGTGATCGTCAAGCGCTGGTTCCCCGACCGGGTCGGCTCGATGACCGGGCTCTACTCGATGGCGCTCGCGCTCGGCACGTCGTTGGCGGCGGCCATCACGGTGCCCATGACCGATGCGATGGGCGGCAGTTGGCAGACCGGGCTCGCGGTGTGGGCGTCGCTCGCCGTCGTCGCCGTCGTGCCGTGGCTGCCGCTCGTGCGGGACCGCAGTGCCGCGTCGGCCGCCCCTGAGCACATCAGCTCCACCGTGCGCCAGGAGGACGCCGACCTGCGCATCACGCGCAGCCGCACGGCCTGGGCGCTGGCCTGCTTCTTCGGGCTCCAGGCCACCGCCGCGTACATCACGATGGGCTGGATGCCGCAGATCTTCCGTGACGCGGGGGTTCCGGCGGGACAGGCCGGCGTGCTCCTCGCCGTCATCATGGCGATGGGCGTGCCGCTGGCCTTCGTCATCCCCAGGGTGGCCACACGCCTGACGAACCAGGGCCCCGTGGTGGTCGTGCTCGGCGCCTGCGGTCTCGCCGGTTACGCGGGCCTCTACCTCGCCCCTCAGGGCGGCGCATGGGTGTGGGCCCTGCTGCTCGGCGTCTCCAACTGCGCCTTCCCGCTCGCCCTCACCATGGTCGGCATGCGGGCCAAGAGCAGTGTGGGCGTCGCCAAGCTCTCGGCCTTCGCGCAGAGCACGGGCTACCTGATCTCGATTCCGGGACCGCTCCTGGTGGGCGTGCTCTACCAGCACAGCGGCGGCTGGGGGCTGCCGATCGCGCTCATGGCGGGCCTGATGGTGCCGCAGATCGTGGTGGGCATCCTGGCGGGCCGCAACCGCACGGTCGAGGACGAGGTCGCGGCGGCTTCGGCTTCCTGACCCCCACTCCCCGACCCCCACTCCCCGACCCCGGCGGAGCCCCTTCGGACAAAGGGTGCGAGACTCTCCCCATGCCAGTGCTCGACCCGAACCCCCAGAACGGCCAGAAGAAGCTGCTCCTCGTGTTGGGAGCGATGCTGGCCATCACCGTGATCATCGGGATCATCGCCTCCATCGCCTCGCCGTGAACTGACCCCGGCGGGGCCGATGGTGGGGTTAGCACCACCATCCCCTAGGGGGTCAGTGTCAGGGTCAAGTGGGTGGATCTCCGGATGTGCTGAGGGTCGCCGGATCCGTACCTTCGAGATGTGGCCGCGAAGACGCGGCACGGAGGACTCGAAGACCACGGAGGCGGCATGTCGGCCCGTTCGCACACACGGCGCGATCCGGGAGCCACCAAGGACTCCGCGAGCGTCGAGATCCAGCTTCCGTGGTGGGCGATCGCCCTCCCCGCCATCGCCTTCGCGGCCCTGCTCCTGCTGGTGCTGAACCCCGCCGACGCACATGCGGCGGGCAGCGGACAGGTGGTCACGCACGTGCTCGAGCGCATACAGGAGACGGTCTTCCGTACGACCTCGTGACCTGCCCCGGGTGGACGCCGTCACCCGTGCCGGGGGAGCAGTCCAACTCCCTGCGCCCGCTGGCGGGTTTCATGCGAAGCTGGGATGCATGAGCGTCGCAGAACCCCGCAGGATTGTCCTTTTCCGGCATGCGAAGGCCGACTGGCCCCAGGTTTCCGACCACGAGCGTCCGCTCGCGGAGCGCGGACGCAAGGATGCCCCGGTCGCCGGCCGTAAGCTGGCCGACAGCGGCATCCCTTTCGACCTGGCCCTCTGCTCGACCGCCGCCAGGACCCGCGAGACATGGAAGCTCGCCGTCCATGAGCTGCCGGACCGGCCCAAGACCGTCTACGAGGAGCGGCTGTACGAAGCCTCTCCTGGCGAGCTGATCGCCGTGCTCAACGAAACCCCGGACGACGTGCAGAACGTCGTGCTGATCGGCCACAACCCCGGAGTGCAGGGGCTCGCGGACATCCTCGCCGGTGATGCCGAGGGCGACGCCCGCACGCGGATGGATCGCCGCGGCTTTCCCACCTCGGCCTTCGCCGTCCTGACGTACTCAGGCTCGTGGAAGGCCCTGGAGCCCGGGGTCGGCACACTCGTCGACTACTGGGCACCGTCCGAGTAGGTCTTCGACGCGAGCAGGTCCTTGACGCGAGCAGGTCCTTGACGCACGTACGCCGATGGGCCCCGGTACCACTGCGGTACCGGGGCCCATCGGCGTAAGCCCTGACGAAGGAGCTGCTGGCCCGATGTCAGTCGGTGTGCGTGTCCGCCGCCTCGACCTCTTCGCGGGTGACGCCGAGGAGGTAGAGGACGGTGTCGAGGAAGGGGACGTTCACTGCGGTGTGCGCGGCCTGGCGGACGACGGGCTTGGCGTTGAAGGCGACACCGAGACCGGCCGCGTTCAGCATGTCGAGGTCGTTGGCGCCGTCGCCGATCGCGACGGTCTGTTCGAGCGGGACCCCGGCCTCCTCGGCGAACCGGCGAAGGAGCCGCGCCTTGCCCGCGCGGTCCACGATCTCGCCGGTCACCTTGCCGGTGAGCTTGCCGTCGACGATCTCCAGGGTGTTGGCCTGGGCGAAGTCGAGGCCGAGACGTTCCTGCAGATCATCGGTGACCTGGGTGAAGCCGCCCGAGACGACGCCCACTTGGTAGCCGAGGCGCTTGAGCGTGCGGATGAGGGTGCGGGCGCCGGGGGTGAGGCGGACCTCGGAGCGGACCTTGTCGACGACCGAGGCGTCGAGCCCGGCGAGGAGCCGCACGCGGGCGTGGAGCGACTGCTCGAAGTCCAGGTCGCCCCGCATCGCGGCCGCGGTCACCTCGGCGACCTCGTCCTCGCATCCTGCGTGCGCCGCGAAGAGCTCGATCACCTCGTCCTGGATGAGGGTCGAGTCGACGTCCATCACGACGAGCCGCTGCGCACGTCGGTGCAGGCCCGCCGCGACGACGGCGACGTCCACGCCGAGCTTCGCCGCCTCCAGGGCGAGGGAGGTGCGCAGCGGCTCGGTCTCCGCGCCGGAGACGGCGAACTCGACTGCGGTGACCGGGTACTTGGCGAGCCGGAAGATACGGTCGATGTTGCCGCCGGTCACGGTGATGCTGGCGGCGATGGCGGCGGTCGACTCGGCGGTGAGGGGGTGGCCGAGCACGGTGACGTGGGAACGGCCGGAGCCGCGCGGGCGGTTGTCGCCGATACCCGAGATGATCTCGGCCTGCATCTTCAGGGACTCGGCCCAACTGTGCACGGTGGACCGCAGGTCGCCCTCCAGACCGGCCGGCGGCTGGGTCACGAGCGCGCACAGCACTATGCGGCCACGGGTGACGACCTGCTCGATGTCCACGACATCGACGGAGTAGGCGGCGAGGGTGTCGAAGAGCCCTGCTGTGATTCCGGGGCGGTCCTTGCCGAAGATCTTGACGAGGAGCGTGGGGACATCGGCGGGCTGCGGTGGCTGAGGAGCGCTCATGGTGAGGCCACCGTATCCGGGTGCTCTGCGCGAGCGGCGAAGTGGTCCGCGTGCCGGACACCTTCCTGGGCCGAGCCGCGTTCTCGCCCTGAGGCCCTGAGGCCCTGAGGCCCTGAGGCCCTGAGGCCCTGAGGCCCTGAGGCCCTGAGGCCCCGGCTTCGTGCCGTCGCCGCGGCGGATCTCTCCCTCCCACCCTCCCTCCCACCCACTCCCTCCCTCACTCACCCGCCCACCCGTTACCCGGCGATGCATTGCGTCGAGTTGTCGTGTCGCCGGGTGATCGGGTGGGTGGGAGGGAGAGATCCGCCGCGAAGCGGCGGGACAGGTACCCACCACCGGCAGGCAGCCGAAGGCAACGCCTACCGGCCGCCCCGACCTCCCCCGCCGCCCCGGCCGCCCCGGCCGCCAGGCGGAGGCGGCGGCGGGGGAGGAGGAGGCGGCCAGTCACCGTCGCCCGAGGAACGGGGCCGCGGCTTCGGCTGCGGAGGCGGAGTGATCGGTCCCACCACCGTCGGCGCCCCGGAGACATCCCGCGGCGGCCGGAGGTACGGATTGGTGTCGGGATTCGAGGGCCGGAAGGGCGAGCTGGGACTGTACGGACCAGTTGCCCCGGCCTCCCCGGCCGCCCCCTCAGCGGGTGGCACCACCCCAGGCGACCCCGCGGCACCCGCACCCGCACCGGCACCCGCACCGGCACCGGCACCGGCACCCGCACCCGCACCCGCACCCGCACCCGCACCCGCAAGGGCCAACGCCGCCACCCGTCCCCCCGCGGCCCCGCTCGCCACCGCGAGCGACGCCCCCACCGCTCCCGCCCCCGCGCCCCACGCCGCGCCCAGGAGGAACGCCATCCCCAGGCGCCCGTGCAGCTCGATGCCCGCCCCGAACGCGTCGAAGCTGAGCACGGAAAGGGAGGCATCGGCGGACAACCCCGTCAGCCACACCATCAACGGAAGGCCGAGCGCCGTCACCGCACCGAGCCGCACCGCACACCGCCCCGCGAACCTCAGGGCGCCGCTCTCACCACGTGAGTAAGGAGTGCGGACGGCGGTGAGCACCCCCGCGAACAGGATCATCACCGCCGCCGCGACACCCAGGAGCCAGACCCGGCTGTCGAGCTCCGCGAGCCGCCCCAGCGTCACCGCCTCCTTCCCCGAGGAGCCCGACCCCGTCAGGAGGTCGTCCAGCGGATCCGGCAGGAGCTTCGCGAGCGCGCCCGTCGCCTCGCCGTCCCACGGCACGAAGAGCCCGATCGGCACCCCGAGCCACACCCCGTTCGGCGCCCCGAGCAGCGCAGCGCCCGCGATCCGCTTGGGATGGGCGTCGCCGATCATCGCGTACGCCGCCGCCGCGAGTCCGGCGAGCACCGCCACGAGCGCCACCGTGACAAGGGCGGACGAGGCGGGCCGCACCGCGCGGTGCACGGCGTCCCACCCGCTCGGCAGCGGCGTACGACGGGACACGAGCAGCGCGATCAGCAGGACGACGATCACCCACACCGCGCCCCCGAGCAGCGTCGGACCCGTGTCCACGGTGAAGCCGACCGAGGCCTTCGCCTTCGCGAGATCGCCGAGCCGGTCGGGCAGCAGGCCGCCGATGTCACCGAGCCCGCCGGGAAGTTTGTCCTTGATGCCGCCCGGGAGCTGGTCGAGCCCTTTGTCGATGCCCTTGCCGATCCCCAGCTTGGAGCCGTCGATCGTGATGATGTCGTGACCCGCCCATGCGAGCCCCCCGAGCATCGCCAGAAAGAGGACGACCACGGCGCCCGCGCGCGTGGCGAGCTCGGCGGGTGCGATCACAACTCCCGCCCCGCGCAGGGAGCGTAGGAAGAAATACGCAAGGAGCACCGCGCCCGCGAGCCCCACGCCCAAGGGCGCGACGTCGATCGCGGTGGTCGCCTCGGCCCCTTTGAGCCCGAACGCCGAGACATCACCGGACGGGGTGACCGAGCCACCCGCGCCGAGCGCCACCACAGCGGCGGTCATCGGCCCCAGTGACCCCACCGCGTCCGCGCCCAGCAGCTGCAGGCCGAGCGCCGCCGTGCCGGCCATGCCGACAAGAGCCCAGCTCACAGCGGCGACAGCGGAGATCAGCGCATCGCCCCACCGCACACCCCGGCCTTCGGCCCGTTTCCCGCCGGTCTTCATCAGGACCCCCCGACTCGCACCGCGTCGCCCTGTTCATACGGGATGTGCGCAATGCGCATGATCCGTATGCACTCATGGGCGGTTACTACTCTCCGGGGCGTTTTCTGCCCCGTCAACGGGGCGGCAGTGGAGGCCCGTACGCAGTCTTCACAAGGCCCGACTTTCGGTCAGAGCCCTCCGCCTGAAATAGTTCCTCCCGATGTTCGACATCCCTAGACTCCCCATATGGGGGCTAGCTCGGGGGACAACTCAGTGGGGCTGGAGTGCCGGAACTCGTACTGGAATTGAATGGAAGGACCTGGACGCTCGATCCGTCCAGGTCGTACACCCTTGGACGTGATCCGCAGGGGGATCTCGCGCTTGACGACGCCAGGGTGTCCTGGCGTCACGCCACGATCAGCTGGAGCGGCCGCAGTTGGGTCATCGAGGACCACGGCAGCACCAATGGCACCTTTGTGCAGGGCCAGCGGATCCACCAGATGGAAATCGGCCCCGGTTCGGCCGTGAACCTCGGCAACGCGACCGACGGTCCGCGCCTGAACGTGTCCGGCAGTGCCTCGGCCGCCGCCGTGTCCGCACCGCAGCAGGCCGCTCAGCAGGCACCGGCCCACCAAGCGCCGCAACACCAGGCACCACAGCACCACGCGCAGCAACAGGGCGGACCCGGCTGGGCCGCCCAGGCACCCCAACAGCAGCAGGCCCCCCAGCAGCAGCCGCAGCAGCAGGGCTGGCCGCAGCCTCAGCAGCAGGCTCATCACCAGCAGCCTCAGCAGCCTCAGCAGCCGCAGGTCCCGCAGCAGCAGGGTCCCGGTGCGGGTTCCGGCGGTGCCGCGGGGGCCCCGCCGGTCTACGGTGACCGCAGTCCGACGACGTTCCACCAGCTCTCGCTCGGCCGCAAGATGCGCATCGGCCGTGCGCTGGAGAACGAACTGGTCGTCTCCGACCTCCAGGTCTCGCGGCTGCACGCCGAGTTCACGGCCACTCCGGACGGCCGTTTCGAGATCCACGACCTCGGCTCGCACAACGGCACGTACATCAACGGCCAGCCGATCGCGAAGTCCGGCACGGCCCTCATCGGCCCGAACGACACCGTCAGCGTCGGCCACTCGACGTTCCGGCTCGTCGGCGACCGGCTCGAGGAGTTCGTCGACACCGGTGAGGTCTCCTTCTCCGCGCGCCACCTGACGGTGACGGTCGACGGCGGCAAGGACATCCTCAAGGACGTCTCCTTCGGCGTCCCGGAGAAGTCGCTCATCGCGGTCATCGGCCCCTCGGGCTCCGGAAAGTCCACCCTGCTCAAGGCGCTCACCGGTTACCGGCCCGCCAACCAGGGTGACGTCCTCTACGACAACCGGAACCTCTACAAGCAGTTCGCCGAGCTGCGCCAGCGCATCGGTCTGGTCCCGCAGGACGACATCCTGCACAAGGAACTGACCGTCAAGAAGGCCCTCAAGTACGCCGCCAAGCTGCGCTTCCCCTCGGACACCAGCGAGCAGGAGCGCCAGCAGCGCATCGACGAGGTCCTGCGCGAGCTCAAGCTGGACATCCACAAGGAGAAGAAGGTCACCTCCCTCTCCGGTGGCCAGCGCAAGCGTGTGTCGGTGGCCCTGGAGCTGCTCACCAAGCCATCGCTGATCTTCCTGGACGAGCCGACCTCGGGCCTCGACCCGGGCATGGACCGCGACGTCATGCAGCTCCTGCGTGGCCTCGCGGACGACGGCCGTACGGTCCTGGTCGTCACGCACTCGGTCGCCGAGCTGGCGATCTGCGACAAGCTCCTGGTAATGGCGCCGGGCGGCTCGGTCGCGTACTTCGGTCCGCCGGAGGAAGCGCTCAACTTCTTCGGCTACCAGACGTGGGCGGACGTCTTCTCGGCGTTCGAGAACTACCGCGACTACGACTGGGCGGGCCGCTGGAAGGGCTCGCAGCACTACCAGATGTATGCCGCCGACATCGACGCCGTGGCCGCGCAGTCGGTCCACATGCCGCCGCCGCAGGCGATCAGGCCGCCCAAGCCGCAGGGCTGGGGCTCGCAGCTGTGGACCCTCATCCGCCGCTACACCTCGGTGATCGCCTCCGACAAGGGCTTCCTCGGTCTGATGGTGATCCTGCCCGCGGTCCTCGGCATCGTCAGCGTCGTGATCCCGGCCGACTTCGGGCTCGGCCCGCCCAAGCCGCCGGCCAAGTTCAACGGCGACGCGGGCACGATCATGCTGATCCTCGCGGTCGGCATGTGCTTCTCCGGCGCGGCCAACTCCGTACGTGAGCTGATCAAGGAACGGGTCATCTACGAACGGGAACGGGCCACCGGCCTCTCCCGCTCGGCGTACCTGATGTCCAAGGTCATCGTCCTCGGCGTGATCACGGCCTTCCAGGGCGTCATCATCTGCGGCATCGGTTTCGCGACGCGCGACATGCCGGCAGAGGGCCTGATCATGCCTCCGGCCGTCGAGATCTGCCTGGTCATCATCGCCCTGGGCTTCACCTCGATGATGTTCGGCCTGGTCATCTCCTCGCTGGTGAAGACCTCCGAGAAGACCATGCCGCTCCTGGTGATGTTCGCGATCGTCCAGGTCGTCTTCACCGGCGTGCTCTTCCAGATCTACGGCTCGCCGGGCCTGGAGCAGTTCGCCTGGCTGATGCCGTCGCGCTGGGCCATCGCCGGTGCGGGCTCCACGCTGGACCTGGCGCATCTCATGCCGCCGTGGGACCCGAAGAAGCCGGGCGATCTCGACCCGCTCTGGGAGCACTCGGTCGGCCAGTGGGGGCTGAACATCACGGTCCTGCTCCTGCTCGGCATCGCCTGCGGCTTCGCGGTCGCGCGACTGCTGCGCCGCCACGAGCCGGAGGTCATGCGCAAGTAAGCGCGTCAGCCGCCGCGGGCGGACGACCCGCGGCGGACGAGAAGGGCGGCACCCCACTGGGGTGCCGCCCTTCGGCGTCTGTCGAGCCCCGGTGAAGAGGTCCGTTGATCAGGAGATCAGGCTCAGTAGGCGCTGTTCACGTTGTCCATCGAGCCGTACCGGTCGGCCGCGTAGTTGGCCGCGGCCGTGATGTTGGCGACCGGGTCGAGGATGTTCGTGGACGTGCCGTCGACGTGGTAGGCGTCGAACGTCGGCTGGATGACCTGGAGCAGGCCGACGGACGGGGTGCCGTTGATGGCGTTGATGTCCCAGCCGTTCTTGGCGTTCGGGTCGCCCGCGGACTCGCGGATGATGTTGCGGTGCAGGCCGTCGTAGGAGCCGGGGATGCCCTTGGACTTCATGATGTCCAGGGACTGGCGGATCCAGCCGTCCAGGTTGTTGGCGTAGACCGGCTTGCGCGCGGCGGCACGGCTCGCGGCTTCCTTGGCCTTGCGCTCGTCCTCGGCCTTCTTCTTGGCCGCGGCCTCCTCGTCGGCCCGCTTCTTCGCGGCGGCGTCGGCCTCGGCCTTCGCCTTCGCGGCGGCGGCGTCCTTGGCCTGCTTGTCGGCGGTGTTCCGCTGCTTGATGACACCGGCGTGGACGGCCTGCTGGGCGTCGACGTTCTGCTTGAAGGCCACCGGGGCCGCTGCGTCGAGGCTCTGCGTCTGGGTTCCGGCATCGGCGCTGCCCGGCACGAGGGAGAACGCGAGGGCAGCGGCGCCGAGCGTGGCGACACCGGCGATCGAGAACTTCTGGGTCTTGGTCAGCGCGGGGCGACTATGACCAGGGGTGCTGTGCTGGGGCATGCGGATGGACCTCTTCGAATAGCGGAGGTCGCTCTGGTCGGCGGGGACATTGCTTCTCCGACACAAACGCCGCGGTGTGAGACCGCGGCGCCGAGCGACGGATGCAATTCTTAGCGGCAGCAAAATTCTGTGGCAAAGCAGTGACGTACGAAGCCGGGTAGTGGACCAGGGGGTGCGCTGTACGGTTTGACGGCATTGCACCCCCTGCGCATAAAGGGATATCTCATCCACTAGGAGACTTCGTACGTGACGTGCGCCCTATGCGCGGGCTCACAGCGAATACGTAACAACCTCACCAACAGTTGCCGTCGCAACTCTCTACGTGAGCAAACTCCTCCGGAAGTAGGAGATGTACGTCGCCGAACTCGTGCCAGAGGTAGAGACGGCGTACCGCCTCCGTGTAACCCCGGCCGACGGCGGCCCGGCCCGCGATCGCCTCCAGCATCAGCAGATGCGAGGCCCCCGGCTCGTGCAGCCCCGTGAGCAGCCCGTCCACCGCGCGCACGCCTCGCTCCGGCGTCACCACGAGCTCCGTACGGCCCGCCGCCGCCCGGACCACCCCGTCGGACCCCGCGGCGGACTCGACGGCGCGCACAGCCGTCGTACCGACCGCGATGACCCGCCCGCCGCCCGCCCTGGCGGCATTGATCAGCCGCGCCGACGTCCCGGGCACCTCGAAGAGCTCGGGATACGGCGGCTCGTGCGCCTCGGGCGACGCCACCCCCGTGTGCAGGGTGACCGGCGCGAACTGCACACCCCGGCTCACCAGGCGCGCCACGAGGCCCGCGGTGAACGGCCGGGCCGCGCTCGGCATCTCCGCGCTGCCCGTCCCGTCGGCCGACGGCAGGGCGAACACCGTCTGGTGGGCGGAGAGCGGCTGGTCCCTCTCTGTATAGGAGTAACGGATGGGGCGCCCGTGCCTTCGCAGCAGCGAGGGCACGTCGGCCGACACCCGGGCCCACCACAACCGGCCGCTCCCCGTGGTCAGCGGCTCCTCGAAGACAAGACGTACGTCTTCGGGGAGCCGCACGACTGAATCCGCGGGCCCGCCCGCGCGCGCCCGCGTGGTGCCCCGGCCGTCCGGATCCCGCAGCTCGACGGCCCACCGTCCGTCGTCGCCCCGCGTCGAGAAATGCACCACTACGCGCGCGTGCCCCGCGATTTTGACAGTTCCGTCGACTGCGGCGGCCAGCGTCCGTGAGGTGTTCACGATCAGCACGTCACCGGCCCGCAGCAGCGCGGGCAGATCGGCGAACGCGTGGTGCGAGACATCCGTCCCGTGTGAGACGAGCAGCCGCACCGCGTCCCTGCCGAGCCCCGGGCCCCGCTGCTCGGCGGGTACGCGGGCCGCCAGCTCCTCGGGCACCCGCACGGCCAGCGTCATCGGGCGTCCAGCGGAGAGGCGGCGGACAGAGAACCGGCCGGCAGGGAAGGAACCGCGTACCGCCCGCTGGCCGGGCGCTCGTCGAGCAGCCGCAGGAAGGCGGGCACCACCGTCTCGGGCGACGGCCGCCCCGAGGCGTCGTCGTCCGGAACGGCCGCCTCGTAGAGATCGGTCCGCATGTCACCGGGGTCGACCGCCCACACCCTGATCCCCGGCTCCTCCACGGCGAGGACCGCCGACAGATGATCAAGGGCGGCCTTCGACGCTCCGTACCCTCCCCATGTCTCGTACGCCTCGACGGCCGCATCGGAGCTGACACCGACCACGGCCCCCGCCCCGGAGGCCCGCAACAAGGGCAGCGCCTCCTGGACCAGCCCCAGAGCCGCCACCACATTGGTCTCAAGCGCCTGCCGCAGCCCGTCGGGCGTGAGGTCTTCAAGACGCACGAGAGGCTCCGCGCCCAGCGCGCTCGCGTTGTTCACCAGCAGATCGAGACCGCCGAGAGCGCGCGCCGCTGCCACCAGATCCGCCCGGTGTCGGGCGTCCGTGACATCCCCGGCGACGGCCTCCACCCGCGCGCCGAGGCCCGCCAGATCCCGCGCGGACTCATCGAGCGCGGAGGCTGTCCTCGCGTCGAGCACCAGACCCCAGCCCCGCCCGGCGAGTGCCGTCGCCAGCGCACGCCCCAGTCCCTTCGAAGCCCCCGTGATGATCGCTACCGGCATGACATCCGTCCCCTCGGGCCGCCCTGGCACCCGCTTCTCCAGCGGATGACCTCACGCTACGAACGGACCCGCCCGCGGCGCCTCGTGCCCGAGCCGCAACAGCTCAGGTCCCTTGGGTCTACGTCGACGTGCCTACGTCCACGGCCCTAGGCGGTGGCCGCCACAGGTCCGATACGCGCTGTCACACCCCGCCGGTACGGTGAGGCCATGAGTCAAGGTCACCGGTCCGGCCTGAACGCGGTGAGCTCCGCGCTTCTCGCCATGAGCAGGCAGCTAGAGGTGCGCGACGTCCTCAAGACGATTGTCGCCTCCGCCCGCGAGCTGCTCGACGCCGAGTACGCGGCGCTCGGTGTCCCGGACGACCACGGCGGATTCGCCCAGTTCGTCGTCGACGGCGTCAGCGACGAACAGTGGCGCGCCATCGGTCCGCTGCCCCGTCAGCACGGCATCCTCGCCGCGATGCTGCACAAGGCCGAGCCCGAGCGCCTCGCCGACGTGCGCGAGGACCCGCGCTTCGAGGGCTGGCCGTCCGCCCACCCGGACATGTCCGACTTCCTCGGCCTGCCGATCCGGTACGGGGACGAGACGCTCGGCGCGCTCTTCCTGGCCAACAAGCTGCGATCTTCTGGGGGGCGACCCCCAGACCCCCGAACGCCCGCCAAGCCGGAAGGCGGTTGCGGCTTCACCGCCGACGACGAGGAGCTTCTCTCCATCCTCGCCCAGCACGCCGCGATCGCCCTCACGAACGCCCGGCTCTACGAACGCAGCCGTGAGCTGACCATCGCCGAGGAGCGCTCGCGCCTGGCTCATGAACTGCACGACGCCGTCAGCCAGAAGCTCTTCTCCCTGCGCCTGACGGCCCAGGCCGCGACCGCCCTGGTGGACCGCGACCCGGCGCGCGCCAAGGGCGAACTCCAGCAGGTGGCCGTGCTCGCGGCCGAGGCGGCGGACGAACTGCGCGCCGCCGTGGTGGAGTTGCGCCCCGCCGCCCTGGACGAGGACGGCCTGGTGGCCACCTTGCGCACGCACACGCAGGTCCTGGACCGGGCGCACTCCGCCGAAGTCACCTTCGAGAGCCACGCGGTGCGCGCCCTGCCCGCGGCCCAGGAGGAAGCGATGCTTCGCGTCGCCCAGGAGGCGCTGCACAATGCCCTGCGCCACTCCGGCGCGAAACGCGTCCGCGTCACCCTGGTGCGGCGCGGAGCGGGAGCCGTGCTGCGCGTCACGGACGACGGCGGCGGCTTCGACCCCCGCGCGATCCGCCGCGCGGGGCGGCACTTGGGCCTGGTCTCGATGCGGGACAGGGCCGGCGGGGTCGGCGGACGGCTGACCGTGGAATCGGAGCCCGGAAAGGGCACGACGATCGATATGGAGGTTCCCGGTGGCTGACGCTGTGTCCAATCCGAAGACGGGGATCCGGGTGCTGTTGGTCGACGACCACCAGGTGGTCCGCCGCGGTCTGCGTACGTTCCTGGAGGTGCAGGACGACATAGAGGTCGTGGGCGAGGCGTCGGACGGCGCCGAAGGGGTCGAGCAGGCCGAGAAGTTGAAACCGGACGTCGTCCTCATGGACGTCAAGATGCCGGGCATGGACGGGGTCGAGGCGCTGCGCAAGCTCCGCGAACTGGCCAACCCCGCGCGCGTGCTCATCGTCACCAGCTTCACCGAGCAGCGCACGGTCGTCCCGGCCCTGCGCGCGGGCGCCGCCGGGTATGTCTACAAGGACGTCGACCCGGATGCCCTGGCGGGCGCCATCCGCTCCGTACACGCGGGCCATGTGCTCCTTCAGCCCGAGGTGGCGGGGGCGCTGCTGTCCCAGGAGGAGACCAACGCCGGGCAGGGGAGGGGCGGTTCGCTCACCGAGCGGGAGCGCGAGGTCCTGGGGCTCATCGCCGACGGCCGCTCGAACCGCGAGATCGCGCGTGCGCTCGTGCTCTCCGAGAAGACCGTCAAGACCCACGTCTCGAACATCCTGATGAAGCTGGACCTCGCCGACCGCACCCAGGCCGCGCTGTGGGCCGTACGACATGGTGTGACCGGCTGATCAACGCTCCGGCGCACTCCGTCAACCGGCGGAGCGGATGGTTGCGTTCCGGTCTGAGATTCATACCGTCGTGTCAATGTCCCCCGTTCGGCGCAACCTGTGAGCCGCCCGGCCGTTCTCCAGTGCGTGCTGCGGCGGCTGGCCGCAGCGATCGCTTAGGAGGACCCAGAAGTGAAGAACCTGAAGAAGGCCGCTGCAGTCACGATGGTCGCGGGTGGCCTCATCGTCGCCGGTGCCGGTCTCGCCTCCGCCACGGACGGTGCGCACGCGGACGGCAAGGCCGTGAAGTCGCCGGGCGTCGGCTCGGGCAACCTCGTCCAGGCGCCGGTGCACATCCCCGTGAACGCCGTGGGCAACACCGTGTCCGTCATCGGTGCCCTCAACCCGGCCTTCGCGAACGCCGGCCTCAACACCTGACGAACACCCGAGGCGCAGCAGTGACCACCGGCTCCCGGGGCAGTTCCCAGGGGGCCGGTCGGTCGTGCCCTGAAGGGGCGCGTGCCGTATCGACATGCGGCTCCGCAGCGTGGGCGCGACAAGCCACGACGGTCCCGCAGTCAGCGACGTCCCCGCAGTACACAGGACCTGGACACCCGGGTGCCCCGGATGTCGGTCACGCGCCCCTTCAGGGGCCTCAGCCCCGCTCCCGCTCCTCCACATAGGCGTTGTACGCGGCCACCTGCGCCCGCCGAGCCGTCCGCTCCACCGGCCGGAGCGCCTCGCCGCGCGCGGCCATCTCCGAGGCGCTCACGGCCCCGCCATGGCCGTTCTCGTACGCCACCGAGATCAGCAGGCCGACCCGCTGAGCCAGCTCCAACACCCGTACCGCACGTGGCGGATATCCCGGTGCGAGTGCCTCGCGACCCCGCTCGGCCCGCGCCCGGTACGCGTCAACCGCCGCCTCGGCGACCGGCCCCGAGCCCGCGACGTCGAGCCGCGACAGCACCTCCGTCGCATCCCGCAGCGCCTCGGCCAGCTCACGTTCCGCCTCGCTCAGCGAGGGCACATCGGCGGGCGGCGCCTCCCGTACGGGCAGGCAGTGCCAGAGGACCTCCACATGCACATCGCCGACGGGCCCCGCCTCGGACACCTCGGGCACCAGGCCGTACGGCGCGCCGTAGGCGACGACCGCCTCCTGCGCCTCGAGAGCCCGCGCGTTGAAAGCGGGCGGCCCGCACAGACCGAGCGGATGCCCGGGCGCGGGCAGCGCGACCCGGAGCCCGGTCACCCCGAGCGTGCGCAATCTTCCGAGGGCGAGCGTGAGACCGACGGGCCCCGCCTCGCCGGGAAGACCTTCGACCCGGTGTACGGCGTCGTCGCCGACCGTCGCGAGCACCGCGTCATCCGGTGAGACAAGTCCGGCAAGAAGGGCATTTCCCCATGCTGCCAAGCGTCCTGAGCGTGGTTCCGAGAGCATGCGTACAGCCTAAGGACCGGGCTAAGCACTGGAGCGCTCGACCGGTGGCGTAGGTTTTCTCCCAGGGGACTGCGTCCACAGGCGCAAGCGACAGCCGAGACTGCAATGGGAGACAACGCGCTCATGAGCGATGTACTGGAGCTGGAGGACGTATCCGTTGTCCGCGAGGGCCGGGCTCTGGTGGACCAGGTCTCCTGGTCGGTCAAGGAGGGTGAGCGCTGGGTCATCCTCGGACCGAACGGCGCGGGCAAGACGACCCTCTTGAACGTCGCGTCAAGCTACCTCTACCCGAGCACCGGCAACGCCACCATCCTCGGCGAGACCCTCGGCAAGCCCGGCACGGACGTCTTCGAGCTGCGCCCGCGCATCGGCGTCGCCGGAATCGCGATGGCCGAGAAGCTGCCCAAGAGCCAGACCGTGCTCCAGACGGTGCTCACGGCCGCGTACGGCATGACCGCCGGCTGGAACGAGGACTACGAGGACATCGACGAGCAGCGCGCCCGCGCCTTCCTCGACCGCCTCGGCATGACCGACTACCTGGACCGCAAGTTCGGCACCCTCTCCGAGGGAGAGCGCAAGCGCACCCTGATCGCGCGCGCCCTGATGACCGACCCCGAGCTGCTCCTCCTGGACGAGCCCGCCGCAGGCCTCGACCTCGGTGGCCGCGAAGACCTCGTACGCCGACTCGGCCGCCTCGCCCGCGACCCGATCGCCCCCTCGATGATCATGGTCACGCACCACGTCGAGGAGATCGCCCCCGGCTTCACCCACGTCCTCATGATCCGGCAGGGCAAGATCCTCGCCGCGGGCCCGCTGGAGCTCGAACTGACCTCCCGCAACCTCTCCCTCTGCTTCGGACTGCCCCTGGTGGTCGAGGAGCGGGGCGAGCGCTGGAGCGCCCAGGGCCTCTCGCTCCGCTGACACCGGCGCGCACGGCCGGGCCCGCTCCGGCCGGGAGATCACGTGCCCTGTGCGGGAAGAGCTCGCGGTCCTACCATGAACATGTGGACATCGACGCATGGGTGTGGTGGCTGATCGGCGCCGCCGCGCTCGGAATCCCGCTCGTACTGACCGCCATGCCGGAATTGGGCATGCTCTCCGTGGGCGCCGTGGCGGGCGCAGTGACCGCGGGTCTCGGCGGCGGCACCGTGCTCCAAGTGGTCGTCTTCGCCGCGGTGTCGGTCGCGCTCATCGCGGTCGTACGCCCCGTGGCGGCGCGACAGCGCTCCCAACGGCCCGAGCTGGCCACGGGAGTGGACGCGCTGAAGGGCAGGACAGCCGTCGTCCTTGAACGGGTCGACGGCTCCGGCGGCCGGATCAAGCTCGCCGGCGAGATCTGGTCGGCCCGCGCGCTCGACACCGACCAGGCCTACGAGGCGGGACACGAGGTGGATGTCGTCGAGATCGACGGAGCGACGGCGATCGTCATGTGATGCACCACGGTGAATGCACCACGGTGAATGCACCACGGGGTGTGCGACGGTCTGACAGACTCGACCAGCAAGATCTTCACCGGTCCGCGTGCCGGCTCCGCGGATCTTTTGGGAACACCGAGCAAGAGGGGTACGGGGAGCAACGATGCAACCAATCATCATCGTCCTGATCATTCTGGTGGTGCTGGTCTTCATCGCCCTGATCAAGACGATCCAGGTCATCCCGCAGGCCAGTGCGGCGATCGTGGAGCGCTTCGGCCGCTACACCCGGACCTTGAACGCGGGCCTGAACATCGTCGTCCCGTTCATCGACTCGATCCGCAACCGCATCGACCTCCGTGAACAGGTCGTCCCGTTCCCGCCCCAGCCGGTGATCACCCAGGACAACCTCGTGGTGAACATCGACACCGTCATCTACTACCAGGTGACCGACGCCCGCGCCGCGACGTACGAAGTCGCCAGCTACATCCAGGCGATCGAGCAGCTCACCGTCACCACACTGCGAAACATCATCGGTGGCATGGACCTCGAGCGGACCCTGACATCCCGCGAGGAGATCAACGCGGCGCTGCGCGGCGTCCTCGACGAGGCCACCGGCAAGTGGGGCATCCGCGTCAACCGTGTCGAGCTCAAGGCGATCGAGCCGCCGACCTCCATCCAGGACTCGATGGAGAAGCAGATGCGCGCCGACCGTGACAAGCGCGCCGCGATCCTCCAGGCCGAAGGTGTGAGGCAGTCGGAGATCCTGCGCGCCGAGGGTGAGAAGCAGTCCGCGATCCTGCGCGCCGAAGGTGAGGCCAAGGCCGCGGCCCTGCGCGCCGAGGGCGAGGCCCAGGCGATCCGTACGGTCTTCGAGTCCATCCACGCCGGAGACGCGGACCAGAAGCTCCTCGCGTACCAGTACCTCCAGATGCTCCCGAAGATCGCCGAGGGCGACGCGAACAAGCTCTGGATCGTGCCCAGCGAGATCGGCGACGCCCTCAAGGGCCTCGGCGGCGCGTTCGGCAACTTCAACCCCACGGGCGGCGGTTCGGGCGGCAACGCCCCCGCCACCGAACGCCGCGAACAACCGCCGATCGACTGACGCAGGAAACCCCCGCGCCCGAAGGGGCGCGGGACACTGCGCACTCAGCCAAGAACAACCCGCACCGCTACGCGGCAGGCGCCGCCAGCCAACCCGGCAGCGTCGCCAGTTCGTCCCTGCCGAGCGACAAGAGCATCGCACCCGCAGGTGTCGGCTCGAAGGGCTGCCGCAACAAGGGCATCCCCGCCTCCTCAGGCGTACGGTCCGCCTTGCGGTGATTGTCCATCGCGCACGAAGCGACCGTGTTCAGCCAGGAGTCCGCACCCCCCTGCGCCCGCGGCACCACGTGGTCCACGGTGGTCGCCCGCCTCCCGCAGTACGCGCACCTGTGCTGGTCCCGCACGAGAACACCGCGCCGCGACCACGGAGCCCGTCTTCGGAAGGGCACCCGTACGTACCTGCAGAGCCTGATCACCCGAGGCACCGGTATCTCGACCGCCGCGGCGCGCACACGGAGTCCGGGGTGGGCCTCCTCGACGACGGCCTTGTCGTTGAGGACCAGCACGACGGCACGGTTCAGCGTCACCGTCGACAGCGGCTCGAAGCTCGCGTTCAGCACCAGCGTGTCCCGCATTTCGCCCACCTCCCGTATGCACACCGACCCACCCCCTGGCGGGCTGGGATCAACTCTGGCCGGGCACGCCGAGATGGACAACGCAATAAAAAATGCCCGCCCCTGATCAATTCCATGACCAGGGGCGGGCAAACGTCCGGTGAACGCTGGACGCTCAGCTGTCGGCGGGAGCCGCGTACTCGGCGAGCACCTGCGCGCGCCCGAGCGTGTGGAACCGGAGGTTGAAACCGATGGCGGCAGGCGAAGTGTCGGAGTCGGGCCCGAGCTTCTCCTGATCGACCGCGTACACGGTGAACACGTAGCGGTGCGCCGGGTCACCGGGCGGCGGCGCAGCGCCACCGAATTCCTTCGTCCCGTAGTCGTTCCGCACCTGCACCGCGCCCTCGGGCAGCCCCTCGAACTTGCCGCTGCCCGCGCCGGTGGGCAGTTCCGTCACCGACACCGGGATGTCGATGACGGACCAGTGCCAGAACCCACTGCCCGTGGGCGCGTCAGGGTCGAAGCACGTCACGGCGAAGCTCTTGGTCTCCGGCGGGAAGCCCTCCCACCGCAGATGCGGCGAGGTGTTCCCTGCCGCATGGACCTGAGCGTCCTTAAGGACCGCCCCCGGCTCGAAATCCTCGCTCACGACCGTGAACGACGGCACGGGCGGATGGAAGGCGTGGGGAAGCGGCGGCCTCTTGAGCTCGGTCACGTCGGCACCTCCTGGTTGGTTCCTGCTGGGCGGTAGCTCTACGGCTCTTCCGTGACGAGCCTAGAACCCCATTCGAGCCTAGAACCAGTTGCGCTTGCTGCCGACCTGGGACAGCCATTCGTTGAGGTACGCCGCCCAGTCCGTCCCCTGGAAGTCGGCGAGACCGACCTGGAACGACCGGAACGAGTCGCTGCCCTCGCTGAAGAGACCCGGCTTCTTGTCCATCTCCAGGATGACGTCCATCTCGCGGTCGTCGGCCACGAAGCTCAACTCGACCTGGTTCAGACCGCGGTACTGCTGCGGCGGGTAGAACTCGATCTCCTGGTAGAACGGCAGCTTCTGCCGCGTGCCACGGATGTGACCGCGCTCCATGTCCGCGCTCTTGAAGCGGAAGCCGAGCTGGATGAAGGCGTCCAGGATGGCCTGCTGCGCCGGCAGCGGGTGCACGTTGATGGGATCCAGGTCACCGGAGTCCACGGCCCGCGCGATCTCGAGCTCCGTGGTCACACCGATGTTCATCCCGCGCAGCTGCTGCCCGTCGATGGAGGTGACCGGCGTCTCCCAGGGGATCTCGAGCCCGAACGGCACCGCGTGCACCTGGCCCGCCTGGAGCGTGAAGGCCCCGCCGAGCCGCACCTTGGTGAACTCGATGTCCTGCTTCGTCTCCTGGTCGTTGCCCTCGACCTCTACCCGCGCCTGCAGACCGACGGACAGACCCTCGATCTCCTGGTCCACGGACCCGCCCTGGATGCGCACCTCACCCTGGACGACACCACCGGGTACGACATTGACCTCGGTCAGCACCGTCTCCACCGAAGCACCACCGGCACCCAGGCTCGCAAGCAGCTTCTTGAACCCCATGACTCTCCATCCCCCAGGCCCGGCCTGTGGTTCGACTCGTCTCGACTTGAATCCTTGATCCATACAAACGCGGTGAACCCACGTCCGGTTCCGCGCCTCAGCCTGACAATCCGCTCAGCCGGTGACCACCCACCTGGCCAAACTGTCTCCAGTAGTCTCGGACGCCATGATCGAGGCCCCTGACCGTACGCCCCTGACCCCCGACTTCTTCGAGCGCCCTGTCATCGATGTGGCCCCGGATCTCCTGGGTCGCATCCTTGTACGCAGCTCACCGGACGGCCCGATCGAGCTGCGCCTTACAGAGGTGGAGGCCTACGCGGGCGAGGCCGATCCGGGATCACACGCCTATCGCGGTCCGACCGCCCGCAACAGCGTGATGTTCGGTCCGCCCGGACACGCGTACGTCTACTTCACCTACGGCATGTGGCACTGCCTCAACGTGGTGTGCGGCCCCGAAGGCAAGGCGAGCGGGGTCCTGCTCAGGGCAGGGGAGATCACCACCGGCGCCGAGATCGCCCGCGGGCGTCGACTCTCGGCCCGCAACGACAGGGAACTGGCCAAAGGCCCGGCACGCCTCGCCACGGCCCTTGACGTGGACCGGAGCCTGAACGGCGTCGACTTCTGCGCGGGCCCGGACGCTCCCCTCACCCTCCTTACGGGCACCCCCGTCCACCCCGACCTGGTCAGCAGCGGCCCTCGTACGGGCGTCGGCGGCGAGGGCGCCGCCCACCCCTGGCGCTTCTGGATCCCCAACGACCCGACGGTCAGCCCTTATCGGGCCCATGCGCCCCGACGCCGCCGAACTTGACTCGGCCCTGGGCGGACCGTAATGTGGCCCGAGCCGCTTGACCCGGGTACGGCAATCTGCCAGCAGCCGGAAGCGGCCAACCACTACCTACGACTTCCCCTCAGCGGGGGCGCATTTCGCATGCTCGCATGCCGGAATTCGAACTCGCGGAACTCGATTATGAGTTGCAGAGGGAATCCGCTAACGTAGTGAACACGCCGAAAGGCAAAGGCCCCCAACGGCCACCGGAATTGAAATCCGAACCGGAAACGGAACGGAAATCGGATCTGGTAGAGTTGGAAACGCAAGAACAGCAAGAACAAAATGAAACACCGAAGGGAAGCGCCCGGAGGAAAGCCCGAGAGGGTGAGTACAAAGGAAGCGTCCGTTCCT
>NZ_JBHVXJ010000014.1:0-227720 GCF_042881845.1 Streptomyces sp. NPDC058257
GCATCCCACCGCCCCCGCCTCCGTCGTACGTCTGCCCCCGCCTCCGCCGTACGTCACCGATCACTCTCCGAGCAGCCTGCGGGCGCCGAGGGCCAGCGAGATCTCCACGACGTCGCCGACGCGGGTGAGGCTGCGGCCGGTCAACTGCTCCACGCGCCGCAGCCGGTTGAGGACGGTGTTGCGGTGGCAGTAGAGGCGGGCGCCCGCGCGCTGCGCGGAGCCGTCGGTCTCCAGCCAGACGGCGAGCGTATCCAGGAGAAGGTCGCGGTCGGCGGGGTCGAGGGAGCGCAGCGGACCGAGGACCCGCTCGGCGAGCGCCTCCGCGAGTTCGGGCGACGAGACGACGAGGGCGTCGGGCAGACGTTCGTCCAAAAGGACGGTGCCGCCGCTGCGGGGGCAGGCACGCAGCGCCGTGTCGGCGAGCCGGCGGGCGTGCGGGACGGCGGCAAGGCCCTGCACGGGTGAGCCGATGCCGACGCGGGCACCGGCGGGCAGGGTGAGGGCGGCGCCGAGCGCGGACAGTTCGGCCGCCGGGCCGCCATCGGCGGCGCCGAGCAGCACCAGGGCGTACTGGACCCCGGGAGCGGAGTGGCGCAGCATCCGCGTTCCCGTCGGCGGAGTCAGGTGGTCGCAGTGGCTGTCCTCCCCCGCCAGGGCGATCACGGCGTACCACCCGGCCTCGGGCAGAGCGAGGACGTCGGCGGCGGTGGGCAGGTCGGTGAGGCGCGCGCTTCCGTCGAGGAGACTCGCGGTCAGCAGCCGCAGCCGGTTCTCGTGCTGCCAGGCCATGCGGCGCTCGGTGCGGCGGTAGGCGTCGGCGACCACTCCGCAGTGTTCGTCGACGAAGTTCCATACGTCCGTGGCCACATGGATGAGCAGCCCCATGTCGTCGGGATTGCCGCGCGAGACCTCCTCCACCAGGCCCTGCCACACCATCGCCCCGCCGAGCCGGAAGGCGTGCAGCAACGCGTCGAGGGGCAGGCCCCGTTCGGCCCGTGCCCCGGCGATCTGGATGGACGTGCGGTGGGCGTCCTCCCTGGTCTCCCCCGGCTGGAGGAGCGAGGTGACGCTGCACCGCAGCGAGCGGTGCACCTCCTGCCACACCTCGGTGGGGCGGGCCTCGATGTCCGGCCGGTAGGCCGGCTCCTGTTCGCGCAGTGTCGCGACGAGCCGGTCGGTCATCGAGGCCAGGTCTCTCAGCAGGGCGCGGGTCGCCCGGTGCAGCACGGCGACGGCTTCGGCGTCGAGGAGGGAGCGCGAGCCCGGTGCGAGCGGGGTGATGGCGGGCACTTCGTGCAGGGGCCCGGCCCGTGACCGCAGAACGTGTGGCATGGGGCCTCCCCGGGGAATGTGCGCACAGCAGGATCTTCCTGACGCCCGAAGAATGGCATACCGCCCAGTCGGTACCTAGAGGTGTGCGGCAATCTCCACATCACGGTCCGGCAACCCGCCGTCACCGGCGAGCAGGCGCGACAGCTCGACGCGGGAGCGTATGCCCAGCGCGGCGAACACATTGCGCAGGTGGTGGTCGACGGTGCGGTGGCTCACCGAAAGGCGCACCGCCACCTCGCGGTTGGTGGCTCCCTCCGCCACATGACGGGCGATACGCTGCTGTTGCGGGGTCAGTGCCGCGAGCGGCCCGGGGCCCGGCTCGCCCGCCACCGCTTCGCCGGCGGCGCGGAGTTCACCGCGGCTGCGGTCCGCCCAGGCGCGCGCTCCGCACCGGTCGAAGCCCACCAAGGCGTCCCGCAGCGGACCGCGCGCCTCGCGGGTGCGGCGCCTGCGGCGCAGCCACTGGCCGTAGAGCAGCTGCGTACGGGCGCGTTCGAACTCGCCGGGCGAGCGGTCGTGGTGCGCGAGTGCGTTCTCGTACGCGGCGGCCGTCTGCTGCGGCGGGGCGAGGAGGGCGCGGCAGCGGGCCAGCTGTGCCGGGGCGAGCCGGTCCGCGGTGGATCCGGCCCAGCGGGTGAACTCCACCGTGGCGCTCTGGGCTTCCGCCGTGCGCCCGGCCCGGACGGCCGCCTCCACGAAGCAGGGGACGGCCAGCATCCGGACGGCGAAGTGCCCGCGCCGTGGGCCCGGGGCGACCAGTGGAGCGAGCCGGGCGGCCGCGTCCGCCGGACGTCCGGCGGCGAGGTCCGCTCGGGCGACGGCCCAGACGGCGAGCGTGGCGGCCTGGGTGAGCCCGTGCGGCCCCGCCCCCGCCGCCACGGCCGCCGCGTGCGCCGAGCAAGCCTCCGCGTCGCCCTCGACGGATGCGGCGAGGGCGAGTACGGCGTGCAGGGACACCGCGACATTGGGCTGCCCGATGCGGTGCGCGGCCCTGAGTCCTTCCAGGGCGTGCGCCCTGGCTCTGGTGTGGCGGCCCGCGCGCAGTTCCCCGTAGGCCAGATGTTCCAGGGCGCGTGGCAGCAGGACCTCGGGGCCATAGGCGCGTACGGCCGCGAGTGCTCGGGCGCCCGCCCGGCAGGCGCTCTCGACCTCGCCGACGACCAGAGCCGCGGATCCGGCCCGCAGCAGCGCGGCCGGTTCCCCCGTCGTGGGTACGTCGTCCACGCAGCGGCGCAACAGGGCGTGCCCCTCGGCGGTGCGGCCCGCGAGGACGGCGCACATCCCGGCGCGGTAGGACTCGAGGGACGGGTCGTCGGCGCATACGGGTAATCGCGCCATCGCCTCCTGGTAGGCCGCGACGTCGCCCATCGCCCAGGCCGCCTCCGCGGCGCCGATCAACGCGTGGCGCGCCGGTTCCGGCGGCAGCAGGACGGCGGCGGTGAGCAGGGCCTCCCTGGCATCGGCAGCCGGGCCGTCGGAGAGCGCGAGCAGTCCGCGCACCCGGTGGACGCCACCGTGGGCGGGGACGGCAGCGGTGCGGGCCAGGAGGGCGCGGGCCCGTACGGGGTCCCCGGCGAGGCGTGCTGCTTCGGCCGCGTCGGCAAGGCGGTCGGTGCGCAGTGCCGTGTCGGCGGTGAGCTCCGCGGCACGGGCCAGCGCGGTGGAGCGCTCAGCGTGCGGGCGGGGTGCGGTCGCCGCATCGGCGAGGGCTCCGGCGAGCCGCGCGTCGTGGTCCCCTGCCGCGCAGGCGAGTTGGATCAGGCGGGAGAGATGGTCCCGGCAGACCGCGGCGAGGCGGGCGTGGGTGGCTCTGCGGCGGGCGATCGGGGTGCGGCGCAGTACCGCGCGGCGCAGGAGCGGGTGAGTGAAGTGGATGCGGCCGCCCGCTCCGACGACCGCACCGGCGGCTTCGGCGGGCGCGAGTCCCGAGGGGTCGCCGCCTGCCCGCAGCAGCAGGGCGAGGTCCGCGCCCGCGCCGTCGGGCTCGTGCTCCCCGGCCGCCGCCGCGAGCAACAGCAAGGAGCGGGCGTCGCCGGGCAGCTCGTCGATGTGGGCGGCGTAGTCGTCGAGGAGGTCTTCTCCGCCGGGCAGTGGGTCGGGCAGCGGGGTGCGTCCGGCCAGCTGGTCGGGGGTCAGGGCCTCGACGAGCGCGGTGAGCAGGCGCGGGTTCCCCGCGGCCTCGCGTATCAGCCAGGCTCCGACTACGGGGTCGGCGCGGTGTTGGGTGAGACCGTCGAGCAGGGCGACGGCCGCGTCATCGCCGAGCGGACTCAGACGCAGGGCGGTCAGACCGTTCAACTCCTCTGCTCCTGAACGGTGTTCGGCGAGGGTGAGCAGTACGGCAACGGGTCTTTCGGCGGGCAGCCGACGGAGCTCCGCCAGGAGCGCGGCCCGGGCGGCGGGGTGCCAGGTGTGCACGTCGTCGATGCGGACAAGCAGCGGACCCTCGTGCGGCAGCGCTGCCGGGACGACTGTCCGCACCGATGGGACCGGGTCACAGATCGCCCGCGCGTACTCCACGAGTGCGGTGCGGCCGAGGCCGGGCTGCCCGGTGAGGACGAGCACTCCGCCGCGACCGGCGCGCAAGCCTCCCACCAGGGATTCCACGGCGGCGATCTCCTCGCTGCGGCCGTGGAGCTCGGGGGGCCTGAGCGCGCGGGGTACGGTCGTCGAAAGGGTCACGCCCGCACGTTACTTCCGCGTAACACAGTCCGGAAGTCCCGCGTCCGCAGGGCTGGGCACGCCACCAACGGCCGCCGTCTCCCGGTGTGCGCGGGCACAGTCGGGGATGGACGAAGGCCCCTCAGTGACGGAACGTCAGGATCAGCTAGTGTGCGGGCAGTTGCCGCGGTACTCCTCGATCGTGAGGCTCGGCTTCGGCAGCGGGCAGAGGAACTGCTCGTAGCGGGTGTCGTTGTCGATGAACCGCTTCAGCCAGGAAATGCTGTACTTCGCGATCGTCGTGTTGGACGAGTTCGGCGTGAAGTGGGTGGCCCCGTTGAGCTCCAGGTACGCCTTGTCCAGGGAGCTCGGCAACGACTGGTAGAACGGCTCGGAGTGGGTGGCGACGGGGGCGACGGTGTCACCGTCCGCGCCGACGACGAGAGTCGGCGTCTTCAGCTCGGGCCAGGTCGTGTCGAGGTTCCAGCCGGTCAGCGGGATCGCCGCCTTCAGGGACGTACGGCTCTTGGCGGCCTCCAGGGTGCCTCCGCCGCCCATCGAGTGCCCCATCACACCGAGTCTGGAGACGTCGACGCGGCTCCGTACCGAGCTCGTCTTCGTCAGGTAGTCGAGCGCGGAAAGGAGTTGCCGTCCCCGGCTGTCGGGCTGGTCGAGCGTGGTGAGGGTGTCGATGGTGAAGACCACGAAGCCCTGCGACGCGAGCCGCGGACCGAGCCAGGCGATGCTCGACTGGTACGCGGTGAATCCCGGGGAGATGACGACCGCGCCGAAGGTGCCGTCGGCGGTGGACGTGGGGTAGTAGACGGTGCCGCCGCCGAAGCCGGACACGCTCAGCGAGGAGACGCTGGTCTGCGAGACGGCGTAGGAGCCGCGCGAGGCCTCGATGCTGGAGACGCTCGGCGCGGGGCCACGCTCGTACGGGTTGTCGGCGGCGGCCTGGGCGCCCGGTGCGAGACCGGTGCCCAGGAGGCCGGCGGTGGCGACCGCGGCGGCCAGAGCTGCCCGCACCACAGGGCGGGAGAAGACGTGCAGGCGCACGGAGGGGTCCTCTCTGTCGTGGCGGGGCCACACAGGAGGAAGGAGATACGCCCCGGTGGAGACCGCCGTGTTCGTTGGCGGTCCCCACCGTGGCGGTGTCGACGGGGTGTCGACATCGGTGAAATCACCGGTGTCGTACGGACGTCGTCCCTCTCGTCCCCGTCATCCGCGCAGCGGGCCCTCGCATGTGTAATCCGAGGTTCCGGCGCGTCCGCCGGTCCAGATGTCCACCTCGCCGAAGGCGCAGTTCATGTCGGTGAGGTTGTTGGCGCCGCCCGACGAGCGGTCGAGGATGTAGGCATCGACGGTCTCGGACATGTCCTTGAACACCAGATCGGGGTCTGCCGCGTCGCTGAGGTTCGCGGTGATCCGACCGGTGCACACGAACCGTGGGCGTGCGGGGGCGCTGGTGGCGCGGCAGTCGGGCGCGATGCCGGTCATCGCGGTGAACGAGGAGCGGACCTGGTCGGCGGTGCTGTCGCGCAGCCGGTCCAGAGGGACGTACTCGGTGTCGGGGACGAACAGGTCCTCGACATGCGCGATCTGCTTGTCGAGGAAGGCGTCGTAGGCGCTCTGCAGCCCGGCGTCCCTGCCGAGGCGGTCGCGCCACGCGTCAAACGCGCCCGGGTCGTCGGAACGCAGATGGCGGTACATCTCCTTGACCAGCGCGGGGCGTTCGGTCCACAGGAACTCGAAGAACGTGCCCGCGTAGTCGTAGAAGCGGAAGCCGTCACCGTCGTAGGTGGCGTGCAGCAGTTGGTTCACGCTCATGCGCGGCCCGCCGCCCGCCGTGTCATCGATGATGCCCTGGATCAGGGACTTGCGGACCTTGATGCCGTCGTCGCGCGTGGCACCGTCGAAGAACTCGGCCGTGCCCTCGTCCATCGCGGTCGTCCGGTCGCCCTCGTACCAGCGTCCTTCACCGAAGAAGCCGGGTACCGCCCAGCGGCCGTTGAGGTAGTGCGTGTACTCGTGGCGGAACAGCTCCTCCAGCGTCAGCGTGGAGTCCTGGGGAACGCGCCGCTGGTAGGTGTAGAAGGTCGCGCCCTGCTCGATGTAGACGCCGCCGTTGTCGGTGCCCATGCCGGTGAGCAGCGGATGGAAGTTCTCGTAGTCGGCGCGCGAGGCGTACAGGACGGTGTTCAGGGTGGCGTTGGGGTCGCCGCCGAGCGGTTCCTGGGTGCCGACGACGCGGTGGAACTGCGCCTTGACCTGCTTGCTCGCGTAGTAGAGCTGATCGACGGTGTCACGGCCGAGGGCGGTGCGGACCTTCATGCCGTCCTCGTCGTACGTGTACGTCTGGGGGAAGAGGCGGCGCTCGATGTCGTCCCTGCACACCTTGTACGGCTTGCAGGCGTCGAACTCGATCAGCCAGGTGACGGCCTTCGCCCACGGAGCGCTGCCGTCGCCGAAGGTGCGGGCGGTGATGTCCAGGAGCGGGCCCAGCCCGGTGACGATCTCGGTGCGCAGGGCGTCGATCTGGCCCATCCGGCCGTACTCGCTCACCGCGTCGCGCACCACCCAGGCATTGGGCCTGCCCTTGAGGTGGGCGTATCCGCCGAACGCCTTGAATGCGGCGCGGTAGGGGGCGTCGGCGGCCACGGCGGCGCGGAAGGCGGTGTCCTGGTTGCCGGGGTAGACCCCGAGGTAGTTCAGGGAGAGCGCGGCGAGGGCGGCCCCTGCCCAACTGGCGTCCTGGGCGGTCTCGGGGTGGGCGGCGCCCATGGTCGCCAGGACCCGCTTGACGAGCGGGAGTTGATGCTGGCGCAGCCCCGCCGCACTGGCCGCGGTCAGCGCCTCGCGGAGCGTCTCGGCGTTGGAGCGGGTGGCGTCGAAGGCGTGGGCGCCCCTGCCGAAGGCATCCACGGCCTGTCGCATGGCGGCCAGGGTCGCCGGGTCGCTGATGTCGACCTCGTCGTGCGAGAAGCCCTGGTAGGAGACGGCATGCAGGTACGTGAACATCTCAAGGAGGTGGTTGCCGTCGGTGCCGTCGTGGGATGCGGCGAGCTGGGTGATGCGCTGGGAGACGGCCTGGATGTGCGCCCGCGACATCACCGGGGCGAGGCGCTGGTCCCAGCTCCAGATGAGACCGCGCAGACAGCCGTCGGCGGTGACGGCCGGATCGGCGAGGAACGCCGTGAACTCCGCGGGCGACAGACCCTTGACGCCGTCGAGGGTGCACGGCACCGACTCCTTGCCGACGGTGGCGCGGGGCGCGTCAGCAGCCGTGGCCCTCGCCTTTCCCTTCGGCTTGTCCGTACGGGGGCCGGGGACGCGGCCCTCTGCCAGTCCGCCGGGGGCGGGGAGCTTCGGGGCCGCGGACTTCGGCGCCTTGGCGCGACGGTCGACCCGGTCGAACGGGCTCGGCGCCTCAGGCCCTGGCGCGGCGGGTGAGGCGGTGGCCGGGCGCCGGGCCGGAGCGGCGCCGTCCGCGCGAGCGGCCGGTGCGGCTGTGGCGCACAGGGTCACGGATATCGCCGCGGCGAGCACGGATCTGCGCAGGGTACGGGGCTGGTGCACGACAGGCTCCTGATGTGTGGGAGGTGGGCCGAGCAGTGCGTACGCAAGGCGCGAGGAGACCTGCTGGCCCCAACTTGCCTATGTGCAGCGGCATGTGAGAAGCAGAGGTCGCGCCATGTGATGCGTAACGTAGTAATGTGAAATGGTACTGACAACCCCTCAGGCACGGCGGCTGCGTACAACTCCCCTACATCACAGGAGCGTTGGCCCTGACCAGGTATCCTGACGGCACATCAGATTCTGAGCGAGAACAACGTGACATTGTACGCTGGTGAACCACTCGGGCACGGGCACGCGGGCCACGGCGCGCGGGCCACGAAGGGATCACCGCCATGGGCCACCTCACGCAGCGCACCCTCGTCATTCCCCGGGAGCGGCTGCGTGATCAGGTCGCCCACCATCTGCGGGCCGCGCTGATATCCGGCGAACTCAGGCCCGGCGAGGTCTACTCGGCGCCCGTGCTCGCGGAGGACTTCGGGATCTCCGCGACGCCCGTGCGCGAGGCGATGCTCGACCTGGCCCGCGAAGGCCTGGTGGAGCCGGTCCGCAACAAGGGCTTCCGTGTCACCGAGGTCGACGAACGCGATCTCGACCAGTACACCGAGATCCGCACCCTCATCGAAGTCCCCATGATCGGCCGCATCACCCGGTCCGCGGCGCGCACGGATCTTGAGCAGCTGCGCTCCGTGGCCGATGAGATCGTGCGCGCGGCCCGCGACCACGACCTCATCGGCTACCTCGATGCCGACCGGCAGTTCCACCTCTCCCTGCTCGCGCTCGGCGGCAACGACCGTCTCGTCGAAACCGTCGGCGACCTGCGCAAGCGCTCCCGCCTGTACGGGCTGACGGCACTCGACGAGCGCGGCCGGCTGATCCCGTCCGCGCAGGAGCACATCGAGCTCCTCGACCTGATGGTGGCGGGCGACGCGGAAGGCGCGGAGCAGTGCATGGCACGCCATCTCGGGCATGTGCGCTCACTGTGGGCCCAGGGCACCAAGGAGCAGGACAAGGTGCAGGACAAGGAGTAGGACAAGGAGTAAGGCTCAGCAGGACCTACTCGCGGGTTCGTTTGATTCTTCAACGCACCGCGCGATTCGTTGACGCGGACCGTTCACATCTTTATGGTCGCCTGACCTTCCCGGCGACCACGCAACGGAGCACAATGAGGTCCCTCCCCCGCACGGTCCGGTTCATCGCACCCTTGCTCGTGGGTGTGCTTGCGGCGGCCGTTCCCCCCACCGCGGCGGCCGACAACGCGACCCCGAGCACCGAAGAGCCGGCGACGCCGGCGCCTTCCCCCGGTGACGGCTGGACGATGACGTCGACCCGCATCGACGCGAAGGACACATACCACGCCTTCGTCGGCAACGGCTATCTCGGCCAGCGCGTCGCCCCCAACGGAGCCGGATACCCGGCCCCCGACGGCGCCAAGACCGGCTGGCCGCTGTTCACGCCCCGCTACGACGGTTCCTTCGTCTCCGGGCTCTACGCGCACACCAAGGGCACCACCGAGAACCGCCAGGTCGCCGCCGCCCTGCCGACCTGGACCCCGCTCACGGTGTCCACCGGCGGGCCCGGATCCGAGACGTTCACCTCCAGAACGTCGGCCGCCCGGATCTCGCACTATCGGCAGAGCCTGGACCTGCGCCGCGGTCTGGTGCGGACCGAACTCACCTGGACGGCCGCTGACGGCCGGGCCACCGATCTCGTCTACGACGTCCTCGCGGACCGTGCCGACCCCCACGTCGGCGCCGTACGCCTGCGCATGACCCCGCACTGGAACGGCGACGCGAAGGTCACCGACCGTATCGACGGACGGGGCGCGCGGCGCATGACGCCCACCGGCGGCGGCGCCCGCACCGGCGGGCGGACCATGGCCGTGGGATTCCGCACGGACGGCACGAAGACCGAAGGGGCGGTCGCGTCGACACTCCGTGCCGGGCAGGGCGTACGTACAGGAAATGAACAAACCTCGGCTGACGCACATAAGTTGAGCGCCCATCAGTCCCTCGGCCTCCCCGTCCGGTCCGGCCGGACCTACGAACTCACCAAGTACATCGGCGTCGACACCGCGCTGACCTCACGCTCCCCCGAACACGACGCCGTAGCGGCCTCGCAGCGGGCGGCCGGGCGCGGCTGGGACGCACTGTTCGCCCGGCACACCGCCGCCTGGCGCAAGCTGTGGCGCAGCGACATCGAGGTGCCCCGGCAGAGTGACCAGGGTGACCGGGGCGGACAGGGTGATCTCCAGTCATGGGTGCGGTCCGCCCAGTACGGACTCCTCTCCAGCACCCGCACCGGCTCGGCCGACAGCATCTCCCCCACCGGCCTGAGCAGCGACAACTACGCCGGGCTCGTCTTCTGGGACGCGGAGACCTGGATGTACCCGGCACTGCTCGCCGCCCACCCGAACCTCGCCAAGTCCGTGGTGGAGTACCGCTACCGCACCCGGGACGCCGCCCGCGCCAACGCGAAGAAGCTCGGCCACCGCGGTCTCTTCTACCCCTGGACCAGCGCGAGCAAGGGCGACCTCACGTCCGAGTGCCACAGCGTCGACCCGCCGCACTGCCGCACCCAGAACCATCTGCAGAGCGACGTGGCCCTGGCGGCCTGGCAGTACTACCTCGCGACCAAGGACACCCACTGGCTGCGCACCCGCGGCTGGCCGGTGATCCAGGGGATCGCCGGGTTCTGGGCCGACCGCGCCACGCGCAACGCCGACGGCAGCTACTCCGTCAAGGACGTCGCAGGTCCCGACGAGTACAGCAACGGCGTCGACGACGGCGTCTTCACCAACGCGGGCGCCGCCACCACGCTGCGCACCGCCGCCCGCGCCGCGAAGATCCTCGGCAAGGACGCCCCGGCGAGCTGGGGCACCGTCGCCGACAAGCTGCGCATTCCCTACGACAAGAAGAAGCAGGTCTTCCAGCAGTACGACGGCTACAAGGGCTCGGTCATCAAGCAGGCGGACACCGTGCTCCTGATGTACCCGCTGGAGTGGCCGATGTCGAAGCGGGCCGCCACCAACACCCTCGACTACTACGCGGCCCGCACCGACCCCGACGGCCCCGCCATGACCGACTCGGTGCACGCCATCGACGCCGCCTCGATCGGTGAGCCGGGCTGCTCCGCGTACACCTACCTGGAGCGTTCCATCCGGCCCTTCGTACGCGGCCCGTTCAACCTCTTCTCCGAGGCGCGGGGCGACAAGGCGGGGGCCACCGACCCGCTTTCGGGCTCCCCGGCACAGAACTTCACGACCGGCCAGGGCGGCTTCCTCCAGGTGTTCACCAACGGCCTGACCGGGCAGCGGCTGCGCGAGAACAGCGTGCACCTCGACCCCATGCTGCCGCCGCAGCTGTCCCAGGGCGTCAAGCTGAACGGGCAGCACTGGCAGGGCCGTACGTACGACATCGCCATCGGAGCGCATGGGACCACCGTGCGTCTCACCCACGGCGAGCCCTTCGAGATCGAGACCCCGCAGGGCAAGCAGATCGTCAGCCAGGGCGCACCCGCCCACCTCAAGACCCGCCGCCCGGACCTTGAGCCGACCGACAATCTCGCCAGGTGCCGTACGGCGAAGGCGACTTCGGAGCAGCCCGGCCAGTACGCGGGCGCCGCATTCGACGGCAGCACCGCCACCGCCTGGGTCTCCGACGCCGCCCGCGCAACCCTCACCACGGACCTCGGCGAGGTCTCCCGTATCTCCAGGATCACCCCGCACTGGACGGACGTGAAGCCGACGAAGCACAGCGTGCAGACGTCGCCGGACGGGCGGCACTGGAGCCATGCCGCACCGGACGGAGACACGGCAGCCCGCTATGTCCGGGTGAAGATCACCTCCAAGAGCGCGAAGAAGCCCGCAGGCATCAAGGAGTTGACCGTCAACCGATAGATCGCGGCGGGAGCGACGGTGAGGGCACGAAAAGGAGTGCCTCCACCGTCGCTCCCGTTGTTAGCCTGCCGGGCATGGCAGACGAGGCGTACGAGAATCCGAGACTGGCGGCGCTCTACGATCCGCTCGACGCGGACCGCGGCGACCTGGACGTGTACGCCGATGTGACAACGGAACTGAGAGCCCGTCAGGTACTCGATGTCGGGTGCGGCACGGGTACGTTCGCCCTGCTCCTGGCCAAGCGCGGGCTGCGGGTGACGGGCGTCGAACCGGCTGCGGCCTCCCTCGACGTGGCGCGGTCCAAGCCCGGCGGCGAGCATGTGCGGTGGATCCACGGCGACGCGACGGCGCTCCCGGAGCTGCACGTCGACCTGGCCACCATGACCGCCAACGTGGCCCAGGCCATCGTGGACCCCGAGGTGTGGGACGGCACCCTGCGCGGCATCCGTGCCGCGCTGCGGCCGGGCGGCCATCTCGTCTTCGAGACCCGCGACCCGGCCCGACGGGCATGGGAGCAGTGGAACCGTGCCGCGACCCGGCGCACGGTCGCCGTCGAGGGCGTCGGTGACGTCGATACCTGGGTGGACGTCACCGAAGTCAGCCTGCCGCTGGTGTCCTTCCGCCACACCATGATCTTCACCAGGACGGGCGAGACTCTCACCTCCGACTCGACCCTGCGTTTCCGCGAGCGCGAGGAAGTAAGCGCCTCGCTCACCGCGCACGGTTACGTCGTGGACGAGATCCGCGACGCCCCGGACCGCCCCGGCAAGGAGTTCGTCTTCTTCGCCCACCGCCCGGAGCCCGGCGAGCGCGTCAGTGCAGCTTCATCCGGTACCTCAGCGGCGAACGACCGGTGACCAGTACCCGTATCCCGTCCGGGGTCAGGGATCCGTTCATCCAGGTGTAGCGCTCCCCCGGTTCGACCACGGCAGGCTGCTTGCCGCCCTTGCCGTTCCCGGGGCCGAAGGTGATCCAGTCGTCGCCGACCGTGTAGCTCGCCTCGCCGCTGACCAGCTGGTAGGTGTCCTTGGCCCCGGCGACCGCCTCCAGGCCATCGCCCGACAGTTCGCCGCCCCGCCGGAAACACAGCTCAAGGGCAAGGGGCACCGCGGACTCCGTCACCTCGAAGGAGAGCTCCCAGCCGCCACCGTCCGTCTCACGCACCAGGATCTCGGTACGCAGTGCCCGGTGCTCCTTGGGCCGGTGCGGGAAGTCCATCGCCGACCAGAAGCGCCCGTCGTCGGTGAGGGGGTACAGCCCGTCCTCGCGCCGGTGGCGGCGTGGCAGCGGTTGGTGGAACGCGGCGCGGACCTCCGCGTGCAGCCGCCACGCGTCGCCCCGCCGATCGAGGCCTTCGGACCGGAAGGGGCCGAGCGAGAAGAACTGCGGGGCGAGCCGCAGCGAGTCGAGGATCGCGGCGCCCTTGCGCATCTTGAAGAACGTGGGGTTGGTGGAGAGCCCCGACGAGATGGCGTGCGTCTCCGGCAGGTCCGTGCCGCCGAAGATGGTCGCCGTTCGCTCGCCACGGCGCACACGCACCAGGCGGCAACTGTCGTCGTGGTGCTCGAAGTCGGTCGGCGGTGCCTTCACCGCCGGCAGCTCACGGGCGAGCTCGGGGCGGTCGAGAACCTCGGCGAGCCGGTCGCCCAGCGGGGTCTCTCCGAAGGTCTGACCGGCTCCGCGCTCCCGCAGCAGCGCGGCGACCCCCGCGAACGTTGCGTTGCCGTCGCGGATCGCCAGCTCCCGGTACTGGAGCCAGAACTCCGGCAGATGGCGCGGTGTCGCCTGGTCCTGGCGCCGCGAGTGGACGGACTCCACCTCGCCGTTGGGCTCGGTCACGTACAGCGAGGCCGTGAGGTTGTCCCGTACGTGTGCGTACAGGTCGCGCCGGTCGTGGAAGCGGGCGATGGTCAGCAGGGCGGGGTTGGTCACCACCGCCGAGTAGGTGGGACTGCGCTCGCTGTACTCGCCGCCGGAGAGCTGGTCGATGCCCTCCGCGAGCCAGGCGTCGATGCGCCGGGGGTAGGAGGGGTCCGGCCAGCGCCGGTGGATGCGGGAGAGCGCGGCGCACACCAGCCAGCGGTGGTTGGCGGTGTGCACACCGCCGTTCGCGAGACCCAGACCGGCCTTGCGCAGGATCCGCTCGACCGTGGACCGCAGCTTCGCGGTGGCCCGTTCGCCGTCCTTGTCGAGCAGGGCGTGGGCGATGTTGAGGTCGACGATGGAGAAGGCGGTGTCGGGCGGTGAGTGGACGGCGCCCTGGTCCCACAGCCCGTCGTCGAACTGTTCGTCGGCGAGCGCGTCCGCGAGTTCCTTCAGCGGGCCCAGAAGCGCGCCGTCGTGATGATGCCGGGACGCGGCGTGTACGTAGACGGAGGTGAGGGTGCGCAGGCCGCGGGCGGCGGCGCGGGCCTTGCCCTGGTCGCGCAGCTCGGTGATGTTGCCGTCGTACCCGTCCAGGACGGCGGTGGCACGCGCGTCGGCGGCCGTAGTGAGGAAGTCGACGAAGTCCTCGTCCCGCCGGGGTTGTGCGGATCCGACACCCTCCGCCGCTGCCGCCGGCTGGCCTGAGATGCCCCCGAACCCGGCTGCGGTGGCGGTGGCCGTGGCCGTGGCGGAGGTGACGATGAAGGTTCTGCGGGCTATCACGCGGTCTCCCCATGAGGCATGCGTACGTGGCGTACGTCGATGGCGGTGAGTGCCATGACCAGCGGCCCCGGCACGAGGAACGCGAGCGGCAGCATCATCCAGGCGCACAGCACGGACGCCGCGAGAGCGAGCAGGACCAGGGCGCTGCCGCCCACGTCCCGCGCCGAGTCACCGGCCGCGGCGCGCGCCGCGGCCCGCCAGTCGCCGATCGATTCGGGACGGGCGCAGGCGCGCAGGCCCACGATCACGGCGCAGGCTCCGATCACCGCGGCCGTCACGGCGAAGACGCGGGCACCTGGTAGCCCCGCCCCGGCAAGGGCCAGATCCGCCGCGAACAGCAGCGCCCCGGCGAGGGCGACCGCTCCCGCGACGAGGTCACCGGGACGCAGTCGTTCACGTAGAAGCGCCACGTACCGCCGCGCCGTGACCGGCTTGTCGTCCCTGGTGTCGCGCACGAGGGCGCAGGCGGTGGAGAGCGCCGCCGGAGCGGTGATCAGCGGCAGACAGGCGAGCGCCGTGACCACACCCAGAGCAAGGACATCGGCGAACAGAGTCATCCGCGGCCCGAACATCTCGCCCGTCTCGCGGGTCCGGGCGCTCATCCCTTGACCCCGGAGTTGGCCATGCCCTCGACCAGGAAGCGCTGGAAGGCGAGGAAGAACAGCACGATCGGCAGGAGCGCGATCACCGACATGGCGAACATCGGGCCGAACGCCGACTGGCTCGACGCGTCCACGAACGACCGCAGCGCAAGCGTCAGCGTGAATTTCTCCGGCGAGAAGAGATAGATCAGCTGGGTGAAGAAGTCGTTCCAGGTCCAGATGAAGGTGAAGATCGCGGTGGTGATCAGCGCGGGCCTGGTGAGCGGCAGGACCACCAGGAAGAAGCTACGGAACGGGCCGCAGCCGTCGATGCGGGCGGCTTCCTCCAGCTCGCGCGGCAGGCCGCGCATGAACTGCACGATGAGGAAGACGAAGAAGGCCTCGGTGGCGAGGAACTTCGGCAGGATCAGCGGCCAGTAGGTGTTCACCATGCCGAGCTGGTTGAAGATGATGTACTGCGGGATCAGGACGGCGTGGTGCGGCAGCATGATCGTCGCGATCATGAAGGCGAAGAGCGGTCCGCGGAAGCGGAAGCGCAGCCGGGCGAACGCGTACGCGGCGAGGGAGCAGCTCAGTACGTTGCCGATGACCGCGCCGCCCGCGATCAGCAGGGAGTTGGAGAGCAGCCGGCCTACGGACACGTCGTCCACGCCGTCGAGGGCGGTCGTGTAGTTCGACCACTCCAGCTTGCTCGGCAGCAGGTTCAGGCTCGCGATCACCTCGTCGGCGGGCTTGAGGGACGTGGCGACGAGCCAGGCCAGCGGATACAGCATCACCAGGAGCGCGGCCAGGCATCCGACGTGCAGGGCCACCCGGCGCCAGGGAAAGGGCCGACGTCCCACGGTGCCCCCGGTGTCGGCGGTGGTGGTCATCGCTCCCCCTCGTTCGCGTAGAAGACCCAGGAGCGCGAGGTGCGAAAGAGCACCGCGGTCACGGCTCCGATGGCGATCAGCAGGACCCAGGCCATGGCGGACGCGTAGCCCATGTGGGAAGCGACGAAGCCGCGGTCGTAGAGGTAGAGCGTGTAGAAGAGGGTGGAGTCCGCGGGACCGCCCTTGCCGCCGCTGACCGCGAAGGCGGGGGTGAACACCTGGAAGGCCTGGATGGTCTGGAGCACCAGGTTGAAGAAGAGGACCGGCGACAGCATCGGCAGCGTGATGGAGATGAACTGCCGCTTGCGGCTCGCCCCGTCCACCGCCGCGGCTTCGTAGAGCTCGGTGGGGATCTGCTGCAGACCGGCCAGGAAGATCACCATGGGCGCACCGAACTGCCAGACCGTCAGGAGCGCCACGGCGAACAGCGCCCAGCCGGGCTTGTTGACCCAGCCGCCGGTATGGATGCCGATGTCCGAGAGGAGGTTGTCGACGGTGCCGCCGTCGTTGAACACCGCCCGCCACACCAGCGCGATCGACATGGAGGCGCCGAGCAGCGAAGGGGCGTAGAAGGCCGACCGGTAGAAGGACTTGCCGCGTCTCATGGACTTCAGGGCGAGGGCGACGGCGAGCGCGAGCGCCAGTTGCAGCGGCACCGCGATCACGACGTACATCAAGGTCGCGCCGACCGAGCGCCAGTAGCGCGGGTCCTCGGTGAACATCTGGACGTAGTTGCGCAATCCCACCCAGCGCGGGGCGTTGAACAGGTCGTAGTCGGTGAAGGACAAATACAGCGAGACGGCCATCGGCAGGAGCGTCAGGACGACGGCGCCGAGCACCCAGGGCGAGAGGAACACCCAGGCAGCGCCCTCTCGCCGGAGCCTGCCGCGCTGCCGCGGGGGTGGCTCGGGGCTCTTCGCACGCGCGGTCTTCGCGGGTATGTCAGTGGTGGTCATGACCTCAGCTCCGCCTTCGCCTCGGTGATGAAGTCCTCCGCGGCCTCGCGGGGTGTCATCTGCTCGAACGACACCTGGTCGTAGTCACGCCCGAAGGTGGTCTGCAGGGCGTTGTCGCCGGAGGGCGGTGCCTGCGGGGGCGCTTCGAGCTTCCCGTCGACGGAGTCCTGGTAGTCGGCGACGGTCTTGTCGAAGTCCTTGAGGCCGGGGCCGATGTCGTCGCGGATCGGCTCGTTGACGGGAATACCCCGGGAGGCGCCGAGGATCTTCGCCGCCTTCTCGTCGTTGATCATGAAGTCGATGAACTCGGCGGATTCCCGGGGGTGTTCGCTGGTGGCCGCCGCGCCCATGAACATCGAGGGCTTGAAGTACTGACCGGGCGTGCCGTCCGCGCCCGACGGCATCGGGGCGAGCGTGAGGCCTTCGCCCACGATCGCCGTGAACCCGCTCGATGGCGCGTCCCAGTTGAAGTCGGAGACGGCCTTCCCGCGGGCCAGCGGCTGGTTCTCCACCGATCCGTCGAGCTGTGTGGTCTGTTCGGCGGCCGACACCGCGCCCTCCCGCCGCAGCTTGTCGGCGAAGGTCCACCAGCGGGTCAGGTCGTCGGCCGTGAAGCCGAGTTCACGCTCCTTCGTGTAGAGGGCCTTGCCCTGGCCGCGCAGCCACACCTCGAAGCAGTCCTCGCTCTGTCCGGGGTCGACGGAGCCGGGCTTCCCGGTCCTCTTCGCCAACTCCCGCATGGCGTCGGCCCAGTCGTCCCAGGTCCAGCCGTTGCGCGGGGGCCTCACCCCGGCCTTCTTCCACTGCTTGGCGTCGTACACGACACTCTCGGTGCCGCGGCCCTGCGGGATCGCGTACTGGGTGCCGTCCACGACACCGGTGGCGAGGAGACCGGGGTCGATCTGGTCGGTCCCCAGGGCCTTCTTCTGCTTTCCGAGGTCGAGGAGGATGCCGCCGGACGCGTACTGGTCGATCTGCCGGTAGTCGAGCTGCATCACGTCGGGTGCGTCACCGCCCGCCGCCTGGGTGGCGAGCTTCTGCTTGTACGCCTCGTAGCCGGCGAACGAGGCCTGCACCTTGATCCCCGGGTGCTCCTTCTCGAACAGCGCGACAGCTTCCTGGGTACGGGCCGCCCGGTCGGGGTTGCCCCACCAGGTGTAGCGCAGAACGGTCTTGCCGCCGCCGCTCGATTCGTCCGAGCCGCCGCAGCCGGTGAGCAGCACGCTGAGCGTGAGCACCGCGGCCGTTGCGCAGGACCGCTTTGTCCTGTTTCCGGGCATGCCGATGACACCTCTCCTCTCTGGTTTCTTGACGGGCGTTCTCAGTGCCGAAAGGAGCGGTTACTCGCCTTGGTACGGGAGCGTGGTGCCCGGCAGCTCGTACTCGTCGCGACGCCCGCACATGCCGTAGCCGCCCCGGCGCGAGGGCCGGCTGTCGTGCGAGCCCGATCCCGCTAGGTAGTCGGGGGTGCCGGATTCAAGGGCGTCGAGTTGCGCGCCGGTGCGCTCGGCGGTGGCGAGCGCACCGGCCCGCCACAGCTCTCGCCAGGTGGGGACCTTGTCCTTCACGATCCGGGCTGCTGCCTGCTGGAATTCGAGGTAAGGGCCGTTGTCCCCGGCCCGCAGCGCCTCGCGCAGCGGCAGGTATCCCTCGACGGCCAGGTCACGTCGCTTGCGGGCGGCGGCTTCCGCCTCCGGCCCCTCCTTGGCGGGGAGCTTCGCCGCGGCGGCGTACCGCTCGGGGTCGGCGAGCACGTCGGGCGGGAAGGTGAAGACGGCGTCCCCGGCCTCGGGCAGGCCGCTGTTCTGCATGAGGACCGTGATCCGCAGCTCGCCGCCCTGCACCATCCGGTGCACGGTGCCGGGCGTGAACCAGGCGACCGAGCCCGACTCCAGGGGGACCTCGCGGTAGCCGTCGGGGCTGAGCGTCTGGACGGCGCCGCGGCCACCGGTGACGACATACGCCTCCGTGCACACCAGGTGCAGATGGGGGCTGCCGCCGCACACGCCGTCGGCGGCCTCCCAGTCGTAGGCGGTCAGGTGCGAGAGGCCGACGGCTCCCGGCAGCGGGTGCGGAAGGCTCACCATGTCAGTCCCTTCAGGTGGGTGGCGACGCGGTCGCTGTCCCAGGCGCCGTCGGCGACCACGACGCGGTAGCGGTAGGTGAAGGACGCGCCGGGCGGCAGCGCGAACTCATCGAAGAACGCCCAGGAGAAGGCGACGGTGGGGATGGGCTCGGAGCGTACGAACCAGTGCGATTCGTGGATCGCGCTCGTCTTGTCGAGGTTCTCGGGGGCGTGCGCGAAGACGAGCGTGGAGTGCGCGTCGACGTCGTCGTGCTCGGCGGTGAAGGCGAGCCAGGGGCCCTGGGTGCCCATGAGACCGGCCGCGTCCTTCTCGGCGTCAGGCCCGAAGGCGTCACCGCCGGTGAAGTCACGCGGTCCGCGCCACTGCAGGCCCGTGTATCCGGCCATGTCGCGGCCCGCGGTGGTGGGCGAGCCGAAGCGCAGCGGCTCGTCGCGGATGTTGGTCAGGCGGATCGACCAGTCGAGGGCCCAGGACCCGGCGTCCTCGTCGACCGAGTGGACGGTGATGCCGCGCTCTTCCCTGGCCCACTCCTGGCCGCCGTTCTCGACCCAGGTGAGCTCTTCGGTGAGGTGGAGGCGGTCGTCCTCGACATCGAGGGCGGGGAAGCCGTCGTGGCGCATGGATCCGACCCGCTCCGGCAGGCGCAGGTACCCCTCGCCGTGGACATAGCAGTTGCCGCCCCAGAAGTTCTGCCCCGACAGATGGCTCGCGGTCATCTGGAGGCCCTTGTGCCAGCGGTGGTCGTTCGGGCGGTATCCGGAGACCTGGTGTCCGGCCAGCGTGCGCAGGGGGTGGATGTAGGGCTTGCGGGCCTCGAAGGCGTCCGGGTCCGGCGCGTAGACGTAGCTGAGCAGCTCGACGTCGCGAGACCTGACCGTGATCCGCTCGCCGTGGGTGTGGGTGACCTGAATCGTCATCGCTGGGGGCTCCAGTCGGGGTGGCTGCCATGCATGGCCGGGTAGTAGGGGTCACCGGCGGCGATCTCGCCCGCGAGCACCGGCGCTCCGGTGAACGCCGACTTGTAGAGCGCCGCGGCGAATTCGAGGGTGCGCCGGGCGTCGGTGCCGCTGCCCGGCGGCCGTACGCCCTGCTCGTACGCGTCCAGGAGGGCGCCGAGCTGGGCGGCGTGCGAGCTGGGCACGTCGGTGGCGTGGGTGCGCCAGGCTTCGGCGCGCGCGGCGTCGACGTGCGGGGCCGGGGTGTAGGTCCAGTCGTCGTTGGTGTGCCGGTAGAGGTGGGTGAGTTCGACCGTCGCGTCGGCGCAGTCGACGCGGATGCGGCTGACCTCGTCCGGGGACAGGACGCTGTTGACGACGGTGGCCAGCGCGCCGCTCTCGAACCGCACCAGGGCGGTCGAGACGTCCTCGCTCTCGGTGTCGTGGACGAGGCGGGCCGCCATGGCGCGCACCTCGGTCCAGTCGCCGAGCAGATGCAGGAGCAGGTCGAACTGGTGGATGCCGTGACCCATGGTGGGACCGCCGCCCTCGCTCTCCCACCGGCCGCGCCACGGCACCGCGTAGTAGTCGCTGTCGCGGTGCCAGGTGGTCTGGCAGTGCGCGACCCGGGGCGCGCCCAGTTCACCGCCCGCGATCAGCTCGCGGGCGTGGACAGCACCGGAGCCGTAGCGGTGCTGGAAGACCACCGAGGCGTACGCTCCCGAGGCCTCCTCGGCGGCGGCGATCTCGTCGTACTCGGCGAGCGAGAGGCACAGCGGCTTCTCGCACAGCACCCAGGCGCCCGCCTTCAGCGCGGCCACGGTCTGCGCCCGGTGCAGCGACGGCGGGGTGCCGATCAGGACCAGGTCGGGGCGGACCGCGTCGAGCATGGCGTCGAAGTCGGCGTAGCCCTCGACGTCCATGCCCATCGTCTCTGCCTCGGTGCGAAAGGCGGCGAGCCTGGCCGGGTCGACATCGACGGCGGCTGTCAGCTCGACCCGGTCGCAGTGGGCCCGCAGGGCGGGCAGATGGCTGCCGGTCACGATGCCGCCCGTGCCGACGACAGCGGCACGTGGACGGGTGGGGGTGGAGGACATACGGTCTCCTCGAACGAGCTTAGAAAGCGCTTGCACTGGGGCAGACCCTAGGCACCCCGGGAATGTCAGGACAAGACCTCGGAGCCGAAAACTGAATCGACTCAATACGTGGGCGGTGAGGTTTGCCCACCCACCGCCCATCACCCCCGCGCCGACCTGGGTCTTCGCCAATACCGGCGGAGGCCCTCCAAGTCATCGACGCAGCAGACGCGTTCGCCCCCCTTGCTCGACACGGTCGCACCTGCAACCGTTGCGGCGCGATCACCGCCTCCCCCGCCCCGCCGTGACGCCCGCCCACGGACATCCCGCACGCCCCCTCTCCTCGAACGGAATCCGCATGCCTTTCGACGCCTCGCGCCGTCGCCGCTGTGCCGTGGTGGGACTCGGCGCCCGCGCCCAGCTCTTCACCGAGGCGCTCGCCGGTCCCTACGCGGACCGGATCGAGCTGGCCGGCTTCTGCGATGTCAACGCCCACCGCATGGCCGTCCACAACGACTGGATCGCGACCGCCCACCCCGGCCGCCCGCCCATACCCACGTACTCCGCCGACGACTTCGAGGAAATGCTGCGCCGTGAGCGCGTCGACCTCGTCGTGGTCTGCACCGTCGACCACCTGCACGACCACTACATCGTGCGGGCGCTCGAAGCGGGCTGCGACGTGGTCACCGAGAAGCCCATGACCACCAGCGCCGAGCGCGCCCACCGCGTCCTCGACGCCCAGCGCCGCACGGGCCGTGAGGTACGGGTCGCCTTCAACTACCGCTACAACCCCGTGCACTCAGCGGTGCGGGAGCTCCTCGCGGACGGCGCGATCGGCGAAGTCGGCTCGGTGCACTTCGAGTGGCTGCTCGACCTGCGGCACGGCGCGGACTACTTCCGCCGCTGGCACCGCGACAAGGCCAACTCGGGGGGCCTGATGGTACACAAGGCCACCCACCACTTCGACCTGGTCAACTGGTGGCTGGGCGCGCGGCCCGAGACCGTCTACGCACAGGGCGGACTCTTCTTCTACGGCGACGACGCGGGCAACCGGCGCGGCCTGGCCCGTGACTACACCCGCGCGCACGGCTCCGCCGCTGCCACGGGCGACCCCTTCGCCATCCGCCTCGCCGACTCCTCCGTACTCAGCGCCCTCTACTTGGACGCGGAGGCGGAGGACGGCTATCACCGCGACCGGAACGTGTTCGGGCCCGGGGTGAGCATCGAGGACGACATGGCGGTCCTCGTGCGGTACTCCTGCGGCGCGACCCTCACCTACCACCTCACCGCGTACGCGCCCTGGGAGGGCTACCGGATCGCCTTCAACGGCAGCGAGGGACGCGTCGAACTCCTCGTGGAGGAATCCACCTGGACGCGCCCCGACGTACGGAACGACGGCGCGAGCGCCGTCATGCACGGTGCGGCGGTCGGCGACGAGGCGGGCCGCACCCAACTGCTGCTCCGCCGCTTCTGGGAGGAACCCCGGGAGGTGAAGGTGCCCACGGGCGAGGGCGGGCACGGCGGCGGGGACGCGCGCATGCTGGCCGATCTCTTCGGCGAGCGGGTCCCCGGCGACGCCGACTCCCTGGGCCGCGCGGCGGACGCGGGCGACGGAGCCCGTTCGCTGGTCACGGGCCTTGCCGCGAACCACTCCTTCGCCACGGGGCTTCCGGTCGACGCACGCGGCCTCCTGGACATCTGAAACGACGTCCGGGCCGGCCCACATGGGCCGGCCCGGACGTCTCGCTCAGAGCTGTCGGACTCAGACGAGGTCGAACCGGTCGAGGTTCATGACCTTGTCCCAGGCCGCGACGAAGTCCTTCACGAACTTCTCCTTGGCGTCGTCGCTCGCGTAGACCTCGGCGAGCGCGCGCAGCTCGGAGTTGGAGCCGAAGACGAGGTCTGCGCGGGTGCCGGTCCACTTGACCGCGCCGCTCGCGTCACGGCCCTCGAACTCGTCCTGCGCCGCGGACGTCGACTTCCAGGTCGTACCCATGTCGAGCAGGTTGACGAAGAAGTCGTTCGACAGGGTGCCCGGCTTGTCGGTGAGCACGCCGTGCTTCGACCCGGCGTGGTTGGCGCCCAGGACGCGCAGACCGCCGACGAGGACCGTCAGCTCGGGCGCGCTCAGGGTCAGCAGGTTCGCCTTGTCGATCAGCAGGAACTCGGCCGGCAGGCGGTTGCCCTTGCCGGCGAAGTTGCGGAAGCCGTCGTTGGTCGGCTCGAGCGCGGCGAACGACTCGACATCCGTCTGCTCCTGCGCGGCGTCGACACGGCCCGGCGTGAACGGCACCTCGACCTGGACGCCGCCGTCCTTGGCCGCCTTCTCGACCGCCGCGGAGCCGCCCAGGACGACCAGGTCGGCCAGCGAGACCTTCTTGGCACCGGAGTTGAAGGACGACTGGATGCCTTCGAGGGTGCGCAGGACCTGCGCGAGGTCGTCCGGGTTGTTGACCTCCCAGCTGCGCTGCGGCTCCAGACGGATACGGCCGCCGTTGGCGCCACCGCGCTTGTCGCTGCCGCGGAAGGAGGACGCCGCGGCCCAGGCCGCGGAGACCAGCTGCGAGGTGGTGAGGTCCGAGCCGAGGATCTGCTCCTTGAGGGAGGCGATGTCCGCGGCGTCGATCTGCTGGTCCTCGGCCGCCGGCAGCGGGTCCTGCCACAGCAGCACCTCGGAGGGCACCTCCGGGCCGAGGTAGCGCACGATCGGGCCCATGTCACGGTGCGTCAGCTTGTACCAGGCGCGGGCGAACGCGTCCGCGAACTGGTCCGGGTTCTCGTAGAAGCGCCGCGAGATCTGCTCGTAGACCGGGTCGAAGCGCAGCGACAGGTCGGTGGTGAGCATCATCGGGAGGCGCTTCTTCGACGCGTCGAAGGCGTCGGGGATGATCGCCTCGGCGTTCGTCGCCACCCACTGGTGGGCGCCCGCCGGGCTCTGGGTGAGCTCGTAGTCGTACTCGAAGAGGTGCTTGAAGAAGTCGTGGCCCCACTGCGCGGGGGTGGTGGTCCAGATGACCTCGAGACCGCTGGTGGTGGCGTCGGGGCCCACGCCGGTGCCGTGGGAGTTCTTCCAGCCGAAGCCCTGCTGCTCCATGGGCGCGGCCTCGGGGTCGTCGCCGATACTCTCGCTCGGTCCTGCGCCGTGGGTCTTGCCGAAGGTATGGCCACCGGCGATGAGCGCGACGGTCTCCTCGTCGTTCATCGCCATGCGGCGGAACGTCTCACGGATGTCGCGGGCCGCGGCGACCGGGTCCGGGTTGCCGTTGGGGCCCTCGGGGTTGACGTAGATGAGACCCATCTGGACCGCGCCGAGCGGCTTCTCCAGCTCGCGGTCGCCGGTGTAGCGCTCGTCGTCGAGCCAGGTGGTCTCGGGGCCCCAGTACACGTCCTCGTCGGGCTCCCAGACGTCGGCACGGCCGCCGGCGAAGCCGAAGGTCTTGAAGCCCATCGTCTCCAGGGCGACGTTTCCGGTGAGGACCAGGAGGTCGGCCCAGGAGAGGTTCTGGCCGTACTTCTGCTTCACCGGCCAGAGGAGCCGGCGGGCCTTGTCGAGGCTGACGTTGTCCGGCCAGCTGTTGAGCGGCGCGAAGCGCTGCTGGCCGGCACCGGCTCCGCCGCGGCCGTCGCTGATCCGGTAGGTGCCCGCGCTGTGCCAGGCCATGCGGATCATCAACGGGCCGTAGTTGCCGAAGTCGGCGGGCCACCAGTCCTGCGAAGTGGTGAGGACCTCCGCGATGTCCCGTTTCACGGTCGGCAGGTCGAGGGTGTTGAACGCCTCGGCGTAGTCGAATGCCTCGCCCAGGGGGTTGGCCACGGCGGGGTTCTTGGCGAGGATCTTCAGGTTGAGCCGCTCCGGCCACCACTGGCGGTTTCCACCGCCCTGGGTCGGGTGCGGCGCGCGACCGTGTGCGACCGGGCAGCCGCCAGTCTCTTCCGGCTTCGGGTCTGTGACGATCGCGTCATGGTTCTCAGTCATGGGAATCCTTCCGGACGGGGCGGATCACGGTGCTCAGGAACTGCGAACGGCAGAGCAGTCGGGGGCGACGGGGGTGCGGCAGGCAGGATTGTCCAACGGGGCGGTTTCCTGTATCAGTTGCAGGCTGAGGACGCCCACCTGCTCGGCGGATCGCTGCTCCGCGAGCGGGGTATCGGATGCCGGGGCGTACGGATCCGCCTCCTGAAGTCACGCGCTGTTCCCTGCTGTTGCCCTGTCCCTTGGCCGTCGGCCGGAACTGATCCTACGATGGACTAAGTCCAAGTCAATACGACAGACGGGTCCGTACGAATTCATTCGTCAGACAATGCACAGTTAGGCTGGTAGGCATGAGCGATCTTCTGGAACGGCTCCGCGGACGTGGCTGGAGGATGACCGCGCAGCGCCGGGTGGTCGCCGAGGTGTTCGACGGTGAACACGTCCACCTGACCGCTGACGAGGTGCTCGCGCGTGCCACTGCCCGGCTGCCGGAGATATCTCGCGCCACGGTCTACAACACCCTCGGTGAGCTGGTCTCCCTCGGCGAGGTGATAGAGGTGTCCACCGGTCGCGCGAAGCGGTACGACCCCAACGCCCATCACCCCCACCACCATTTGGTGTGCTCGAGCTGCGGCGCCATCAAGGACGTACACCCCGGCGGCGACCCGCTGTCGGCGCTGCCCGCCTCGGAGCGGTTCGGCTTCACCGTCTCCGCGGCCGAGGTGACGTACAGGGGAGTGTGCCCGGACTGCACCGCATCCGACTGAGCGGTGTGGCGCGGTCCGGGCTCCGGTCACTGGGGGCGCGCCACCGCATCAGGCCCGCGCGCCGCCCTGGCCCCGCAGGACCCTGCCCGTCACGAAGGAAGAGCGGTCGCCGAGCAGCCAGGCCGCGGCCTGGGTGCTCTCGTCGGGGTCGGCCGCCCCGCGCATCGGAGTCAGTGCCTTGAGCCGCTCGGTGAGTTCGGTCATCAGCACCCGGCGCATGGACGCGCCCCGCTCAGCCATATATGGCGAGTGTTACGGCGCCATCTCGTACTCCCCGGCCAGCGCCTCGACGCGCTCCCACACCCGCGCCGAGCGTGCGTCGTCGACGACCGGGCGCCGCACCGCGCCGAGCGCCCAGCTCTGCTGCTGAGCGGTGGCGGAGTCCTTGCCGTGCAGTTCGACGGCGTGCGCGGAGAAGTCGCGTACGAGAACGGCGAACAGTTCGTCGAGCACGTCCCCGTCGAGGCCGGTCAGGCGCGCCTGCTCCAGGATCAGCTGGCCGTGCACGACAAGGGCGAACAGTTGGCCGACGGAGAGGAGAAGGTCGAGGTCGCGGCTCTGCTCCTCGCCGGGGGCGGCCGTCTTGACGAACTCGCAGAGGGCGTCGGCCTGTTCGCGCAAGCGGGCGACGTTGGGCATATCGGCGTACGCGTCGTAGGCGGTGCGCCAGTCGTGGAAGCGTACGGAGCCCAGGCCGCGGGCCGGTCCCTGCCGGAAGAGGAACGCGTCGTCGGCCGCGTCGAGCCGCGTCGGCACGGGCTCGTACTCGGCGGGGTTCAACAGGTGGTTGCCCATGAACTTGAGGATCAGCGCGAGGTTGACATGGACGGTGCCCTCCAGCTTCGGCAGGCCGCGGATCTCGACGGCGGCCTGGGCGAAGTAGGTGTCCTTCTCGAAGCCCTTGGCGGCGATGACGTCCCACATCAGATCGATGACCTTCTCGCCCTCCGTGGTCACCTTCATCTTCGTCATGGGGTTGAAGAGCAGGTAGCGGCGGTCGTCAGGGCCCGCGGAGCGGAAGTAGTCGACGGCACGGTCACTGAACAGCTTCATCCCGACGAGGCGGACATACGCGTCGGTCAGCTCGCGGCGCACGTGCGGGAAGGCGGTGACGGGGCGGCCGTAGAGGATGCGCCCGGTGGCGTGGGTGACGGCCTCGTACATCGCGTGCTCGCAGATACCGATGGAGGCGGTGCAGAGGTTGAACTTGCCGACGTTGACGGTGTTGAGGGCGGCGTCGAAGGCGGCGCGGCCGGTGTGCAGCACGTCGTCGGGGCCGACCGGATAGTCCTCCAGACGGAACTCGCTGACGTACTTCGACGAATCGACGACGTTCTTGACCAGGTGGTACGACGAGTGGCGGCTGTCGGCGGCGAAGAAGACGTAGCCGTCGGGGCCCTCGACGTCGGTGCGGCGGCCGAAGACGGAGACGAGTCCCGCCGCGTTGCCGTTCCCGATGTAGTACTTGGAGCCACTGGCCCGGAAGCCGCCGTCGCCGTCGGGCTCCAGGAGCATGTCCGTGGAGTAGATGTCGGCGCCGTGGGTCTTCTCGGACAGGCCGAAGGCGAACACCTCACCCTGGGAGAGGAGTTCCGCCGCACGGGTGCGGGCAGCCCCGTTCTCGCTCTGCCAGACCGGGCCGAGGCCGAGGATGGTGACCTGCCACGCGTACCAGTAGTCGAGCCCGTAGAAGCCGAAGATTTCGTTGAGGGCGGCGATCCGCGCGGTGTCCCAGCGCGCGTCCGGCTTCCCCTCGGCGGAGGCGGCCGGGGTGAGGAAGGTCGCGAAGAGCCCCTCCTTGGCGGAGAAGTCGAGGAAGTCCGCCAGCCAGGCGCGGGTGCGGTAGTCCTCGATCAACTGACGCTTGCCACGGGCCTCGAACCAGTCGACGGTGGCGCGCAGCAGCCTGCGGGTCTCGGGGTCGAACTGCTTCGGGTCGTAGGTACGCGGGTTGAACAGCAGCGGGTCGGCCATGAGTGTTCGCCTTTCCGGCTCGGGATGTTGGGGATGTTCGGCGGGTGAGGGGCGGCGGGGTGGAGGAGCGGCGGGCCGGGTCAGGCCGCGGGGCCGAGCCGGTGCAGGGTGTCGAGCACGTCGTCGAGCCAGGCGAGCGTCATCCGTTCGTACGCGATGCCGCCGCGCAGCACGACATGCTGGAGCTCCCGACCGGCATCGGGCGTGGTGGGCGCAGAGGCATCGGACCCGGTGAAGTCACGCCGCTCCCCCGCCAGATAGCGCGCGAGGCGGTCGGCGTGCGCCTGGCGATGCCGCTCGACCTCGCGGATCAGCGCGACCGGGTCGTCGAAGGCGGCACCGCGGATCTTCACGGCGAGCTCGTGCCGCACACTCTCGGGTTCGATCGGCTCGTGCAACCACCGCGAGAGCACGGACCGCCCGAGAGCGGCGACGGAGTACTCCTTCTTGTCCGGCCGTGCCTGCTGCGGCACCTCGCGGGCGTCGATCCACCCGTCGCTCTCCATGCGTTTGAGCACTCGGTAGATCTGCTGGTGGGTGGCGGTCCAGAAGTAGCCGATGGACCGCTCGAACCGCCGGGCCAGCTCATATCCGGAGCCCGGCTGTTCCAGCAGCGAGACGAGGATCGCGTGCTCTAGCGCCATGCCCCGATCCTGCTATGCAACTCGTTGCATAAACAAGTGGAGCCGCCCTGGTGAGACACGGCTCACCCGGCGATCGACGACCGCTCCTCGCCAGTGGCGTGACCGGCCCGGCGCCACACGGCGTTGGAGGCGCGCAGTCGGCCGAGCGCGGCGAAGGGCAGTGCGCGCGGCGGGGCCAGGGGGATCGTGAAGACGGCCAGGAGGTCAGCTGGCGCCAGACATCGGCGGCCTCCTCGGCGGTGCGGCGCTCGTCCTCGGCGGAACGGCGCACGGTGAGAGTGCCAAGAGCCAGGAGCAGGCCGACCAAGACCAGCAGCGTGGTGGACTTGGCCGGACCCGGCGCCCTCCGCGGCTATCGGGCCGTGGACGACACCACCAAGCACCGCTGCTCTTTTGCTCTTTCGAGGTACTGCTCGATCTCACTCCCGAATCCCAGGGCTCCGAACCGTCGAGCGGTTCGAACGGACCCTCGCCGAAGCCGATGAGGTCGTCGAGCTGCGCCGCCTGTTCGGCAGCCCCGACCGTGTCGTGCGCGTCGCCGTCGCCGTCGCCGATCTGGCCGTGTACGAGACCTTTCCGAGCGAGCCGGTCACGACCATCCCGCGCGTCGAGAACGCCACTTCGCACTTCCCCATGAACAACGTCAAGCCGGCGCCGTGGACCGGTTGCCCGTAGGGCGGGGCGCCCTGATGGGGTGTCCCGATCCGTCCCCTCCAAACCCCTTCGCGGCAAGACTCTTTCGCGGGCGCGAGTGCTGGTTGCGAGGCGCGTGTGGCTTGAGCGATGGTTGCTCAAAGGCAATGTTCCTTCTAGTCGATGAGGTGAGGGATTCGCGTAGCGAGTCCTCAATTTTTGGTCTCTCCCCCAGCGCACATCGGCGCCGTCCCGGAGCATGACTCACCGTTGAGCCGTGCTCCCTATCCCGTCCTCGTCGCTGACGTCGAAGGCACCATCGTGCTGCGCAGTGACGCGGCAGGTGCGCTCCTGCCCGGGGCCCTCCCCGGAACCGTCCTCACCGATGTGGTCCCCACCTGGCTCTCCGCCGCGCATGACGCGCTGAAGGCGCCTGGTCGGCGCGTCGGGCGAGCAGCGGACACACCGGTCTCGGGGACCGTCAGCGAGCGCAGCTTCGAGGCGCACTCCAGCGTGCAGGACGATGGCACCGTGGTGTGGTGGCTGGTCGACGACACCGATCACCAAGTGGTCCGTGAGGCTCTGCGAATGGAGCGTGAACGGACCGAGTTCCTGGCCACGGCCTCCAACCTGCTGCTCTCCTCCCTGAATCTGGAGCGCTGCATGGACGTGACCGCGCAGCTGGCCGCGGAGCACCTCGCCGATACCGCGCTGGTCATCGCGCCCTCGCGCGGGCAGCGGCTGCCCGTCGTGACGTGCCTGCACGGCGCCGCACCCGTCCGGTCCCAGGAGTCGGTCGATCCGGACGACGTGCCCGGTCTCAGCGAGGCGCTGCGCGGATTCCCGCCGGTGCCCTCACGATGGATCGACCCCTCCGTCGCACCGGACTGGATGGTGCCCGAGGACTTCGGTCCCGTCGGCTCGATAGTGATCACCCCGCTGCCCGGTCACGGTGTCGCAGCCGGTGCGCTCGTCCTGCTGCGCCGCTCCGGCACGGCGGCGTTCACGGACGGTGAGGAGGTCTTCGCCCGGCTGTTCGCCACGCGCGCCGGAGCCGCCATGTCGGCCGCACGTCTGTACGCGGAGCAGATCTCCATCACCGAGGTCCTGATGCGGGAGTTGCTTCCCCCCTCACTGCACCAGATCTCCGGAGTGGACTTCGCCGGTGGCTACCGCCCCTCGGAGGACCATGAGCGGATCGGCGGGGACTTCTACGACGTGCACCCCGCCACCGCCGAGGGCGAAGAGTCGTTCGTGGCGCTCGGGGATGTCTGCGGCAAGGGTCTGGAAGCCGCCGTACTCACCGGCAAGATCCGCAACACCCTGCATGCTCTGCTTCCCCTGGCGGACGACCACCAGCAGATGATCAGCCTGCTGAACACCGCTCTGGTCAATTCCCATCACACCCGGTTCGCCACGCTGGTGCTGGCCTCCGCCGTGCGGGAGGGCAGCGGGGTGAGCCTGCGGCTGACCAGTGCCGGTCATCCGGCTCCGCTGATCGTCCGTGCGGACGGTGTCGTGGAGGAGGCCGAGACACGCGGCACGCTGGTGGGGGCGATTCCCGAAGCCCGTGCCCACACCGCTGCTGTCACGCTCGCGCCCGGGGAGTCCTGCGTCCTCTACACCGACGGGATCACCGAGGCCAAGGGCGGGCCGTTGGGCGGGGCCGAGTTCGGTGAGAATCGGCTCCAGCGTGTCCTCACGGAGTGCGCGGGCATGCCGTCCGCAGGCATCGTGGAGCGTGTCCAGATGCTCGCGTCCCAGTGGGTCGGAAAGGGGCGGCACGACGACATGGCCGTCGTGGTGATCTCCGCGCCACGCACCCATTATCTCAGTGCGGTGAACGGCCACACTCGGGGCAGGTACACGGCATGAAGACCTGTACGCCACACCGGCCGGCAGCCGGCGAAACGGTCCGGCAACTGGCCGACGAGCTCTGGGAAGCCGTGTCGGCGGCCGACGAATACGCCGCCACCGACATGGTGCTGCACGCCCTGGACGACGGCGTCGCGCCGGAGAGCGTGCTGCTCGATGTGGTCGCGTCGGTGCAGGGCAAGGTCGGTGAGGAGTGGGCCGCCAACCGCCTCACCGTGGCCCAGGAGCACGCAGCGACCGCCATCAACGAGCGGGCGGTGGCCGCGCTCTCGGTGCACCCGGCCGCACGCACCACCCCGGACCTGGGCAGGATCACGGTGGCCTGTGTGGACGGCGAATGGCACGCGCTGCCCGCGCGTCTGCTGGCCGAGGTCCTCAAGCTCCGCGGCTGGCACGTCGACTACCTCGGCGCGCAGGTCCCCGCCCCGCACCTCATAGCCCACCTGCACCGCACCGACACCGACGTGGTCGCGCTCTCCAGCTCGATCGCGGCCCGGCTGCCCACCGCGCACGCCGCGATCACCGCCTGCCAGGCCGTCGGCGTACCCGTGCTCGCCGGTGGAGCCGCGTTCGGACCCGACGGCAGGTACGCCCGCCTGCTCGGTGCCGACGCCTGGGCTCCTGACGCCCGAGCCGCGGCCGACCGGCTCGCCCGGGCACCGCTGCCGCGCCCGCTCCCCGATCACCAGCCCATCGACGACCTGCCCCACCTGGAAGACCAGGAATACACCTTGGTCTCCCACAGCAGGCCCACCCTCGTGCGCTCCGTCTTCACCGCCCTCGAAGACGCGTTCCCCGCCATGCGCACGTACAGCGAAGCGCAGCGTGAACACACCGCGGAAGACCTCGCGCACATCGTGGAATTCCTCGCCACCGCCCTCTACCTCGGCGACGAGGACCTCTTCACCAGGTTCCTCACCTGGACCGCCCAGATCCTCACCGCCCGCGGCGTACCCGCGCACAGTCTGCCGCCGGCCCTGAGCATCCTGGCCCGCGAGCTCAAGGACTTCCCCAGAGCCACCCGAACCCTCGAACACGGCATCGACGCACTCACGCCGCAACACCCCCTCACCGCCGGAAAGCCCGCATGACCACCACGCCGCCCTCCCCTCCGCGCCTGACCACGGTCGACACCGAGGACACCGTCCGCATAGAGCTCCACGGCGATCTCGACTACGACCACGCCGACCATCTCCTACGCGCCGTCACCGACAAGCTCACCGAACACCCGCTCCTCGGCGACCTGCACCTGCACTGTGCGGGGCTCGACGTCATCGACTCCACGGGGCTCTCGATCCTGCTGATGATCCACCGCAGGACCAGCGCGGCGGGCGTCCGGCTCCATCTGGACGACCGCACCGCGAAACTGGATCGGCTCCTGGCCCTCACCGGTACCCTGGACCATCTGACGGCACCCCTCACCGGGCACCGTGAACACCCCCTCGGCAGCACGGCAGAACCCCCGATGACTAGCGGGGAAGCGAGACCGGCCCGCCCCACCGGACCGCACCGCACCACCGGACCGCACCGCACCACCTGACGCAGCTCCACCCCCCGACCAGGACCGGGGAACGGAGCCCGACACACTGACGGGGCGCACATGCCAGTACCAGAATCCACCTCACGCAGCTACTCCCACGAGGCCACCCGGTCCGCCGGTGAGATCGTCGAACTCCTCGACGTGATGTGGGAACACGCCCGAGAATCCACCGCCATCGCCCCCGCGTCCACGTCGCAACTACGCCTGATGTACGTCGTCGACCGTGATGAGGGGATCCGCATGCGCTCCCTGTGCAAACGGCTCGCCACTTCCCCTCCCTCCGTCACCCGCCTGTGCGACCGCCTGCAGGCCATCGGCTTCCTGGAACGGCGACCGTGCCCCGGCAACGGACGGGAGGTCACTCTGCGGCTGACCGTCGAGGGCAGGACTCATCTGCAACGCGTCCGCGGGCAGCGCGAGAACACGCTGCACCACGCGATCAATGCCCTGCCCACCGCCGATCGGCGCGCGCTGGCCAGAGGGCTCGCAGGACTCCACACCCAGCTCACCACCGACGCCGACTCCCATGTCGACGCCGACGAGAACAGCAGACCCGGCTTCATCCCCGCGGCCTGACCCTCGGTCCACCTCCAGTGATTCCATCGCTGTTCCCAGCGACGAGAGGTCGGCGAGGTCCAGCCGTACGGCCCGCACCCGCGCGCCGGGGACACGCGCACGGCACGGATCGAGGCCATGGCGGCCTCGGCCCTGGCGGGATTCCGGCTGCCGAGTACGACGGTGGCTCCGGTCGCCGACAACTGCTCCGCGACGAAGTACCCGATGCCGGCGTTGCCGCCGGTGACCAGGAAGACGCGGCCATCGGCACCGGCAGCCGTTGGACATTCCAGGGCGGGGCGGTGGATGTGGATGACATGGCGACGGGGGTCCCTTGCTGTCGAACGCGGCTGCGGCTGCGGCTGCACTCATGGGGAACTCGGCAGCCTCGGTTCCAGCGGCCACCGGCACATCGCCTATGGATCTGGATCACCGACAGTTCCGCCGAACGTCCGGCGTCCCGCCGAGGCGGCACCTCGGACACGGGGGGCCACGGGCACAGAATCGATGTGCGGCGGCTCGTGCCCTTGCCGGGTGCGACATCGAGGTGGCCCCTCGCCAGGGCATTCATCCGGTTCGATCAATGATCGACAAGACGGCCCCCGGGGCAACCGGATACATTGCGCGTCGACTGACCGGCTACTTCAGGAGGGGAAGCGTGACCGACACCAGCGAAGCCCGATCCGCGGACGTTTCAGCGCACGCGACCCAGCAGAGCCGACTGCGCCGGCTGATGCGCTACATCCCTTTGATCGCCCCCGTCCTGCTGTGGACCGTGCCCTGCTGGGTGCTGCTGTACACCGGCCAGCACTGGCCGCTCCCCGTCACGCTCGCCGGCACCGCGCTGTTCGCCCTCGGCCTGATCGGTATGCCGCTCGCGATGACGCGCGGCCACGGCCGACGGCAGCAGGACTGGGCGGCGATCGTCGGTGACACCCTGCTGGGCGCCAGCTGGGTGCTGTTCACCTGGTCCGTCCTGCTCGGCGCCCTGCTGCGCCTCGCCCTGACCGTGGCCGGCGTCAGCGACGGGCCGAGCCGGGCCCGGATCGTCACCTGGGCCGTACTCGGCACGGCCACCGCGCTGCTCGCCTGGGGGTACGCCGAGGCCCGCCGGGTGCCACGGGTACGGCAACTCGACGTACAACTCCCGCGTCTGGGAGCCGGACTGGACGGCACCCGCGTCGTCCTCATCACCGACACCCACTACGGCCCGCTCGACCGCGCCCGCTGGTCGGCGCGGGTCTGCGAGACGGTCAACACCCTGGAGGCCGACCTGGTCTGCCACACCGGCGACATCGCGGACGGCACGGCCCAACGCCGTCGCGCCCAGGCCGCCCCGCTCGGCACCGTGCGAGCCACCCGGGCCCGGGTCTACGTAACCGGAAACCACGAGTACTACAGCGAGGCGCAGGGCTGGGTCGATCTGATGGACGAGCTGGGCTGGGAGCCGCTGCGCAACCGTCATCTGCTGCTCGAACGCGGCGGCGACACCCTCGTGGTCGCCGGCGTGGATGACGTCACCGCCGAGTCCTCCGGCCTGGCCGGCCACCGCGCCCACCTCGCCGGAGCCCTGACCGGCGCCGACCCCGACCTGCCGGTCCTACTCCTGGCCCACCAGCCCAAGTTCGTCGACCGGGCCGCGGCAGGCGGCATCGACCTGCAACTCTCCGGCCACACCCACGGCGGCCAGATCTGGCCCTTCCACCACCTCGTCCGCATCGACCAGCCGGCCCTCGCCGGCCTCAGCCGCCACGGTGCCCGCACCCTCCTCTACACCAGCCGCGGCACCGGTTTCTGGGGCCCGCCGTTCCGCGTCTTCGCCCCCAGCGAGATCACCCTGCTCGTACTCCGCTCCCCGCAGCGGTCCCCCACGCCCTGACCCGGAGCGGGCCGACAATCCCGCACGGACCGGCTCACCGAGTCGGACATCGGACAGTCGTCGGCTGCGCCCACCACGCCGAGCCGAGCCGAGCCGAAGGCGCGGAGTCCACGTACGATTCGGTGCTCGCCTGCTGACGGCTACGGCACCGAGTCTCTACGACCCGTCAGGTTCACATCCCACTCGTCACACGGAGTCGAAGCCGACCGCCGCATCCGGTCAGGACCTCGGCCACCTGGATGCGGCTGGCCCGGGGCCGACGACGCTCGGCATACCCCTCGCACAGCGAGTCCTGAGCCGGCTCAACGGGTCGGCGCGACGTCGGCTTCCTTGTGGGCGGGTTCGCGGGCCTCGGGGACCGTGCTGCTGAGGTTCTCGCCTTCGACATCGACGTGCGGCAGACGTCGATCGAGCCAGCCGGGCAGCGACCAGGCCCGCCCGCCGAGCAGGGCCAGGACGGCGGGCACGATGGTCATGCGGACCACGAACGCGTCGAAGACGACCCCGATGGCCAGACCGAAGCCGAGCGACTTGATCATGGCGTCGTCGCCGCCGATGAACCCGGCGAAGACACCCGTCATGATCAGCGCGGCCGCGATGACGACCTTGCCGCTGTGTCGGAAGCCCTCGGTGACCGCCTGCCGCGGATCGGCGCCGTGGACGTACGCCTCCCGGATCCGGGTGACCAGAAAGACCTGATAGTCCATGGCCAGGCCGAAGACGATACCGACCAGGAGGATCGGCATGAGGCTCATGATCGGACCGGTGGTCTCCAGGCCGAACAGGTCCTTGAACCAACCCCACTGGAAGATCGCGACCACCGCGCCGAGAGAGGCCAGGACGGACAGCAGAAAGCCGAGCGCCGCCTTGAGCGGCACCAGGATCGAGCGGAAGACAAGAATCAGGACCAGAAAGGCCAGGCCGACGACGAGCGCCAAATAGGGGACGATCGCGTCCGCGAACTTCGAGGCGACGTCAATGTTCATCGCGGTGGTGCCGGTGACCATGGCCTGTGCGCCGGTGGCGGTCTGGACGCTCTTGGCCTGGTCGCGGATGGTGTGGACGAGGTCTTTGGTCTCCTCGCTCGCGGGCGAGCTATCGGGGACGAGGGTGACCATCGCCGTGTCACCGGTCGGGTTGTACGTGGCCGGGGCGACGGTGGCCACGTCCTTCAAGCCCTTTACAGTGCCGTCGAGTTGACCGACCGCGGTCTTCGTGGCAGCCGGATCGCCGCCGCTGACGACGAGCGTCAGCGGGCCGTTGAAGCCGGGGCCGAACGACTCGGCGAGCATGTCGTAGGCCTTGCGCTCGGTGGTGGAGACGGGCTTGCTGCTGTCGTCGGGCAGACTCAGTTCGAGCCTGGTCGCGGGCAGCGCGATCACACCGAGGCCGAGTACCGAGAAGAGCAGGACCTTCCACGGGCGGCGCAGCACGAAGGCCGCCCAGCGCTCCGCCAGGGGCGGCTTCGTGGCCTTCGTACCGGCGGACTTCTTGCGGGAGGGGCGGCCGAGAACGCGCTCGGGGGCGAAGGCGAGCAGGGCCGGGACCAGGGTGACGGCGACCAGGACGGCAACGACGACGGCACCGGCGGCGGCCATGCCCATGGCCGTGAGGATGGGCAGGTTCACCACAGCCAGGCCGACCAGGGCGATGACGACGGTCAGACCGGCGAAGACCACCGCGGACCCCGCGGTGCCGTTCGCCCGGGCGGCCGCCTCGCGGGCGTCGTGGCCCACGGCCCGCTCGGATCGGTAACGGGAGACGATGAACAGGGAGTAGTCGATGCCCACCGCGATGCCCAGCATGGTCGCGAGGGACGAGGTGCTGCTGTTGAGATCGAGGGTTGTGGTGAGCGCGGTGATGGCGCACACGGTGATGCCGACACCCAGCAGGGCGGTCAGCAGCGGCATGCCGGCCGCGACGAACGAGCCGAAGGTGACGATCAGGATCAACGCGCCGAGCACGAACCCGATCGCCTCGGAGGAGCTGCTCGCCTCGGCGGGTGCCAGCGCGCTGCCGGACGCCTCCACGGTCAGCCCCTGGCCGCGTGCCGCGTCAAGAGCGTCGTCGAGGTGGCTGTGGTCCGCGTCCGTCAGTTCGGCGGGCTTGGTCTTGTACGTGACCTGGGCGTAACCGGTGGTGCCGTCGGCGCTGATGGTCTTGCCCTTGAACGGGTCGGCGACCGAGGCGACGCGCGGCGAGGAGTTCCGCAAGTCCTTGAGCAGTGAGGAGACTTCGGCCCGCGGCTCGCCGACGGCAAGCTTCTCCCCGTCGGGTGCCCGGACGACGACACGGACGCCCGCCCCGTCGGCGTTGGCCGCGGGGTACTTCTCACCGAGCACGTCGTACGCCTTCTGCGCCTCGATGCCGGGCAGGGTGATATTCGAGTCGCCGCTGCCGCTGCTCCCCGCCGCCGCGGCGCCCGCGACGCCGAGTACGACCGCCCAGAGCAACAGGGTCAGCCAGCGACGCTTGAACGCGCCGCGCCCGAGCCGGTGCAGAAAAGTAGCCATGAGAACAACAGACTCCGTACGTCAGGAACGGGACGAGGACGGGAAGCGGTTGGGACCCCGGGCTGCTCGCCCGGAGAGTGTGCCGGGCGCTGTCCCCACAGGCCGCGGCACACCCTCCGGGCGCCGTACGCCTGGGAGCGCCCAAGAGGTCCGGACGCTGACCGTCGTCGTCGATGGGCCGGGCGGGGCACAGGCGCCGGGGGAACGCCCGTGCCCTCGAACCATGCTGCGGCAGCACGCGACGGCGCGGCGTCAGCCCTGGGTACGGAGTGCGGCGTTCCGTGTCGGTCATCCGGCCGACACCACAAGAGCCATCCGGCTCCCTAGGCTGGTGGCGTGGACTGGAAACTTCCTTTCTTACCCGGCATCCGCCGCGTCGTCTCCACCGCCGCGGTGGCGTCCCTGGCCCTGCTGTGGGCGGCCGACATCCTGGTGCTGCTGTTCGTGACCGAGCCGCCGATCGCGCCCACCAGTTGGCTGCCGGTGTTCGTCACCGGCCCCTTGGCCGCGCTCGCGCTGCCCGGGACCCACCACCCGCTGCCTTTCCCGGCGCGGGCGGTGGGTGCGGCCGCCATCTCCCTCACGCTCAGCTGCGTATGCCTGTTCGCCCCGGTGAGCGGGACGGACTTCGGGTATCTGGAGATGTTCGCGCTGCTGTTCCTGATCATCCGGACACTCGCCCAGGTCCACAGCACCCGCACCATGGCGTGGGCAGTCGCCGCCCTGGCCGTCGGCATGCTGATGCAGACGTTGCGCACCCGGACGCTGGACGGCTTCGTCGGGGGCAGCTACATGGTGACGATCCTGCTCTCGCTCGGCATCGCCATGGGGTGCGTCGTCCGTGCGTCCGAGGCCCGTCGGCAGCGTGCCGTACGGGATGTGCGGCACGCCGAGCGGCTGGCTCTGGCCCGTGATCTGCACGACCTGATCGCCCACCACATGACGGGCATCATCGTGCAGGCCAACGCGGCGAGCACCGTTCACGCGACCGCGCCCGAGAAGGTCGAGCCGGCCCTGGAGGCGATCGCCCGGTCCGGTACGGAGACGTTGGAGTCGATGCGGCGGCTGGTGCGGGTGCTTCGTGAGGACGACCATCAGGCGCTGCGGCCGGGCGACCTCCTCGCCGAACTCGGCGATTTCGTCGGTGAGTTCTCCCGGCGTCGGCCCGACGCTCCGGCGGCCCGGCTCGAGGCGAGCGCCGCGGTCCGCACGACCCGGTTGAGCCCGGAGGTCGAGGCGACTGTGCTGCGGGTGGTCCGGGAGTCCCTCACCAATGTGCTGCGCCATGCCCCGGGCGAGGCGGTGACCGTACGTCTCGACTCCGACCCGGGGTGGGTACGGGTGACGGTGATCAACAGCGCGGGGCAGCGCCAGGCGGACCATCCGGCGGGCGGGCGCAGCGGCTTCGGTCTGATCGGTCTTCGCGAACGCGTCGAGGCGCTCGACGGCACGTTCCGGGCCGGTGTCACGAGCTCCGGTCAGTGGGAGGTGGTGGCCGGACTGCCACGCCCCCTCACTGGCGCGGGTCCCGCGAGGTGACCACACCGTTCTCCCATGCCCAGGCCGCGATCTCCACGCGGTTGCGGGACTCGACCTTGACCTGGATCCGGGCCAGGTACGTCTTCACCGACGACAGCGACAGGAACAGTTCCTCGGCGATCTCCTGGTTGGTGCGCCCCACGGCCACGAGGCTGGCGATCTCCGTCTCCCGGGCGCTCAGCCCGGCGGCCTCCTGCTGCTCCTCGCCGCCGGCTCTGTGCTGCAGCCCGCGCAGCAGCCGCACGGTGACCGCGGGCGAGACCAACGCGTCGCCGCGAGAGGCCGCCCGCACCGCCTCCACTAGCAGCGCGGGCGGAGCGTCCTTGAGCAGGAAGCCGCAGGCGCCGTAGCGCAGAGCGTCGCGTACGTAATCGTCCTGGTCGAAGGTGGTGATCACGACGACGTTCATCGCTGATTCGCCAGCCAGGGTGCGAGTGACCTCCAAGCCGTCCATCCGCGGCATGCGGATATCGGCCAACACCACCGCTGGGCGCAGCTGTCGGGCCAGCTCGACGCACTCGACACCGTCTCGGGCGACACCCACGACCCGGATGCCCGGCTGGGCATCGAGGATCATCTCGAAGCCTGCCCGGACCAACTCCTGATCGTCGGCGATCACCACATCGATCAGCTCATCGGCCACAGCCCGTTCCTTCCGTCTCTGGCAGGATTCGCCCCGCACAGGCGCCCACTGCCATGCGACACCGCCCAGCCGCCACCACCAAGTCCCCCTCCGTCCGGAGCTGGGGCTCATCGTAATCTCGGGCAGCCCGCGGGCCGGGCGGGTCCGAGCCTGCGGCTCAACGTGGCCGGAACGGAAGCCGGCCCCCTGCCGGAGGTGGGAGGGACGGCTCCGTCGCCTACACCCACGACAGGCGCCAGGCGGTCTCGGTCAGCCCAGGAAGCTCAACCGCACCTGACGGTCGGGGTTGTCCTGGTTCGTGTCCACCAGACACACCGACTGCCACGTCCCCAGCTCCAGCCGCCCCCCGAGCACCGGCAACGTCGCATGCGGCGGCACAAGTGCCGGAAGGACGTGGTCGCGGCCATGGCCGGGGCTGCCGTGGCGGTGCTGCCAGCGGTCGTCGGCCGGGAGCAGGGTGTGGAGCGCGGCCAGCAGGTCGTTGTCGCTGCCCGCGCCCGTCTCCAGGATCGCGATGCCGGCGGTCGCGTGGGGGACGAAGACGTTGAGGAGGCCGTCGCGGCCGGACGCCGCCTCGCTCAGGAAGCTCTGGACGGCGTCGGTGAGGTCGAAGACCTTCTCGGCCGAGCCGGTGGTGACGTTCAGGACACGGGTGGTGAAAGCGTCGGACATGGGTCCATCCTCCCTCACGTCTCTCCCATTCGCTGATACGCGGCGTCCGCCTTTCGAGACGGCATTGACCGTACGCTGACGATCTGGCTACGTTCAGCGGCATGTTGCGTTCAGCTCTGCTCACCACGCGCGGTCACATCGACCTGCTGCGGGTGGCTTCTGCTGCGTGTCGTCGCGGCTGCTGACGCCCTCTCAGCCTCAGCCCGCTTTTCACCCTCTGCGTTTCTCTGCCCTGATGCCTTCGCGCGGTTGATTTCGCCGTCCCTCGCGTAGGCCTTGCGGGCTTCCCTCCCTCCTGCCGTGGAGCACCCATGAGCATCAGCCATGCACCACCGGACTCCGAGTCCGACATTTCGGGTATATCCAAGTCCGACGCTCCCTCCGAGGACGCCCAGGACGCCAGAGACAGCGATGGCACCGAAGACGCCCGGGCGGCCGAGCCCGATCTCGTCCCCATCGTTCCCGCCTCCACCCGCCGCGCCCGCGTCCCCCGCTGGCTACGCCGCACGTCCGGGCCCGTCGCGCTCCTCGCCCTGTGGCAACTCCTCAGCTCCACAGGAGCGTTGAGCCAGGACATCCTCGCTTCGCCGGGGACCATCGCCGGCGTCGGCCGTGACCTCCTCGGCGACGGTTCGCTGACCTCCGCCATGGGGGTCTCACTGCAGCGGGTCGCGGTGGGGATGCTGCTCGGCACCGTCGTCGGGATCTCGCTCGCGCTCATCTCGGGGCTCTTCCGCGTCGGCGAGGATCTCGTCGACGCCAGCGTGCAGATGCTGCGCACCGTGCCCTTCGTCGGGCTCATCCCGCTCTTCATCATCTGGTTCGGCATCGGCGAGGCGCCCAAGGTCGCCATCATCACGCTCGGCGTCACGTTCCCGCTCTATCTGAACGTGTACGCGGGAATCCGCGGGGTCGACTCGCAGCTCATCGAGGCCGGGGAATCCCTCGGACTCTCGCGGTGGGGTCTTGTGCGCCACGTCATCCTGCCGGGAGCGCTGCCGGGTGCGATGACCGGCCTCCGGTACTCCCTCGGCATCGCCTGGCTCGCCCTCGTCTTCGCCGAGCAGATCAACGCGGACGCCGGGATCGGCTTCCTGATGGTCCAGGCGCGTGACTTCCTGCGGACCGATGTGATCGTCGTCTGCCTGATCGTCTACGCCTTCCTCGGCCTCATCGCCGACTTCATCGTCCGCACCCTCGAAAGGCTGCTGCTGCAATGGCGACCGACGTTCACCGGCCGGTGACCCCCACCGCTCCCGCTGCCGCCGCGGCCACCACCCCCACGGCACGGGCCAATTCGGCCGTACGGGTCGAAGGTCTCACCCGCTCCTTCGACGGGCGCGCCGTCATCGATCAGCTCGACCTGGACGTGCGCCCCGGCGAGTTCGTGGCGCTGCTCGGGCACAGCGGCTGCGGCAAGTCGACCCTGCTCCGCATCCTTGCCGGGCTCGACCGGGACATCGAGGGGACGGTCCTCGTGCCGCGCCGCAAGGCCGTCGCGTTCCAGGCACCCCGGCTCATGCCCTGGAAGCGCGTGTGGCGCAACGTCCTGCTCGGCCTCAAGGGGAATCCCGAACGCGCCGTCGCCGAGCGGGCGTTGGAGGAGGTCGGCCTGGGGCGCCGTACGAACGCGTGGCCCAAGACGCTCTCCGGCGGAGAGGCCCAGCGCGCCTCGCTGGCCCGCGCCCTGGTGCGTGAGCCCGATCTGCTGCTGCTCGACGAGCCGTTCGGCGCGCTCGACGCGCTCACCCGCATCAAGGCCCAGCGCCTCGTCGACGAGCTGTGGCAGCGGCGCGGCTGCGCTGTCCTGCTCGTCACGCACGACGTCGAGGAAGCCGTACTCCTCGCCGACCGGGTGCTCGTCATGGACGACGGGGTCATCGCGCACGAGGCGGAGATCGACATCGAGCGGCCGCGCGGCATCTCCGACCCGCGCTTCGCCGAGCTGCGTGCCGAGCTTCTGCAGCGCCTGGGCGTCGACGCGGATGCCTCCCCCGAACTCTCCCCCGAAGCCGCCTCGGCCTGAACCAGCACCCGAATCCCCCTCCCCGTGAACACCACGAACAGACCGAACGGACTCACCATGCGACGACACCTCGCCGCCCCCGCCCTGCTCCTCCCCCCGGCCCTGCTGCTCGCCGCATGCTCCGGCTCCCCCTCCGCCAGCACCTCGTCCGCGGGCGCGGGCGGAAGGACCGACGGCAAGGGGTCACTCACCCTCGACGTCGGGGACCAGAAGGGCGGTTCGGAGGCCGTGCTGCGCGCGGCCGGGGAGCTCGACGACCTCAAGTACAAGATCCACTGGTCCACCTTCACCTCCGGGCCGCCCCTCCTTGAGGCCATCAATGCCAAGGCCGTCGACGTCGGAGCCGTCGGCAACACGCCGCCCGTCTTCGCGGCCGGGGCGAACTCGAAGATCTCCGTCGTGGCCGCGAGCCACGGCACCGCGTCGGGCGAGGCGATCCTCGTCCCGAACGGCTCGTCCCTGAAGAAGGCCGAGGACCTGAAGGGCAAGTCCGTTGCCGTGACCCAGGGTTCGTCGGCGAACTATCAGCTGATCGCGTCCCTCAAGAAGGTGGGTCTCGGCCTCAAGGACGTCAAGGTCAAGTATCTGCAGCCCGCCGACGCGCTGGCCGCGTTCACCAGCGGCAAGGTGGACGCCTGGGCGGTATGGGACCCGTACACATCGCAGGTTCTCGAGAGCAAGAAGGGCCGCATCCTGACCGACGGCGACGGCCTGGTGAACGGTCTCAACTTCCAGGTGGCGGCCCCGGACGCGCTCAAGGACAAGAAGAAGTCCGCGGCGATCGACGACTACCTCAAGCGGCTGCGGAAGGCCCAGGCATGGGTCTACAAGCACCCGGAGGCATGGGCGAAGGTCTGGGCGAAGGACACCGGCCTGCCCTACGAGGCCGCGCTCGCCGCCGTCAAGCGCAGCAACGGCACGCGGGTCCCGGTGGCCGTGGACAAGAACGTGATCACCTCCGAGCAGGAGATCGCGGACACCTTCACCGACCAGAAGCTCATCCCGCGGCGCATCGACTTCGGCGACTTCGTCGACACCCGCTTCAACCGCGACCTGCCGCCCTCGACCAGCGAGCCGCGCACGTACGGCAAGGAGTCCTGACGATGACCGTCCACCTCAACTGGTTCCTGCCGACCGGCGGCGACGGTCGCACCCTCGTCGACCGGCACGCCTACACCGACGGCGGTGTCAAGCGCTCCCGTGTCACCCCGGTCAGCGGGGTTCGGGCCCCCGACATCGACTATCTGATCCAGATCGCCAAAGCGGCCGAGCAGTTGGGTTTCGAGGCGGTGCTGACCCCGACCGGCACCTGGTGCGAGGACGCCTGGCTGACGACGGTCGCGCTGGCGCAGCACACGGAGCGGCTCAAATTCCTGGTGGCGTTCCGGCCCGGCGTCATCTCCCCCGTGCTGGCGGCGCAGATGGCGTCCACGTATCAGCGCATCACGCGCGGTCGCCTGCTCCTGAACGTCGTCACGGGCGGCGACTCGACCGAGCAGCGGCGCTTCGGCGACCATCTCGACCACGATCACCGTTATGCCCGTACCGACGAGTTCCTGTCCGTCGTACGGGGCGTGTGGGGCGGTAGGCCCTTCGACTTCCACGGCGAGCACTACGACGTGGAGGGCGGCCTCACCGCGCTGCCGCCGGATCCCCTGCCGGAGGTGTTCTTCGGTGGTTCGTCCGCGGCGGCCGGGCCGGTCGCCGCGCGGCACGCGGATGTCTATCTGACGTGGGGTGAACCGCCGGAGCAGGTCAAGCAGAAGATCGACTGGATTCGCGGGCTCGCCGAGGAGCGGGGGCGTACGGTCCGGTTCGGGATCAGGCTGCACACCATCTCGCGCGACTCCGCCGCCGATGCGTGGGCCACCGCGAACCGGCTGCTCGACGACCTCGACCCGGACACCGTCGCCGCAGCCCAGCAGGCGCTCGGCCGCAGCGAGTCCGTCGGCCAGCAGCGGATGCTGGCGCTGCACGGCGGCTCCCGGGACAAGCTGGAGATCTCGCCGAACCTGTGGGCAGGCGTGGGTCTCGTACGGGGTGGCGCGGGCACCGCGCTCGTCGGCAGCCACGCGGATGTCGCCGACCGGATCGAGGAGTATCACGCGCTCGGTGTCGAGCACTTCGTCTTCTCGGGCTATCCGCATCTGGAGGAGGCGTACTGGTTCGGCGAGGGCGTGATCCCGGATCTGGCGGCGCGTGGGCTGCTGCCCCGGATTCCGGCCTCGCAGCTGACCGGGGCACCCGCGGCGAACGGGCGTCCGGCCTCGGCTCCGGGCGGCGCGCCGCTCCTGGTGGCGGGCGGACGCTGACCCGCGCTCCGGTGAGGGAAGATCCCTGGCCCCGATGGAGTTAGTAGAAGCGTGAACGACATCGGGGCACGGGACGCGGCCGGAATCGAAGCGGCACAAGAGGCGGCGCAGGAAGCGGCACACGAGGTGGACGCGGTCGTCATCGGCGCCGGGCAGGCGGGCCTGTCCAGCGCCTTCCACCTGCGCAGGGCCGGCTTCGAGCCGGACCGGGACTTCGTCGTCCTTGACCACTCGCCCCGGCCGGGCGGCGCCTGGCAGTTCCGCTGGCCCTCGCTCACGTACGGGAAAGTGCACGGGATGCACCAGCTTCCCGGCATGGAACTGACCGGGGCCGATCCCGCACGGCCCTCGTCGGAGGTCATCGGGGAGTACTTCGAGGAGTACGAGCGGCGCTTCGATCTGCGGGTGCACCGGCCCGTCGACGTACACCAGGTACGCGAGGGCGACGGCGGGCGGCTCCTTGTGGAGACGTCGGCCGGGACCTGGGCGACCCGCACCCTGATCAATGCCACCGGTACGTGGGACCGCCCTTTCTGGCCGCGCTATCCGGGGCAGGACACCTTCCGTGGACGGCAGTTGCATACGGCCTTCTATCCCGGGCCCGAGGCGTTCGAGGGGCAGCGGGTGATCGTCGTGGGCGGCGGGGCTTCGGGCACCCAGCATCTGATGGAGATCGCTCCGTACGCCGCCGGGACCACCTGGGTCACCCGTCGGCCGCCCGTCTTCCGTGAAGGGCCGTTCGACGAGAACTGGGGGCGCGAGGCCGTCGCCATGGTCGAGGAGCGGGTGCGCCAGGGGCTCGCGCCGCGGAGTGTGGTGTCCGTGACCGGGCTGCCCGTCAATGACGCCATCCGGCGGGCGCGGGCCGACGGGGTGCTCGACCGGCTCCCTGTGTTCGACCGCATCACGCCGAGCGGCGTGGAGTGGGACGACGGGCGGCGCGTCGACGCCGACGCCATTCTCTGGGCCACCGGATTCCGGGCGGCGATCGAGCACTTGGCGCCGCTGCGGCTGCGCGAGCCGGGCGGCGGCATCCGGATCGAGGGCACCCGGGCCGCCGCCGACCCCCGCATCCACCTGGTGGGCTACGGGCCGTCGGCCAGCACGATCGGCGCGAACCGTGCGGGGCGGGCCGCGGTGCGGGACATCCGGCGGCTCCTTGCGGGCGCGCCGGTCACGGTGTGACGCGAGGGTGCGTCCCTGACGGTCGGCTCAGGGGGCCGGGACGTTCTCCAGGCTCCTGTACGGGCGATAGCGCGGCACGTCGAGCCGGGAGTGAGCCGGAGTGACGCCCTCAAGGGTGCCGATCACCGTGCGCAGCTCGTTCGTGCCGCCGTCATCGGCGAATCGCCGCCAGGCCTCCGTGTCCTGCCACTCCACGTAATTGAGGACCCGTCGACCGTCCTTGCTCGCATGGAAGTGCGCCCCCAGCAGCCCGGCCGGACGGATCCGCTCCAGAATGCCGATGACCGCGTCGCTCAGGGCGCGCTGGCCCTCCGGTCCCCGCGTATCGAAGGTGGGCGTGACGAGTGCCCCCGGACGCCGGGGCGCGCTCTCCCGTGGGGCGTAGCTGCGGTACAGCGCGTAGCGCACGACACCGGGGCGCTCGATGCCCGGGAGTGTCTCATCGATCTTGCCGATGGCAGCGGGCCGCCGGTCTCGTACCCATTCCCGGTGGGCGTCGTCATCCGTCCACTGGGCGTAGTTGAGAACGTGCGAGCCGTCCTCGCTCAGGAACGTGGTGAGCGAGAGCATCGCGGCCGGGCGTTCCTGGCGTTCCCACTCCTCGATCACGAGGTCGGCGGCGCGGCGCTGGACGTCCGGGGCCGGCACGATCCAGGAGCTGACGAGGATCGTGCCGGCGTCGGCGCGCCGGACGTCGGGGAACGGTGCGGACATCGGTGCGAGCATGGTCGGTCCTCCCAGAGTCTGCGATGAGGTCAAGGCAGACACTCACACCTCAAGTGCGATCGAGGTCAAGGGAAGGACTCCCGGGCTCCTAACTGTCCCGCTGCTGCTCGTCCCCGCCCTTGCCCTTGTTCTTGTTGAACTCCGCCACGTTCTTCTGCTGCTCCTCGAAGCTCGAAGTGAAGCGGGTGTCCCCCGGCTTCACCGTGACGAAGTACAGCCAGTCACCCTGCGCCGGGCTGGTCGCCGCCCGCATCGCCTCCTCGCCGGGGTTGCCGATCGGGGTGGGGGGCAGGCCCATGCGCGTATAGGTGTTGTAGGGGTTGTTGATCTTCGTGTCGCGGTCTCGGGTGTTGAGCGTCGAGCGGTTCAGGGCGTAGTTGATCGTCGAGTCCATCTGCAGGGGCATGCCCTGGTCGAGCCTGTTGTAGATGACACGGGCCACCTTGCCCATGTCCGCCTTGGAGCCCGCCTCGGCCTCGATCATGCTGGCGATGGTGACGGTCTGGTAGACGTTCACGGCGTTGCGGTCGGCGCCCGCGGTGACCTGGCTGCCGCCGAACTTCTTGGTGGACGTGTTCACCATGTACGACAGAACGGACGCGGGAGTCGCCTTGTCACCGATGGGATACGTGGCCGGGAAGAGATAGCCCTCGGGGTTCCCGCCCGCGTCACTGGGGAGTTTGAGATCGGCCTTGGGAATGGCCTTCTTCGTGGTGCCGGCCGGCACGCCGAGTGCCTTGTCGACAGCCCCGTACACCTGGCCCGAACGCCAGCCCTCCGGGATGGTCAGCGACTCGGGGCGTCCGCTGTCGTCCGGGAGCAGCAGCGGTACCGCCACGGCGGTGACCGCCGCGACGGCTCCGGTCGCGATCAGGGCGATCCGGCCCCGACGCGTCAGTCGAATCGTGCCCCGGCGCGGAGTCTTGGTCTGCAGCATGCAGGCACATTATCCTGCAAATGCGGACATTCGATGCATATCGTCATGTCGCGGGCTCCAGCTGGGCGTCTCTCCGCACCAGGGCGGCGTAACGTCCGTCCCTCTCCAGGAGCTCCTCGTGGGTGCCGCGCTCGACGCTCCGGCCCGCTTCGAGGACCACGATCTGGTCGGCGCCGCGGACCGTGGAGAGCCGGTGGGCGATGGTGAGCGTCGTCCGGTCGGCGGACAGGGCGTCGATGGCTTCCTGCACGGCGTGCTCGGTGTGCGTGTCCAGAGCGCTGGTCGCTTCGTCCAGGATGAGCACGGGCGGGTCGCGCAGGATCGTACGGGCGATGGCGAGGCGCTGCTTCTCGCCTCCGGAGAAGCGGTGGCCGCGCTCGCCGACCACCGTGTCGTACCCGTCGGGCAGGGACGCGATGTGGTCGTGGATCTGGGCCGCGCCGGCGGCGGCGATCAGCTCCTCGTCCGTGGCGTCGGGCTTGGCGAAGCGCAGATTCTCGGCGACCGACGCGTGGAAGAGATACGTCTCCTGGGAGACGACGCCGACCGCCCGGGCCAGCGTGTCGAAGTCGAGGTCGCGCACGTCGACGCCGTCGATCGTGACGCGGCCGCCCGTGACGTCGTACAGGCGCGGCACGAGATAGCTGAGGGTCGACTTTCCGGAGCCGGTGGGGCCGACGACGGCCAGGCTGCCTCCGGCGGGGACGGTGATGTCGATGCCGTCGAGGATCGGGCGGCTGAGTCCGTCGTCCCCGTCGTAGCGGAACTCGACGTCCTCGAAACGGACTTCGCCCTTGACCTTGTCCAGGCGCACCGGGCGCACCGGCTCGGTGATGTCGATGGGCAGGTCCAGATACTCGAAGATGCGCTGGAAGAGCGCGAGCGAGGTCTGGATCTGCACGCCGGTGGAGAGCAGGCTCACGGTGGGCCGGAACAAGCCCTGCTGGAGCGAGACGAAGGCGACGAGCGTGCCGATCGAGACCGTCGGGCCGCCCAGCTGGAAGGCGAGGCCCGCGGTCCAGTAGATGACGGCGGGCATGGCGGCCATGACGATCGAGATGACGGCCATGCGCCAGCGCCCCGCCATGTTCGAGCGGACCTCCAGGTCGACCAGTTGCTCGGACTCCTCGGCGAAGGACTTGGTGAGCGAGTCGGAGCGGCCCATCGTGCGGCCGAGCAGGATGCCGCTCACGGAGAGCGACTCGGTGACCGTGGCGGCCATCGCGGCCATCTGCTTCTGCCGCTGCGTGGCTATCTTCTTGCGCTCGCGGCCGACCCGGCGGCTGATCCACACGAAGACGGGCAGCAGGAGCAGCGAGACGACCGTCAGGCGCCAGTCCAGCGCGAGCATCGCGACGATCGTCGCGATCACGCTGGTGAGGTTCGAGACCAGGGAGGTGGCGGTGGAGGTGACCGTCGCCTGCATGCCGCCGATGTCGCTGGCGATGCGGGACTGGACCTCACCGGTGCGGGTCCTGGTGAAGAAGGCGAGCGACATGCTCTGCAGTCGGCCGTAGACGGCGGTGCGCAGGTCGTGCATGACGCGCTGCCCGACCGTCGTGCTGATCAGGGTCTGCAGGACGCCGAAGACGCTGGTGACGACCGCGCTGAGGATCATGCCGAGGGCGAGCAGGCTCAGCAGGCCCGTCCGTCCCTGCGGGATCGCGGTGTCGAGGATCTCCTTCAGCAGGAAGGGGGTGGCGACCGAGACCAGGGATGCGGCGCCGACGAGCAGGCCGACGATCGCGAGGCGGGCGCGGTAGGGACGGAAGAGGCGCAGGATGCGGCGGATCTGCCGCGGCTGCTCCTCCTGGCCGGGGGCCTGGGGCTGCGGTGTCCACTTGGGTTCGTCGTGACGCATGGGCTCCTACGGGAGGTGAGACGGCAGCCGGCGCACACACGGCCCGGCGAGGGCGGTCGGAGGCCGGGTCGACGATGAGCGCCGGGGTACGGCCGATGACGATTGAGGGAGCATAGCTCACTGTTACCTATACTCACAATGTACAAGGTCCTGATAATGTTCCCGCATGAACACCCCGGACGCCGACGGACTGCTCGCCGAACAGCTGCTGCGACTGACCCGCAGACTGCACCGCATCCAGAAGCGCCATCTGGTGCCGACCGGCATCACCCCGGCCCAGTCCCGCCTCCTTCGCACCCTCGTGCACTACGAGGCGCCGCCGCGCATGGCCGACCTCGCCCAGCGCCTCGAAGTGGTCCCGCGCGCCGTGACGAGCCTGGTGGACGGCCTGGAGGCCGGTGACCTCGTGCGCCGTGTCCCCGATCCCACCAACCGCCGGGTGATCCGCATCGAGCTCACGGACGCGGGCCGCAAGGCTCTCGGGGAGCTGCGCGACGCGCGCCTGGCCGCCGCGGAGGACATCCTGGCTCCACTGGACACCGAGCAGCGCGAGCAGCTCGGCGGCCTGCTGAACGCGCTGTTCGATGTGCCGGACGTCCGTCGCTGCTGAGGAGAGTTCATGCCGTTGCTGGAGCCCACGCCCAAAGCCCTGCGCCCCGCGTCGCGACCGGCGGGTCCGGCCCACGACCGGGTGCCGGACCGGCAGGCCAAGGGCACGCCCGAGCCGCTGCGCTCGGAGCTGACCGCACTCCTCGGCGCGGACAAGGTCCTGACGAAGATCTCGGATCTCGTGCGGTACGCCTCCGACGCGAGCCCCTACCGTTTCGTGCCGCAGGTCGTGGTCGTCGCACAGGACATCGACGACGTCTCCGCCGTCCTGTCGTACGCGCACGGCAGGAGCCGCGAGGTCGTCTTCCGCGCGGCGGGCACCTCGCTCAACGGCCAGGCCCAGGGTGAGGACATCCTGGTCGACGTGCGCAAGCACTGGGCGGGCGTCGAGGTCATCGGCGACGGCGAGCAGGCGCGCATCGCTCCCGGCACGACGGTTCTGCGGGCCAACGCCACGCTCTCCCGGCACGGGCGCGTCCTGGGCCCCGACCCGGCGAGCGCCATCGCCTGCACGATCGGCGGGGTCGTCGCGAACAACGCGTCCGGGATGACGGCGGGCACCACCCGTAACTCGTATCGCACGGTGGCCTCGCTGACCTTCGTCCTGCCGACGGGCACGGTCGTCGACACGGCCGAGCCGGACGCCGACGAGCAGCTGGCGCATGCCGAACCGGACCTGTGCGAGGGCCTGTTGACGATCAGACGGGAGATCGAGGCGGACGAGGAGCTCACGGCCCGCATCCGCGCCAAGTACGAGATCAAGAACACGAACGGCTACCGTCTGGACGCGTTCCTGGACGGCGCGACACCGGTCGAGATCCTGCGCGGCCTGATGGTCGGCTCCGAGGGCACTTTCGGGTTCATCTCGGAGGTCGTCTTCGACACGCTTCCGCTGGACCGGAAGGTCACCACGGCCCTGCTCTTCTTCCCGTCGCTTCCCGCGGCGGCCGCGGCCGTCCCGCTGTTCAACGAGGCGGGCGCGCCGGCCGTCGAGCTGATGGACGGCAACACCCTGCGCGCGTCGACCAGCGTCGCGGGAGTGCCCGCCGACTGGGCGCGGCTCCCGAAGTCGACGGCCGCGCTCCTGGTGGAGTTCCGCGCACCGGACGAGGCGCGCCAGGAGGCGTACGAAGCGGCGGCGGCCAAGGTCGTCGACGGACTCGAACTCGTCGCACCGGTCGACTCGGTGACCAACGCGTTCACCCGCGACGCGAAGACGATCGGGGCCTATTGGAAGGCCCGTAAGGCGTTCGTGACGGCGGTCGGCGGCTCTCGGCCCTCCGGGACGACGCTGATCACGGAGGACTTCGCGGTGCCGCCTTCCCGGCTCGCCGACGCCTGCGAGGCCCTCCTTGAGCTGCAGACGCGGCACGGCTTCGACGCGGCCGTCGCGGGGCATGCGGCGCACGGCAATCTGCATTTCCTGCTCGCTTTCGACGCGGGCCTGCCGGCGGACGTGGAGCGCTATGCCGCGTTCATGGACGAATTCTGCAAGCTCACCGTCGAGCGCTTCGACGGCTCACTCAAGGCCGAGCACGCGACAGGACGCAACATCGCCCCGTTCCTGGAGCTCGAATGGGGGCCGAAGGCCACGGAGTTGATGTGGCGCACCAAGCAGGTCATCGACCCGGACGGAGTGCTCGCCCCGCGCATCGTCCTCGACCGCGACCCGAAGGCCCACCTCCGCGGCCTGAAGACGATCCCCAAGGTGGAGCTGATCGCGGACCCCTGCATCGAGTGCGGGTTCTGCGAACCGACCTGCCCCAGCGGGGACTTGACGACGACTCCGCGCCAGCGGATCGTGCTGCGCCGCGAGATGATGCGCCAGACGCCCGGTTCCCCGGTCGAGGACGGACTCGTGGAGGCGTACGGATATGACGCCGTGGACACCTGCGCGGGCGACTCGACCTGCAAACTGGCCTGCCCGGTGGGCATCGACACGGGCGCCCTGATGAAGGACTTCCGCCGCGCACGGCACTCGCCGCGCGAGGAGAAGGTGGCCGCCTTCACCGCCAGGAACTTCAAGGCGGTCGAGGCCGCCGCCCGGCTCGCGGTGGCCGCCGCCGACCGGATCAACGACCGGCTCCTGACCACGGTGACGCGCACCGCGCGCAAGGCCGTCCGCCCCGATCTGGTCCCCGAGTGGCTGCCGGACATCCCGGGAGCCGCCGCCCGCAAGCTGCCGCGCACCACACGCGTGGGCGCGAGCGCCGTCTACTACCCGGCGTGCGTCAACCGCATCTTCGCAAGCCCCGGTGACCGCTCGCTGCCGGAGGCCGTGGCCGCCGTCTCCACGCGCGCGGGGCGGCCCGTCTGGATTCCGGACGATGTCTCGGGGACGTGCTGCGCCACGATCTGGCACTCCAAGGGGTACGACGAGGGCAACACGGTGATGGCCAACCGCATCGTCGAAGCGGCCTGGGGCTGGACGGCGGGCGGCAGGCTGCCCCTGGTGGTGGACGCCTCGTCCTGCACGCTCGGCATCGCGCACGAGGTCGTGCCCTATCTCACCGCCGACAACCGGCAGTTGCACCGGCAGCTGAACGTCGTCGACTCCCTCGTCTGGGCCGCGGACGAGCTGCTCCCGCACCTGACCGTGCACCGGACGGTCGGCTCCGCCGTCCTGCACCCCACCTGCTCGATGAGCCACCTCGGCGACGAGGCCCAGTTGCGCGCGGTCGCCGAGGCCTGCGCGGACGAAGTGGTGGTCCCGGACGACGCGGGCTGCTGCGCCTTCGCCGGTGACCGCGGCATGCTGCACAAGGAGCTGACCGAGTCGGCCACCCGTAAGGAGGCGGCGGAGGTCACCGCCCGCGCCTTCGACGCACACCTCTCGGCGAACCGCATGTGCGAGGTGGGCATGGATCACGCCACAGGCCGCGCCTACTACTCCGTACTCCTGGAGCTGGAACGCGCGACGCGTCCGTGAGCAACGGCGCCCCAGAAACGAGGTCCCCGAGACCGGACGCGAAATAAATCCAACTCCCTGGCCACTTCGGTCCCTTGCGCCACGCCTCTCCCCCTATCAGGGTTGCATCCGTTCCAGCGCAGGCATCCAAGCCACGGAGGTCCGATGCACGACGAGCACGCGATACCGAACTTTGACGAGTCCGACGAGTCCGCGACCCCTGACGACCTTGCCGACCTTCCCGACGGCGCATCCCGCCGCGCCGTACTCCGCACCGCGGGCCTCGCCGGGGCCGGGCTCGGCCTAGGCGCCCTCGCCGGCGGCACGGCCCACGCCGAAGCCCCGCAGGGTGCGCCCGCCGCTGTCGCCTCGGCCGCCGAGGCGCCGCCGCGCAAGGGCAAGACCATGGTCGGCGTACCGTTCGAGCGGCGCTCCACGGTGCGTGTCGGCATCGTCGGGCTCGGCAATCGCGGCGGCAGCATGATCGATCTTTTCCTGGCGATCCCGGGAGTGAGGGTCGTCGCGCTCTGCGACCCGGTCAAGGACAAGACCGCGGCCGCCGCGAAGAAGGTCACCGCCGCGGGCCAGCCCGCCCCGGCGACGTACACCAAGGGCGATCACGACTTCGAGAACCTGTGCAAGCGCGGGGACATCGACTTCGTGTACGTGGCGACGCCCTGGGACTGGCACTTCGACATGGCCAGGACGGCGATGCTCAACGGCAAGCACGTCGGCGTGGAGTGTCCCATCTCGCTCCAGCTCGACCAGCTGTGGGAACTGGTCGACCTCTCCGAGCGGACCCGCAGACACTGCATGCAGTTGGAGAACTGCTGTTACGGCAAGAACGAGATGCGTGTCCTGCGTATGGCCCACGCGGGCAAGTTCGGCGATCTGCTGCACGGCGCCGGCGCGTACAACCACGACCTGCGCGGCCTGATGTTCGACCCGGACTACTACGAGGGTCCGTGGCGGCGCCTGTGGCACACGCGGCTGCGCGGCGACCTCTACCCCAACCACGGCTTCGGCCCGGTCTCCAATTACATGGACATCAACCGCGGCGACCGCGTCACGCACATCTCCAGCTTCGGTACGCCCGCCCTCGGCCTGGCCGAGTACCGCAAGGCGAACATGCCCGCGGGCGACCCGAGCTGGAAGGAGACGTACATCGAGAGTGACCGCACCATCAGCCTCGTCCAGACGGCGAAGGGGCGGGTCATCCGTCTGGAGCACGACGTCTCGACCCCCCACCCCTACAGCCGCATCAACAGCCTCGGCGGCACCAAGGGCGTCTTCGAGGACTACCCCGAGCGCATCTACATCGAGCCGGACCACACGAACGACGAGTGGGGCGACTTCGGCAAGTACGCCGCGGAGTTCGACCACTGGCTGTGGAAGGAGCACTCCAATCCGCCGGGCGGGCACGGCGGCATGGACTACATCATGATCTTCCGCCTGATGCAGACCATGCAGCTCGGCCTCGTGCCCGACTTCGACGTCTACGACGCCGCGACCTGGACGTCGCCCGTCCCCCTGAGCCATCTGTCGATCAAGGCGAAGGGCGCGCCGCAGGCGATCCCGGACTTCACTCGCGGTCTGTGGAAGAAGGCTCGGCCGGGAGTGGACTCGCAGAAGCCGAAGGCGTAAGTGCCTTGGGCCCGGCGGTGCCTCCAGCGGCGCTGCCGGGCTCCTCGGCCGGTGCGGCCGATTCCGCCGATTCCGCCGACTTGGCCGCCTCGGCCGCCTCGGCGGGCTCCGCCTGTTCCGGTACGAAGGTGATCTCTCCGGAGAGGACCTTCTTGGCCCGCGCCGTGTCCAACGCGCCCTCCCAGCGCGAGACCACGAAGACGGCGACACAGTTGCCGAGCAGATTCGTGGCCACGCGCATGGCGTCCATGATGCGGTCCACGCCGAGCAGCAGGGCGACCGCGCCCGCGGGGATGACGCCTAGCGCGGAGGCGGTCGCGGACAGCGCGAGGAACGCCGAACCGGGCACGCCCGCCATGCCCTTGCTGGTCAGCATCAGGACGAGGACGACCGTGATCTGCTGGCCCAGACTCAGGTCCACTCCCACGGCCTGCGCGATGAACAGCGTACCGATGGAGAGGTAGATCGAAGCGCCGTCGAGGTTGAAGGAGTATCCCGTCGGCAGGACAAGGCCCACCGCGTCGTCGCGGCAGCCCGCCTGGCGCAGCTTCTGCATCATCCGCGGCATGACGGCCTCGCTGGAGGCCGTGCCGAGCGCGAGCAGCATCTCCTCGCGCGTGTAACGGACGAACTTCCACAGACTCAGGCCGGTCAGCACCTTCAGGGCGACGCCGAGCAGGACGAGGAAGATCAGGGCCACTGCGTAACAGACACCGATGAGCTTGCCGTACGTCGACAGGGCGCCGATGCCGTACTCCCCCACCAGATGCGCGGTCGCACCGAAGACGGCGAGAGGCGCCAGCTTCATGATGAAGCCGACGATCGCGAAGACGATCTCCTGACCCTGCTCGATTGCGGGCAGGATCGCGGGGACCTTCGTGTTGCCGAGATGCAACAGGGCCGCGCCCACCAGGCAGGAAAGGACGAGGACTTGGAGCAGCGAGTTCTCGGCGAAGGCGCCGATGGCGCTGTCGGGGAGCGAGTGCAGGAGGAACTCGCTGGTCGAGGGCAGCTCACCGCCGCCGGTCTTCGCGTCGACGGCGGACGCGTCGAGTTTGGAGGGATCCACGTTCATTCCGGCGCCGGGGCTGACGAGGTTTCCGGCGAGCAGACCCACGACGAGGGCGACCGTGGTCGCGACCTCGAACCAGATGAGGGCCTTGATCCCGATGCGGCCGAAGGCCTTGAGGTCTCCGGCCTTGGTGATTCCGGCGACGACCACGCAGAAGACGAGCGGGGCGATCATCGCTTTGATGAGACGTACGAAGCCGTCGCCGAGCGGTTGGACGGCGGTGCCCGCATGGGGCCACAGCCGTCCGACGAGGACTCCGATCACCAACGCGCAGGCGACCTGCGCGAACAGTGAGGTTCGCAATGTGCGTGCTACGCGTCGCGGTATGGACGGTACGGACTGCGGCACGGGCACTCCTGTAGTGAGGCTTCAATTAACTTCTGCCATACGGAACTTTCCTTCCGCGAGGCGCCACTATGGCGGAGTGGGCGCTTCCGTAAAAGACCTCTAGATCACATCGGCGTAAATCTTGGACCATGCTCCAAACCGTCGAAGCGGAGCAAGGGGCTCCGGGGTGGAGGAGAAGGCTCCGGAACGCTTCAAGGGGCGGTCGTCGCACGGAGGGGGCTTCTTCGGAACCGCCTTCGTGACCCCGACCGCCCCTTGAAGGACAGGTATGGGCCGGTCCTTCAGCAGCGCGGCCTGTTCACCGTCAGGGCTCCCTGCTCGGTGGCCAGCGTGCGGTCGTAGCAGCCGCCGTCGCCGTACACGCGGTAGCGCTCACGGGACGCGCCGACGGCGTGCCGGTCCTCGCGGGGGACGTTGGCGGTGTACGTCGCGTCGCCGTCGTAGCGGTCGTCGGTCACCGAACGAGTGCGGCGGCCGTCGTGCGTGATCACGGTTTCCGCGCGGTCGCCGAGGGAGATCTCGGTGCGCAGCCGGTCACCGGCGCCGAGCGTCGTCGTACCGTCCATCGAGTACGTCCGGTCGGTGCGGGTCGCGCGTCCGTCCGTGGTGACCGTCTCGCGGTCCGTCCAGGTGGACTTGAGCGCGTCGGTGGACTCGCCCCCGGTCCAGCGGTGGACGGAGGTGTTGGCGAGCGCGCGGCTGACGGTCGTCTCGACACGGCCGTGGGAGGTGTCGACGTATCCCGAGACGCTGAGCCGGTGGCTGCCCTTGGTGTCGAGACGGTGATCGCGCTCGGGTGAACCGGGCGTATACGTCGCCTTGTTGGCGAGGTCGCTCGCCGTGTGTCCGGTCAGCTTGCCGGAGACGTGCTCGCGCTTCTCATCCTGCCAGACAAGGATGTTGGTCGGCGTGTGCCAGCCGGCCGTCGCCTCCGGCCTGCCCGCGACGGACACCTCCACCTGGTGCTGACGGCCGTCGTTGAGCAGCCCGGCGAAGGGCGTCAGGTCGTACTCGATGGGCTTGATGTCGAAGGCGCGCGGGCCCGGAATCACGTACCACAGAAAGGGGTTGGACCAGCCGCCCGTCCACACGGTCGGGAACGGCGTGGCGATACCGGCGAGTTGACCGTCGACCGTGACCTGCACCTCGCGGTAGGGCCCGTCCTCGGCCTTGCAGGAGTACGGAGCCGCGTCCGGGACCGTCAGATACCAGTACTCATCGCAGCCGCCGCCGGAGCCCGTCGCGTAGACCTCGGCGACGATGCGCTCGCTGTTGCGCGGGGTGGTGAGGGTGGTGCCGTCGCCCAGCGGCAGGACACGGTCGGGTGGTGTCCGCTCGCGCTTCGCGCCGCTGTTCCGCGCCGCGTAGAACGTCAGGGTCGCCTTCACGTCGATGACGCCCGTGTACGTCTCGTTGACGACGTTCCCGATGAGCATCTCGACCCGCTGGTCGCGCCCCAGGGTCTCTCGGTAGCGCGTGACGTCCTTCTCCACGGACCAGGTGATGCCGTCGGCGGACGGCTCCGGAGTGGACGTACGGAAGACCTCGACGCCGCCTATGCGGAGATAGCCGAGGCGGTCGTACTGCCGCCCCTTGACCTTGCCGTCGAGGCGGAGGACCACCTTGCCCCAGTCACCCGCACCACACTTGGCGGGCGGGCTGTAGGCGCCCTCATAGGGCGTGAAGTCCTTGAACTGCGCCTCCGCGACACTCACTTCGCACGACTTGGTGTGCGGCTTCGGAACGGGCGGGGCGGCCGTGATCGGGTCGTGCCAGTCGTTGCCGAACTCCGGTGGTGGCGTGTCGGCCGCTGCCGGACCCGCGCTGAAGAGGGTGCTCGCCGCAAGGGTGACCCCGGCGAGCATGGACATGACGCGTCTTCTCATGGGGGAGTTCTACGGCGAGTCGACGATCACCGCAATGCGTTCCGAGGAGTTCCGAGGAGGTCTTGAGGAGCCCGAGGGAGTCGCGGGGGCTAGGCCTTCAAATTCCCCTTGTCGCCCATCACCACGACCGGATGCTGCTTCGGGTCGAGCTTCTTCAGGAGATACTCCATGCCCGTCCTGGACAGACTCACACAGCCCGACGTACCGCTGCCGTGGTCCATGTGCAGCCAGATGCTGCCGCCCTTGGACTGGCCCTGGGGGCGGGTCGGGTCGTTGGGCGGGGTGCCCTTGGCACGGTTGTAGTCGATGGCGATGACGTAGTCGAAGTCGTGCCAGTGCGACTTGGACCAGTAGTGCGGCGCCTGCATCGAGGCACTCTCGGTGTACGGGAGTCCGGCGCCGGGATCCGCGAGGACACCGCCCGCGTCGGTGAGCGAGTAGACGCCGACGGGGCTGCGCTTGTCGTTCTCCCGGTGGTCGGCGGTCCAGCCCTTCTTGCCGTTGTGCGCGGCCCAGCTACGGGTCTTGTCCCATGTCGAACCGGACTTCGTGTACAGGACGACCGTGGACTTCGCCGAGTCCTCGCCCTCCCCGTAGACCGCGACGACCTGCCGTGAGTTCTTGGGAATCTTGTTCTGGAGGCGGTCGCCCACGTCGGGGATGCTCTTGAGGTCGGTCGTCGCAGACGGCTCGGCCCTGTTCGCCTGGTCCGTGCCCACGTCACCCTTCCCCCCGTCGTCCGCACTTCCGCAGGACGTCAGAAGAACACCGCAGGCCGCGAAGGCAGCCACCGCTCGCACCGCACCAGCTATACGCATCCGTCCATGGTCGCACCCGGATCACGTGAGCCGTCCCGGCGCCCGGCCGCGGGCGGAGAAGGGGCCGAATCTTTACTCCCCGACGGAAAATCGTTTGCTTCGCACCACCGTCCGAGGCGAACCTTTCACCGCCTGTTACCGCTGCTTGTCGCCTGTCGTCGTTGCTTGTCACCTCTTTCGCAGCACCCGTTCACCACCTCCCGTGCACCACCGCCCGTTCATCACCATCCGTTCACGCCGCCCGTGCACCACCGTCCGTTCATCACCGCCCGCGCACCACCGCCCGTGCACCACCGTCCGTTCACGCCGGCACGCTCCGCCGAACCGACGGTCCGCCTCTCCGACCCCGACCCTGGGACGTCACACGTCATGCAGATTCGCGATCTTCCGTTCACCGACCCGGGCATGCCGGATGCCCGCTCGGGACCTCACTTCCTGCGCTGGCTGGGACGCAACCAGCTCGGCGGCCAGCTGAAATCCCTTGCCTGGGGTCTCCTGCACTTCGGCTCCATCGCGGTGCTCCCGTACCTCGTCGGCTTCGCCGTGCAGGCCGTGATCGACCGCTCCGGAGGGCGGCTTGCCCTCGCGGGCGCGGTGATGGCGCTGTTCGGCATCGCCATCGCCCTGGGCGACACGATGCTGCACCGCACGGCGGTCACCAACTGGATCACCGCCGCCGCCCGCGTCCAGCAGCTCCTGGCCCGCAGGACCGCGCAGCTCGGCTCGGCGCTCACGCGGCGCGTCGCCGCCGGTGAGGTGGTCGCGGTCTCCACCGGTGACGTCGAGAAGATCGGCTGGTTCGTGGAGGCGGTCTCACGGTTCGCGGCTGCCGCGCTCACGGTCCTGCTCGTCTGCGTGGGCGTCGTCATCTACCAGCCCGCTCTCGGCATCGTCGTCGCGGTGGGCGTCCCGGTACTCGCGCTCGCCGTACTGCCTCTGCTGCCGCGCGCCACCCGGCGGGCCGACCACCAGCGGGAGAAGGCAGGGCGTGCGACCGAACTGGCATCGGACACCGTCGCCGGGCTCCGGGTACTGCGGGGCATAGGCGGCGAGGAACTCTTCCTCGACCGCTACCGCCGCGCCTCGCAGGAGGTCCGTACGGCAGCCGTACGCAGCGCCAGGATGTGGGCGGTGATCTCGGCGGTCCAGGTTCTGCTGCCGGGGCTGCTCCTCATCGTGGTCGTCTGGCACGGCGTGCACCTGGCCCGCGAGGGCCGGATCACCGTCGGCGAACTGGTCACCGTCTACAGCACGGTCACGCTGCTGACCTATCCCTTGCGGCACTTCGAGGAGATCGCGATGGCCTACAGCTTCTCGCGCCCCTCGGCCAAGCGCGCCGCCCGCGTGCTCTCGCTCCAGCGCACGACGCATGCGGGGGGCGGGCTGCCGGACGGCACGACCCCGACCGTTGGCGAGCAGCGCGACCACGTGGAAACCCCCTCCGGTGATCTCTACGACCCGGTGAGCGGGCTTCTCGCCCCCTCGGGCCGTCTGACCGCCGTCGTGTGCGGCGACCCGGACGAGGCGGGGCGGCTCGCCGAACGCCTCGGCGGGCACGCGGCGTTCGACGACGCGGAGAAGCTGCCGTCCGTGCTGCTCGGCGGGGTACCCCTCGACGAGGTGCCGCTGGCCACCGCCCGCACCGCCGTCCTCGTACAGGACAAGGACCCGGTCCTGCTCTCCGGCACGCTCCGGGGGCTCCTCGACGTACCGGCGTCGGGAGCGGTGGACGCCGACGAGGCTCTGGAGGCCGCGCAGTGCGCGGACGTCCTGGAGGCCCTGGCGCAGGCTTCGGTGGACGAGGCCCCGCTGGACGCCCATGTCACGGAACGCGGGCGCTCCCTGTCGGGCGGACAGCGGCAACGGCTCGCGCTGGCCCGCTCGTTGGTCACCGACCCGGGCGTCCTCGTGCTCGACGAACCGACGTCCGCCGTCGACTCGCACACCGAGGCACGGGTCGCCGAGGGCATCAAGGGACTGCGCAAGGGACGTACGACCGTGGTCCTCACATCGTCGCCGCTGCTCCTCGACCGGGCCGAACGCGTCGTCTTCCTCCATGAGGGCGAGGTCGTGGCAGTGGGCGAACACCGCGCGCTCGTACACAGCGAGCCGCGCTACCGGGCCGTCGTGACGCGCGAGACGGACGAGGAACAGGCGCCTCAGGCTCCCACCGGCACGGAGACCGGCACGGAGACCGGCACAAGGACGACCGACATCGAGATCAACATCGACATCGAGGAGACGGCATGATCGGCCTGGCGCCACCGGAGTACGACCCGGCGGCCCCGACCACCGCGGACACCCTGCCCGTCGGCGCGCCCGCGACGGTCGGAGCCTACGTACGCGAACTGGTCAGGCGGCACCGCCGGGCCTTCGCCCTGCTCATCACGGTCAACACCTGCGCCGTGGTCGCCTCCATGGCCGGTCCCTATCTGCTCGGCGATCTGGTCGAGAACGTCACGGACAGCGCCCGCGACCTGCATCTGGGGCGCACCATCGGGCTCTTCACCGTCGCCCTTCTCGTCCAGGCCGTCTTCGTCCATCAGGTGCGGCTGCGCGGCGCGATGATCGGTGAGCGGATGCTGGCGGATCTGCGCGAGGACTTCCTCGTCCGTTCGGTCGGGCTGCCGCCGGGCGTGCTCGAGCGTGCCGGGACAGGGGATCTGCTGTCGCGGATCACCACGGACGTCGACCGCCTCGCGAACGCCATGCGGGAAGCGGTGCCGCAGCTCGCGATCGGCGTGGTGTGGGCCGCTCTGCTCATCGCCGGTCTCGCCGTGACCGCGCCGCCGCTTGCGCCCGCGATCCTCGTCGCCGTGCCGCTCCTCGTCGTCGGCTGCCGCTGGTACTTCAAGCGTGCGCCCTCCGCCTACCGTTCGGAGGCCGCCGGGTACGCCGCCGTCGCCGCCGCCCTCGCCGAGACCATCGACGCGGGGCGCACGGTGGAGGCGCACCGGCTCGGTGAGCGCCGCGTGGAGCTGTCGGAGCGCCGCATCAAGGAGTGGACGGCGTGGGAACGTCACACCCTCTACTTGCGTTCCGTCCTCTTCCCGGTCATCACCTTCACCCACACCCTCGTGCTCTGCTCCGTCCTGATGATCGGCGGCGTGTTCGCCCTGCAGGGCTGGATCGGCGTCGGCCAGCTGGCCACGGGTGCCCTGATCGCGCAGATGCTCGTCGATCCGCTGGGCATCATCCTGCGCTGGTACGACGAGCTGCAGGTCGCCCAAGTCTCGCTCGCCCGGCTCGTGGGCGTACGGGACATCGAACCGGACTCGGGAGAGGGCTCCGCCACTCCGGACGGACGCGATGTGCTCGCGGACGACGTGCACTTCGGCTACCGCGCGGGCGTCGATGTCCTTCGGGAGGTGTCGCTCGCGGTCGAGCCGGGTTCGCGGGTCGCCCTGGTCGGCCCGTCCGGCGCGGGCAAGTCCACGCTCGGCAGGCTGCTCGCCGGGATCTACGCACCGCGGAACGGTCACGTGACGTTGGGCGGAGCGGAGCTTTCGGCGATGCCCGCGGAGGAGGTCCGCGCCCACGTGGCCCTGGTCAACCAGGAGCACCATGTCTTCGTGGGCTCCCTGCGCGACAACCTCCTGCTCGCGAGGACCGGGGCGCGGGACGCCGAACTGTGGGCCGCGCTCGGCGCGGTCGACGCGGACGGCTGGGCTCGGGCTCTGAGTGAGGAGCTGGACACCGAGGTGGGCTCGGGCGGCTTCGCCCTCACCCCGGCGCAGGCCCAGCAGATCGCGCTGGCCCGCCTCGTACTCGCCGACCCGCACACGCTGGTCCTCGACGAGGCGACCTCGCTCCTCGACCCGCGCGCGGCACGCCACCTGGAACGCTCCCTCGCCCGCGTCCTGGACGGCCGCACCGTCGTGGCCATCGCCCACCGGCTGCACACCGCGCACGACGCGGACGTCATCGCCGTGGTCGAGAACGGCCGGATCAGCGAGCTGGGCAGCCACGACGAGCTGGTGGGGGCGGGGGGCGCGTACGCCGCGCTCTGGCGGTCCTGGCATGGATAGGACGCCCGGGCGGTGGGCGAGGGACTGGGTGGGGGGCACGGTCACGGTCGGGGTCAGGGGCGGGGTCAGGGGCGGGTCAGGGCCCGGCCCTGGGTCCGTCCAGCTTCGTGCCTGGCGTATCGCATCACGCGCTGCTGAGTCGACTGCCGCCAGACGACATAGTGGCCGAACTGCCCCTCATCCAAGGACAGTTCCTCCGTGTTGCGATCGGCAAGGGCCTGGTGGTGCGGTTCGCCCGCACCGAGGCGGCAGCGGCCCGGCTGACCGCGCGGGCGGCTGGCCTGCGCGTGCTCGCCGGGCTCGACCTCGGCTTCCGGACACCGGAGCCCCTGCTCACCGGCGGCGCGCGCGGCACGGACGAGCCGCCTTACCTGGTGCTCACCCGAGTCCCGGAGGGCCTCTGCCGGATGGCACACCGGTCCACCCCCGCTGGCGGCGTCGGTCGCGGCGCAGTACTCCACGCTGCTGACCGGCCTGGCTGAGGCGGGCACCGACGCGTACGTACGGGCGGCGCTGCCGCATGCGCCCGAGGGCGGGTGACGGCTCTTCGCGGCGGGCGTCCGCGCGGAGCTGTTCGGCCTCATGCGGAATGTCGGGATGCCGGGATGCCGGACGCCGGGCGGCTGCGCGCCGCGCGGGAGCTCACGGCGCTCGACGGCCTCCCCCACGCCACCGGGGCGGTGGTGCACGGCGGCCTCGACGGGGAGAACGTGCTGTGCGAGGACACCGACGGGTGGCCGCGGCTCAGCGCAGTGGTCGCCTGGGACGAGGTCGCGCTCGGCGACCTGGCAGAGGACCTCGCGGCCATCGGCGCCCGCCACGGCGAGGCACCGCTGGATCGGGTGCTCGCGCAGAGCGGCCGACCACCGAAGGCCGATGACGGGGTGGCCGCACGTGCCGCCACCATTCGCGGCACGTCCGCCCTGCAGCAGGCACGTCCGCCCTGCGGCAGGCGCTGTCCGCGTATCGCGACGGCGACGAGGAGGGGCTGACGGAGGGACTGGCGGGGTGCGCCTGAGGGACCACGCCCCGCCCCTCTCAGATGAAGTTGAGCGCGGCCGCGCCCCCCACTCCCCCGAGCAGCATGAAGACCGGCATCAGCACCTTCAGCTCGATCCAGCTGCCCGCCCGGAACCGCATCAGCTTCGGCGGCCCGATGGGGTACCAGCGCTTGCGGCCGATGGGGATGGGCCACAGGATCGGGCAGCCGGAGACCGTGAGCGCGTCCCCGAGGTCGTGCACCAGGGCGCCGAGCACGATCGGCAGGCCCAGCCACAGATATTCCTGGCCCGGCGCGGTGAACAGCCAGTCCGCTCCGTTCCCGGGCTTGTCCAGGACTCCGGCGAGGATCCAGGCGCTCGTCGCGGCGAGCAGCCAGACCAGCACATCGCTGCTCGAACCCCGCGCGGCACGCCACAGCAGGCCCTCGATGGCGAGCACCATGTGGATGAAGAGCAGTGCGAGGACCGCCCAGCGGCCGCCGAAGATGGCGAGGGCCGAGGAGCCCGCGCCGATGAGGACGGCCCACAGCCAGGTGTGCGTGAGGGTGCGGTGCCCCCCGGCCCGGCGCGGGTCGCCCTGCTTGCGCGTCGCCTTGTAGACGGCTGCCGAGAGCTTGTCGACGATCTCGCACAGACCTCTGGAGACGGGTCCGAAGGCCCGCGAGATGGTCGCCGATTTGTGGTCGAGATCGGGCGCGAGCGCGGCCCCGGCGCAGATCAGGGCTCCGACCAGCAGGACCGGCCAGGGCATCGTGTGCCCCGCGGCTGTCGCGGCCGCCCCGACGCCCAGCCAGGCCGCCGCTCCCGACAGTGAGTGTGCCGGACCCATCATGGCTTTTCCCCGCCCCATTTCCGTTGTACTGATGCCCCGTTGGCGACACAGCGTAGCGTTCGTGATCTTCGTACGGTCCGCCGGTTCCCTGATCGAGGGTGAAGAAGGGCAAGATGGGGGTGTGACACTTATTGATCAGCTGCCGCCGGATGCCGACCCCGATGCCCTCTTCGAAGCGTTCTCCTCTTGGGCCGAGGAGACGGGGATCACTCTCTATCCGGCTCAGGAGGAGGCGCTGATCGAGGTGGTCTCCGGAGCCAACGTGATCTTGTCCACTCCGACCGGTTCCGGAAAGAGCCTGGTCGCGGCGGGCGCGCACTTCACGGCGCTGGCCCAGGACAAGGTCACCTTCTACACGGCACCGATCAAGGCGCTGGTGTCGGAGAAGTTCTTCGACCTGTGCAAGCTCTTCGGCACCGAGAACGTCGGCATGCTGACCGGTGACGCGTCCGTCAACTCCGACGCGCCCGTCATCTGCTGCACGGCCGAGGTCCTCGCGTCGATCGCGCTGCGGGACGGCAAGAACGCCGACATCGGCCAGGTCGTGATGGACGAGTTCCATTTCTACGCGGAAGGGGACCGCGGCTGGGCCTGGCAGATTCCGATCCTCGAACTGCCGCAGGCGCAGTTCATCCTCATGTCCGCGACGCTCGGCGACGTCTCGATGTTCGAGGAGGACCTGACGCGCCGCACGGGACGCCCCACCTCGGTGGTCCGCTCCGCGACACGCCCGGTGCCCCTCTCGTACGAGTACCGCCTGACGCCCATCACGGAGACCCTCACCGAGCTCCTTGAGACCAAGCAGGCGCCGGTCTACATCGTGCACTTCACACAGGCACAGGCTGTCGAGCGCGCGCAGTCGCTGATGAGCATCAACATGTGCACCCGCGAGGAGAAGGACAAGATCGCCGACCTGATCGGCAACTTCCGCTTCACCACCAAGTTCGGCCGCAACCTCTCGCGGTACGTACGCCACGGGATCGGCGTGCACCACGCTGGCATGCTGCCGAAGTACCGGCGGCTCGTGGAGAAGCTGGCGCAGGCCGGTCTGCTGAAGGTAATCTGCGGCACGGACACTCTCGGCGTCGGCGTCAACGTCCCCATCCGCACGGTGCTGTTCACCGCCCTCGCCAAGTACGACGGCACGCGCGTGCGGACCCTGCGTGCCCGGGAGTTCCACCAGATCGCGGGCCGCGCAGGGCGTGCGGGCTTCGACACCGCGGGCCTCGTCGTGGCGCAGGCGCCCGAACACGTCATCGAGAACGAGAAGGCGCTCAACAAGGCGGGCGACGACCCGAAGAAGCGCCGCAAGGTAGTGCGCAAGAAGGCGCCCGAGGGCTTTGTGGGGTGGACCGAGGCGTCGTTCGAGAAGCTCATCGGCTCCGAGCCCGAGCCGCTGACCTCCCGCTTCCGCGTCACGCACACCATGCTTCTCGCGGTGATCGCCCGTCCGGGCAATGCCTTCGAGGCGATGCGTCACCTCCTTGAGGACAACCACGAGCCGCGCAAGCAGCAGCTGCGGCACATCCGCCGCGCCATCGCCATCTACCGTTCGCTGCTCGACGGCGGCGTGGTCGAGAAGCTCGACCAGCCGGACGCCTCGGGCCGCATCGTGCGTCTGACGGTCGACCTGCAGCAGGACTTCGCGCTCAACCAGCCTCTGTCGACCTTCGCGCTCGCCGCCTTCGAACTGCTCGACCCGGAATCCCCCTCGTACGCCCTCGACATGGTGTCCGTCCTCGAGTCCACCCTCGACGACCCGCGCCAGATCCTCGCCGCCCAGCAGAACAAGGCGCGCGGCGAGGCCGTGGCCCTGATGAAGGCCGACGGCGTCGAGTACGAGGACCGCATGGAGCGGCTCCAGGACATCACGTACCCCAAGCCCATGGAGGAGCTCCTCTTCCACGCGTACAACACCTACAAGACGAGCCACCCGTGGGTCGGCGACCACCCGCTCTCCCCCAAGTCCGTGATCCGCGACATGTACGAACGAGCGCTCTCCTTCACGGAGTTCACGTCCTTCTACGAACTCGCTCGCACCGAGGGCATCGTGCTTCGCTACCTCGCGAGCGCGTACAAGGCACTTGAGCACACCATCCCCGACGATCTGAAGTCCGAAGACCTCCAGGACCTCATCGCCTGGCTGGGCGAGATGGTCCGCCAGGTCGACTCCAGCCTCCTCGACGAGTGGGAGCAGCTCGCCAACCCCGAGGTCATGACCGCCGAGGAGGCCCAGGAGCGCGCCGACCAGGTCAAGCCGGTCACCGCCAACTCCCGCGCCTTCCGCGTCCTGGTCCGCAACGCGCTCTTCCGGCGCGTCGAGCTCGCCGCCCTCGACCACGTCGAGGAGCTGGGCGAACTGGACGCCGAGTCCGGCTGGGACGCGGACGCCTGGGGCGCGGCCATGGACAAGTACTGGGACGAGTACGACGACCTCGGCACCGGTCCCGACGCGCGCGGCCCCAAGCTGCTGCTCATCGAGGAGGACCCGGACCACGGTCTGTGGCGCGTCCGGCAGACGTTCGCCGACCCGAACGGCGACCATGACTGGGGTATCGGCGCGGAGGTCGATCTCGCGGCCTCCGACGAGGAAGGCCGCGCCGTCGTCCGGGTCACCGACGTCGGCCAGCTCTGAGCACGCCACGCTTCCCCCGGACAGGAGTCGAGGAACCGTCATGAACAATCCCGTCGACCGTCTTGTCGATCTGCTTGACCTGGAGCAGATCGAGCTCAACATCTTCCGTGGCCGCAGCCCGCAGGAGTCCCTGCAGCGGGTGTTCGGCGGACAGGTCGCCGGGCAGGCCCTGGTGGCCGCTGGACGTACCACCGAGGGCGAGCGCCCGGTGCACTCGTTGCACGCGTACTTCCTGCGGCCCGGCCGTCCGGGCGTGCCGATCGTGTACCAGGTCGAGCGGGTGCGGGACGGGCGTTCCTTCACCACGCGTCGTGTCACCGCGGTCCAGCAGGGGCGCACCATCTTCAATCTCACCGCTTCCTTCCATCAGCCCGAGGAGGGCGCTTTCGAGCACCAGCTTCCGCCGCGCATCACGGCTCCCGATCCCGAGTCGCTGCCGACGGTCGCCCAGGAGATCACCGAGCATCTGGGCGAGCTGCCCGAGCAGCTGGAGCGCATGGCCAGACGTCAGCCCTTCGACATCCGCTACGTGGACCGGCTGCGCTGGACCCCCGAGGAGATCAAGGACGCCGAGCCGCGCAGTGCGGTATGGATGCGTGCGGTCGGCCCGCTCGGCGACGATCCGCTCGTCCACACCTGCGCACTGACCTACGCGAGCGACATGACGCTCCTGGACGCCGTCCGCATCCCCGTGGAGCCGCTATGGGGCCCACGCAGCTTCGACATGGCCTCGCTGGACCACGCCATGTGGTTCCACCGCCCCTTCCGCGCGGATGAGTGGTTCCTCTACGACCAGGAGTCCCCGATCGCGACGGGCGGCCGCGGTCTCGCGCGCGGCCGTATCTACGACATCGAGGGCAGGCTGCTGGTCTCGGTCGTACAGGAGGGTCTCTTCCGGGCCTACGGGGAGCGGCACATGGACGGCCGCCCGTCGACAGGATGAGGCTATGGGCGCATGAGCTACTTCATGTACGACGTCATGGGCGAGACGGTCGACGAACCTGATCCGGAGACGATGAGGCACGTGTTGGACGGCCTCGCGAACGCTGACGACGAGCATCCCGATGTGTCGTTGTCCCACGAGAGCGGGTGGTCTCTCAGCGCGTTCCGGGGCGGGCTGCTGACCTGGGCGAACGCGGAGGACGACTCGGTGGCTCCCCGCCGGATGCGCGAGGTGGCCCGTGAGGAGACCCTCCGGCTCTTCGGGCTTCTGGCAGCCGGTGACGTCGTATCGATCGAGGCGCTTTCGTGGCAGAGATGACCGGCCTCCATCGGTACGGCGCCCCGGGGGGGGGCAGGGCCCTTTGCCTCGCCGCACATGCCGTCGGTGATCACCTCCTGAGTTTGATGAGCCCTTGCCCACTCCAGCAGCCTCAGCGGTGGCCTTCGGCGAAGGCGCGGGTGCGGGGTGCAGGGTGCGGGTCACATGGGAGCTGGGGGGCGGAGTGAGACAGAGAGAGGGAGAGGGAGAGGGCATGACCAGGGACGAGGACATGACCGGTCACCGCGACCGCCGGCTCGCCGAGGCCGTTCGACTGCGCGAGGCCGGTCTCCGCGAAGAGGCACGGGAGCAGTTGCTCGCCCTGTGCGAGCAGTTCCCCCTGGACGCGGAGGTGGCGTACCAGACCGCGTGGGTGCACGACACACTCGGCCTTGAGGCCGAGGCGGTGCCGCACTACGTGCGCGCGGTCGAGAACCCGGGCGGCCTCACCCCCGATGACCGTCGGGGAGCACTGCTCGGACTGGGCAGCACCTACCGCGTCCTTGGCCGGTATCCGGAAGCTGTCACGACCTTGCGGGACTCGGTGGCCGAGTTCCCCGACGACGCTGCCCTCAAGACCTTTCTGGCCATGGCTCTCTACAACACCGGCCGGACACACGACGCGATGGAGATCCTGCTGACCCTGCTCGCCACCACGAGCCAGGACCCGGACATCGCCGGCTACCGTCCCGCGATCGAGCACTACGCCAAAGATCTCGACACGATCCTGTAGCGAAGCTGACCACCGGCCGACCCCGCCTCCGCCTTGGTCGCCGCCTGACTACGCTCCCCTGCGTCGCATCCACTTGAACAGACCTCGCGGCTCCGGCGCTCTCCCTTTCGTCTCTCCGTCGGGAAGTGCGGCGTCAGGCAGCGCCGCAAGGGGTGCCTCGTGATCCGGTGCGGGATGAGGGCTTGGACGAGCGCCGAGTTCCGCCCGAGTACCGGGAGCGAGACCAGGGCCGGGACCGGGACCGGGATCACCACCAGGGCCAGAACCGGAGTCCGGCGCGGGCCGCGGCGCAGGCCGCTGTCCTCGGGCCTGGGAGAGACTGATGGTCAGATTCGCCCGCAGCCAGCGGATCTCGTCCGGATCGTCCGCGGTCGTGATCTTCTGAATGATCCGTCCCGCCGGTGACTCGGGCGCGCCCTGGCCGAAGGGCTCGGGCATGAGCCTGCGTACGTAGGCGCGTTCATACGGGTCCTTGATGATTTCCGTGATCTGGACCGGGTCGAGCAGCGAGGCCACGACCGCGGCACGCTCCCAGAGATCTTCGGACTGCCGCAACAGCGCTCCCGCGTGGCGGCCGCGCCAGTTCCGTGCCCGCAGGTCGGCGCCTGCCTCCAGCTGAGCGCGGAGCGTGCCAGGGGCACGGCCGGTGAGCAGACTGGCGTTGACCTCGGATTCGGCGAACTGCCGTAGCTCCTCGGCCAGATACAGCCAGACGACCGCCCTGTACCGGTTGAGGTAGAACTTCACCGGCGTCACGAAACCCGCCTTCGTGAGCCGGGTGAAACGGGCCGTGGAGATACCCATGAGAGTCGCCCCCTCTGTGGTCCCCACGGCCCTGACGCGCTCGACCCACACCTCGGGAAAGTCCTCCCCGGCGCGGACGCGCTCGATCTCCTCGCGCGTGACACGGCGCCGTCCACCGACCGCGTCGCTGACGGTGCGGATGCGCCCCAGCATCACGGCGAGTTCGAACTCGCCGCGCTTCAGACCCAGTTCTCGTGCCGCGCGGGTCTGCGTGACCGATGTCTGCGCTGTCGTGTCCGCGGCTTCCTGCATGATCGTGTGACCTGACATGGTGGTTCTCCCCCGTGAGGCGTCTTTGCTCTCGGGAAAACCGTAGCGCGATCACCGCAATCCGCGCCGAGCCTGTGGATAACTCTCATCGCGCCGACGTTTCAGCTGGTCAGAGGTCTACCACGGGTGTCCGCTCCAGCTGTCGCGCATCCACGCCGAGGTGCTCGCCGACACGATTGACGAGCAGTGTCATCTCGTACGCGACCTGGCCGATGTCCGCCTCCGCGGAGCTGAGGACGCACAGGCAACTGCCGTCGCCGGCCGCGGTGACGAACAGCACCGCGTCGTCGAACTCGATCATCGTCTGACGCACGTTGCCCGCATGGAAGTGTCGACCTGACCCCTTGGCCAGGCTGTGCAGACCGGACGAGACCGCGGCCAGATGTTCCGCGTCCTCCCGCCTCAGTTCGGAGCTCGCGCCGGTCACCAGACCGTCATTGGACAGCACCAGCGCGTGGCGCACGGACTCCATGCGCTTGGTCAAGTCGTCGAGCAGCCAACCGAGCCCCGAGTTCTGCACCATGTTCCCGTCTCCCCGCCTCACTGCTCCCCCTGGCTGGAGGAACTGACCTGCCAGCCTTCCCCACCATCGGCGCCTCGGCAAGCATGATGAGGACATGGCACAGAAGATGACCGATGACCAGTGGCGGGCATTCGTCTCGCAGGGCACCCGCACCGGCAAGCTGTCGACCGTCCGGGCGGACGGAAGCCCACATATCGCACCGATCTGGTTCCTCTTGGACGGGGACGAGTTGGTGTTCAACACCGGAGCCGAGACCGTCAAGGGACGGAATCTGGCGCGGGACGGGCGTGTCGCCCTGTGTGTGGACGACGACAACCCTCCGTTCGCGTTCGTGGTACTGCAAGGGCGGGCCCGCCTGAGCGACGATCTCGACGAGGTGCGGCACTGGGCGGCCCGGCTCGCAGCCCGCTACATGGGTGAAGGGCGCGCCGAGGAGTTCGGCGAGCGCAATGGCGTGCCGGGCGAACTCCTCGTACGCGTCAATATCGACAAGGTGGTCGCTCTCGCCGCCGTATCCGACTGACGCCTCGGCCCACCGTGTGACCCCTAGCCCACCGTGTTGAGCAGCCGGGCGGTATGCATCCGCCCGGCGTACTCGACAAGACGTATCAGCACTTCCTTTCCCGAATCCCGGTCCCTTGCGTCGCACAGCACCACGGGGGTGCCGCGGTCGAGGTCCAGGGCGCGTGACACGTCATGCGCACCGAACGTACGCGCGGTCGCGAAGCAGTTCACGGCCACCACGAACGGGATGTGCCGATGCTCGAAGTAGTCGACGGCGGGGAAGCAGTCCTCGAGCCGGCGTGTGTCCGCGAGGACGACGGCACCGAGCGCGCCCTGGGACAGCTCGTCCCACAGGAACCAGAAACGGTCCTGCCCCGGTGTACCGAAGAGGTACAGCGACAGGCCCGACCTGATGGTGATGCGACCGAAGTCCATAGCGACCGTCGTCGTGGTCTTGCGGTCGACTCCACCGGTGTCGTCGACCAACTGGCCCGCCTGGCTGAGCAGCTCCTCTGTGCGCAGCGGGCGGATCTCGCTGACCGCGCCGACCAGGGTGGTCTTACCCACCCCGAAGCCGCCCGCGACCAGAATCTTCAACGCCATGGCATTCGTGTCGTCACCGTCGGCGTCAGAGCGCTCGGAGCCCATCGATCACCTCTCGCAGAATCTTCTCGTCGGGTAGCTGCGCGGGTGGCACGGGTCGGCTCACCTTCACGCAGCCCATTTCCAGCAGGTCGCCGAGCAGCACCCTGACCACTCCCACGGGCAGATCGGCGTCGGCCGCCAACTCGGCGACCGACTGGGTCTCGGTGCGGCACAGTTCGATGAGCGACCGGTGCTCCGGTCCGAGCGCGGTGTCGTCCCTGGCGTCCGGCGCGTTCTCGTCCAGCGTGACGAGTGCGATCAGATCGAAGCGCACCGCGCTGGGTCCCGGTTGGGTCCGCCCGCCAGTCATCGCGTAGGGACGGACCAGCGGCCCGGCCTCGTTGTCGTACCACTGGCTGCCCGCGTCGTGCGGGACGCCACTCCTGTCCTCCGTCATCTTCGTCGACCGCCCTGCGTCATCCGGCGGCCGGTGGCTGGGAACCGAAGCGCGATGGGGTGTAGAGATGCTCGCCCACCCGCTTGACCAGGCGTGCCATCTCGTAGGCGACCAAACCGATGTCGGCCGTCACGGAGCTGAGTACGGCGAGGCACGAGCCGTCGCCCGCCGCCGCCACGAACAGGAAGCCGTCGTCCATCTCGACCATGGTCTGGCGCACTCCCCCGGCCCCGAAGTGCCGACCCGCGCCCTTGGCGAGGCTGTGGAACCCTGAGGCGACCGCGGCGAGATGTTCGGCGTCCTCACGGGTGAGGGCGGTCGAGGCCCCGACGGCCAGCCCGTCGTTGGACAGCACCACGGCGTGCCGTACCTCGCCGACGCGCAGTACCAAGTCGTCCAGCAGCCAGTCGAGTTCGCCGGACCGGCCGGCGGTGATGCTCTTGTCCTGGATCATGCGGAGTCTCCTTCGGTGCCGTCACTGGCCGGTGCGGGCCCTGGAATGTCGCGGACCGCGCCGACGATGCCCGGCCGGCGACCGCCGCCTCGGGCCCAGCCGTCGCGGTAGGCGGTCATGCGATCCCGTACCTCGTCAGGGCTGCGTTCGGTCTCTTCGCGAACGCTCACGGATCCGGCCGCGTCATCGGGGCGCCCTTCTCGCAGTTGGGGAGCCAGGCTGGCCTGGCGCACGCGGCGCGGGAGGTCTTCCGAAGGTTCCGGGACGCTGTCGGGTTCCGTGTCCGGGGGTTTGCTCAGCCGGAGTGTGGTGACGCCCGGTGGTGTCGTCTGCGGCGCCTGCGCCGACGCTCCCAGTGCGGGGCGGGCGGCCGGGGCGGGAACGGGGTTGCCGTTCATCGATACGGCATCGGGCACGCGCGCGTGCCCGCCCTGTTCGCGGTCACGTTCCATGGTGTGGGCTCCGGGGCTCTCCGGTGTGAGGCTCTGCAGCAGTGCGGTGGGCAGGAGGACAACCGCGGTGGTACCGCCGTAGGGGGACGTACGGAGGTGCACTTTGACCCCGTGTCGCGCGGCGAGCCTGCTGACCACGAAGAGCCCCAGTTGGTCGCTGTCGAACAGGTCGAGCGCCTCGGACCGCTCGATACGGCGGTTGGCCTCGGCCAGGGCCTCCGCGCCCATGCCGAGGCCGCGGTCCTCGATCTCCAGGGCGTAGCCGTTACCGACCGGCTCGCCGTTGACCCGCACTTTGGTGTGGGGCGGCGAGAACTGGGCGGCGTTCTCGACGAGTTCGGCCAGGAGGTGGATGAGGTCGGCGACGGCCGTGCCGACGACCGCGGCAGCGGGGAGCTGTCGCAGCTCCACGCGCGCGTAGTCCTCGACTTCGGAGACGGCCGCGCGGACGACGTTCGTCAGAGCGACAGGCATGCGCCAGGCGCGTCCCGGCGCGGCTCCGGAGAGGATGATCAGGCTTTCGGCGTGCCGCCTCATCCGGGTGGTGAGGTGGTCGAGCCGGAAGAGGTCGCTGAGTTCGTTCGGATCGTCCGACCTGCGCTCCATGCTGTCGAGGAGGTTGAGCTGGCGGTGGACGAGGACCTGGCTCCTGCGGGCGAGGTTGACGAAGACGCCCGAGATGCCGCTGGCGAGTTCGGCGCGCTCGATGGCGGCGTGCAGGGCCGCGCGGTGCACCGTGCCGAGCGCTTCGTAGACCTGCCCCGTCTCGTCCTCCGCGGGCGGGCCGGGTGGCGCTTCGGCGCGAATGTCGATCTCCTCACCGGCGCGCAACCTCCGCATGGCATGGGGAAGTTTGTGCCGGGCGATCTCCAGCGCGCCGTTGCGCAGGCTCACCAGCTCGACGACCAGGCCTCGCCCGATGCGTACGGAGATGACCAGTGAGGCGACTACTGCCATGAGTCCAAGGAGCACGGCGGCGCCTGCCGGAGTGAGCAACCCGCGGGTGAACGGGTCGGCCCGGTCGGCGGCGCCGCGGCTCGCGCCCACGTCGATCGCGCGGAGCTCGTCCCGCACCACGCCATGGGCGCTGTCCCATGCGGCGGCCGGTGCCGCGGCGGCGGCTTGTCTCCCCGGGGGTGCGACGATCACCTTGTCCTCGACTGCGCGCACGTCGGCGTACGCGCTGCCCTCCACGAGGTTCCGCCAAGCTGCTCGTTCGGGCCCGTGCAGATCCGCCACCGCCGCCTCGGTCAACGTCCGCCGGGTGTCGACGGCTCCGGTGAACTGCCGCAGCCGCTCCCGGTCCAGAGACCCGTCGAGCCGGGCGCTGGACAGGACAGCATCCTCGCGCGCCAGCATCTCGGAGGCCCTGGCGAATTCGAGCAGCACGCGCGCGTCGGAGCCGAGTTCGGCCTCCTGGATGCCGGTGAGCGCGCCGCCGACTCCGAAGGCTGCCGAAATGGTCCTCGTGTACTGGCCGTAGGTCGCGTCCCAGGCCGTGCGGTGGTCGAGCACGTCGGTGCGCAACGTGCTCAGGTCCTCGGCCTCGGAGACGAATGTCGCGAGCCTGGACGCCACGCCGGTGGGCAGATCGCTGCCATCGGCGATCGTCCGTCCCTCGCCGCGACGCAGCTTCGCCACAGCGCGTTCCGTACCTCCTGCCTGCCTCTTGAGTTCGCCGCCACGCTCCGGCGTGGGCTCGGTCGCGTAGCTCACAGCTGCCACTCGCTCGGCCTGCAACGCGGCGATGGCAGCGTCGACCGGGCCGCGCACCTCCGCGTCGACGCGCTGCAGCTGTCGGAGGCGCGCCACGTCTTGAGCCGTGGTGACCGTGGCGTATCCCCACAACGTGAGCAGGGAGATGACCGGCACCATGAGCAGGCAGAGGATCTTGGCTCGTACGGTACGGGGGCGCGGCCACCACGACCCCCGGGGCGCGGGGGTCGTCAGCGGCCCGGGCTCCAAGGAGGCTTCCACTTCGGGCCGCTCATCGGCGGGCGCTCCCGCGTGCGCGCGGCGACCACGTGCCGGGTCCCCGGACTGCGGCGGCGAAGTGCCGTCGGCCGGGTCGGGGGTCCTACGGGGTGTGCGCATGGCCTCCTCGTTCGGAAGGTTTCGAGGCGTGTGTCCGCCCGACCGTGAGTGTCCTGGTGCGCCGCTACGGGGCGGCTCCCTCCACCGGTCGCTGGGCAGCCACGGAGGCTTCACGCTCCCCCGAGGTCGGGGACAGCGCGACAAACGCCGAGGTCAGGAAGAGGTACGACCCAAGGCCGACCGCAAGGGGGAAGATGAACTGCATCGTCGTGGCCCCGGGCAGTGCAGCGCCCGACTCCGTGACCCGCACGCTCACGGCCAGCATTCCGGTGTAGTGCATGCTGCTCACCGCCCCGCCCATGACAAGCGACGCGACGGCGACCGCAAGAGGCGACTTGATGTTGAGCGCCGCCCACAGGGCCGCGGTCGCGGCGACAACGGCGATGACTACGGAGAGGCCGACCAGTACAGGGTCGTATCGCACATCGCCGTTCAGTCGCAGCGCGGCCATGCCCAGGTAGTGCATGCTCGCCACGCCGAGCCCGGTGGTGAGCCCGCCGAGCGCGAGCGCACGCCCGCGGTCACGGCCATAGCCGACGGAGAAGACGCCGACTCCGACGACGGCCATCGCGACGATCAGACTCAAGATCGTCAAGGGCACGTTGTAGTGGATTTCGGTGCCGGTGACGCCGAAGCCGAGCATGGCCACGAAATGCATCGTCCAGATGCCCGTGCCGATGGCCGAGGCCGCCGTGATGAGCCAGTTGCGGCGCGAGGCGCCCGTGGCGCCGAGCGCACGAACGGTACAGCGCAGCCCGAGGGCGGCGCCGATACAGGCCATCGCGTACGACAGCACGGGGGTCAGCCAGCCGAAGGTGGCGTGGTCCAGGTGTCCCATGGCTCCGGGACGCTAGTCCGGGCAGGGGCGCACAACGGGGGCGCAGTTCGAAAGGTGTTGGAATATGACTGAGAGAGGGTCCTGAACGATCGCAGCACGCTCGAACGTGTGCCCCCAAACGCGTATGCGCGTCATTGAGCAATCATGACCACATGAGCGACGACCACACGCGTGTCCGTGACTTCTTCTCCGCCCGAGCGGCCGACTGGGACACCCGGTTCCCCGACGACGGGCCCGCCTATCGAGCCGCCGCGTCCGAGCTCGGCCTGCGCCCGGGCGGCCGCGTCCTCGATGCCGGGTGCGGCACCGGGCGGGCGCTACCGGCCCTCAGGGAGGCCGTAGGGCCCTCCGGGTCCGTACTCGGGGTCGATCTGACTCCCGCCATGCTGGAGGCCGCCACACGGGCCGGCAGGCACTGTGAGGGACAGCTCCTGCTCGCGGACGTGACCCGGCTCCCCTTGCGTGACGCGTCACTCGATGCCGTGTTCGGCGCGGGCCTGATCTCCCATCTGGCCGATCCGGTGGAGAATCTGCGGGAGTTGAGGCGCGTGGTGCGGCCCGGAGGAGCCCTCGCCCTCTTCCACCCCATCGGCCGGGCGGCACTCGCGGCGCGGCAGGGCCGCCAGATCACCACGGACGATCTACGGGCCGAGGGGAATCTCCGCCCGCTGCTCGCCGGTTCCGGCTGGCGGCTGACCTCGTACGTAGACGAGGACACGCGGTTCCTCGCTCTGGCGGCACGACAGGACTAGGCCGGTTCGGGCCGCAGACGGGAGACGACGGCTATCGGCGTCCGGCGACAGCCGAGGCGAAGCCCTCCGGGTTCTCGAACATGACGTTGTGCCCTGCCTCCAGCACGGTCAGCACCCGCACCCCGGACGCCACGAGCTCGCCCGCACCCACGAGTTCGCCGCTGCGCGCGCCCTGCAGGAAGACACGCTCCACGGGCAGTTCCATCAGCATCGCGCGCATCGTGGGCTGTGTCCCTCTGACGAGCCCTGTCGCGCTGCGGTGCAGGGCTCGGGGATCGGCGAGCCGCATGGTCGCCGCCCACAGGGGGCCGACCTTTTCGAGCACGCGCGCGTGGCCTTCGGCCACGAAGTTCTCTTCTTCGTAGGCCGCGATTCCACTGCTGCCCTCCGTCACGGCCGGGTTGGAGCCGAGGTTGGCCTCGGTGCTGAAGCGTCCGCCTACTCGTCCGTGTGCGCAACCGGGCAGCCCCGGACGCCGGGCACCGGGAACGTACCGAGCTCGCCGACCCGATATCCCTTCGGGTAGCCCTTGATCTCCCAGTTCTGCCGGGCATAGTGCGGTGCGGTACGGGGCGGCATCAAGCGCACGGCACGGCCGCGCAACCGCACCGCGCGCCTGACCAGCGTGCGGGTGACGGCGCCCGGCGGTTCGTAGCGGAACGCGCGCAGAAGGGGCTCGTCGAGCAGGGCGAGGGTCGATACGCGCAACAAGGGCGCCAGAGGGCGCGGATACCAGGAGGCCATGAGATCGAGGGTCGCGTCGGAGACCTTGCGCGCACCCTCGTCCCACGCGAAGTGGTCCTCCTCATAGGCATCGAGACACTTCTCGAAGGCTACGTAGGAGTCCGGGATGTCCTGGATCCCCATGCGCTGCCCCAAGGTTCGGTAGTAGACGGCGGCCGCGGTCGTCTCGTGGCGAGACAGCCTCCGCCATCCGTAGACGTCGATCCAGCGCTTTGGCACCACCACGAACGTGCACAGCACGTAGCGCATGTCGTCATTACTGATGTCGTAGCTGCGGTGCATCTGGTTGATCCGGCGGATCGCCGTGCGGCCTTCGTCCGTGCCGAAACCGTGCTCTACGACGGTGTCCAGGAGCAGGGCCGTGTCGTCGTACCGCTTCTGCGTACGGTCCGTCAGTTCCGCCGTCTCGGCCAGGAGCCGACCGATGCTCGGCACGGCGTATGTGCGGTAGAGCGCCAGCTCAAGAGCTCGGGTGTAGTCCCAGGGGAACTCGTACGCCGCGCTGAGCCGGTAGACCGTCAGGGCGTCCTTCTCCGGGTCGAGACGCCGAATCTCCTTGAGCCGGTCGTAGCGCTTCACCACCCGGTCCCCCTTCTGCCGTCGGGACTCCAACTCTACTTTGGAGTGAGGCAGATGAGTGGTCATCAGTGGTAACCAGAACCGGGGGAAGGTGGCCCACATGTTCGACAAGCTCCGCAAATTCTGGCGCTCCGACGACGCTGTTCGCAGCAGGCAGCAGCGCCCGCACAACCTCTTCGAGGCGGCCGCCGCATACGTGGCCGCGTGCGCCGAGGACGACCAGGACCGAATGGACGAAGCCACGGACTGGGTCTCGCCGGAGGCCTTGTCCTTCGGCGTCAGCGAACTCGCCTGTCGAGCGGTCATCGCCCTCGCCAGGGATCGCGACGAGTCTCCGACGGACGTGGCGCGTACGCTCCTCGGCCTGCCCGCCGCCTGACGTCCGTGTGCGAGTTCCTGGTGCGTACGGGAGAGTTTCCTGGTCACGCACCCCTCGACGATCAACCGGACCTGTGGTTAGGGTGCGCCGACGGATGAAGCGATGGGGAGGCTGGCATGGCCGGAACGGACGACGCTGTCGCCGCCGAGGACGACGCGCTGTACGTACTGACCGCGGTGCTGCTGACGCCCGCGAAGTTCCCGAGTGTGCTCGGTGACGACTATCCGGAGGCGTGCACGGCTCTGGGGCTCGCGCCGCTCGCCGACGGGTACGGTCTCGTCCTCGGTCAGGACGGTGCGGGCGCCCGGTGGACCGTCGTCGTCGACGACGTGTCACTCGTGGCCGTCGCGATCGCTTCCTGGGACTGCGGCATGGAATACGATCTGTCGCCCGACGAGCGTACGGTGGTCGCCGCGCTGCCCGGCTGGCCACTTGCGGTCGCCGTCGCGGCGCCCAATGTGCCCCCGCCTCACGACCCCGACCCTGAGGACGAGGACGAGAAGCCGCTCTCTCCTCCCCAGTCCGACTCGTGGGGGCCGGCTCAACGACGGCTGGGCGCCGACGAGATCGCGCTCCAGTGGGCGGCGTGGCGCGAGCAGATCGACGACGCGGACTTCTTGAGCGACGGTGCCGGGTCTGGCGCGGCTCAGGAGGAAGGCGTTGCTCAGGAGGGCGAGAACCCGCGCCCGGCGAGCAGTGACGCCGACGCCCAAATCGAGCAGGGGCCGCTCACCGGGGTACGCCGTGTCCTGGCCGAAGCACGGGCGTACGTGAGTACGCCGCCCCCCATGGGCCGCGTGCGATCCTCGTTCGCCTCCGGAGAGGCCCGCACCCTGCGTGCCGACGGCCCTGGCTGGTCCATGGTCGCCAGGACCGACGACATCGCGTTCGTGCTCCTCGACGAAGAGCCGGGAGAGGTGCTGCCGGTGGGGCGCGGACCCGAACTCCCCTGGCTCCTCGACGCGCTCGACAAGATGGCCGTACGCCCCACCTGATCCCTCTGCTCCGGTGCCCCCGTCTGCTCCGGTGCCCCCGTCATTGGTTCTGCTCAGGGTCGAGCAGCAACGCGGTCATCGCTGTGTCATGGTCCGCGCTCCGCCGCCAGACCCGCGATCGCGCGGTTACGGGTCGTGAAGCGGTGGTGGTCTCGGTTGGCGCGGCTCTCGCCGCGTGTGACGAGCAGTCGGGCCACGGCGAGCGGTGCGGAGCGGGTCAGCGCGCTCAGTGCGCCCGGGGGCGGACCGAGTCGGGGCAGCCCCGCGTCGGTTGTCTCGGCGGGGCATGCGGGCAGGAGCAGGGAGGCATCCCTGGCACCGAACCGTTCGTAGACCTCTGGCAGGAGGCGTGGGGCGAGGCCGCGACGGCGGCTCAGGCGCAGAACGCGGTGCGTCTCGTGCCGCGTTCTGCGCCTATGTCGCTCAACGACAGTTGCTCCGGGGCCGCGTCCGGGATGGGAAGCCGAATGGCGGCCGAGAGGGCGCGGCGGCGCAGGAGGGGGTCGGTCAGGGCCTCGGCGGCGGTGGCGAGGTCGCGCCGGGTGACGGCGAGGAGGAGGCCGGTGTGGCGTTCGTCGGGGGTGCCTGCGGCGAGGGCGTCACGGAGTGTTCCGTACGCGTCCGCAGGGAGTGCCCGGGCGTAGCGAGCAAGTGCGCCCATGCGGGCCGGAAAGGGCAGGAGGTCGAAGTGGGCCCTCAGCCAGGCCGATGTCCGGGGCGCGGGAGTGGGCTGAGGCTGGGAGGGCGGCGTCTGCGACGCCTCGTATGCGGCCATCAGCGATCACCGAGGGATCGCTGAGCCTCCTTTCGGGAAGTCATGTGCGTCATAGACACCGCCGAGTTACCGGGGCGCAATGGGTTCTCCGCTCGCGGAGCCGCCCCGGGCGGGACCGCGAGCGGAGCAGCCGTCAGGCCCAGTTCATCGAGCGTCCGCTCACCGGTGCCGAGCGCCGTCCGGGGTGGCGGGTCAGCGGCCGAGCTCCTTGCGGGAGACGCGGCGCAGCCTGCGCCGCTGTCCGGGGTCGAGGGTCAGATAGGCCGCGGCCGGGACCCCGAGCACGATCAGGAGGGCGGCCCACCAGGGCAGCCAGATCAACAGGATGATGCCGGCCGCCACACCTCCTGCGGCGATCTTCGCGTTCTTAGACATGTGTGTCGCCTCCTCCGCGGCTGTTGCCGCTCTCTGTCTTGAGAAACGGGCTCGGGCCGCACACAGTTCCAGTCTGCTCCCCTGATTGATCCCTGAGGAGCGACCCTGACGCAACCCTGAGCCGCACCTCGGCCGACGCTGTCACTCGACCCGCAGGGGCTCGCCGACCTCGTACATGTGGCGTAGCACCTGACGGTAGGAGTCGATGAATCCCGCCTCCGCGTACGGCATGCCCAGCTCGGCGCAGTGGGCACGGACCAAGGGCTGGGCACGTCGCAGGCTGGGGCGGGGCATGCTCGGGAACAGGTGGTGCTCGATCTGGTAGTTGAGTCCGCCCAGGAACCAGTCGGTCAGTACGCTGCCGCGGATGTTGCGTGAGGTGAGGACCTGGCGGCTGAGGTGACCCCAGCGCTCGCCGTCGGGGTCGGGCATCTCCATTCCCTTGTGGTTGGGCGCGAAGGCAAGTCCGAGGTGCAGGCCGAAGAGAGCCTGGTGGATGGCGGCGAAGGCAAGGGCGTGGCCCACCGGCATGGTGGTGATCAGGAGCGTCACGTATCCGACGAGGTGGGCGACCAGGAGAAGGCCTTCGAGGATGCGTTCGCGCGGGGACTGGCGACGCAGGTCCCGGAAGCCGTAGATCTTCATGGCGATGCCCTGGAGCAGCGTCAGAGGGAAGAACAGCCAGGCCTGGTTGCGGGTGAGCCAGCGCCGGAAGCCCACACGGACCTTGGCCTGCTTGCTGGTCCACACGAGGACGTCCGCGGCGACGTCGGGGTCCTTGTCGATGTGGTTGGGGTTGGCGTGGTGGCGGTTGTGCTTGTCGTTCCACCAGGCCGAGCTCATGCCGAGGAGGAGATTGCCGTGGACGAGGCCGATGGCGTGGCTCACGCGGCGGTCGCCGGTGATCTGGGAGTGCCCGGCATCATGGCCTATGAACGCCGTGCGGGCGCACAGTGCGGAGAGTACGGGCGCCAGGAGCAGCACCCACCAGGAGCCACCGATGAGGAACATGCCCGTCACCACCACGGCCAGCGCCAGGGTGTTGACCACGATGGTGCGCGTATACCAGCCGGTGCGGCGCCCCAGGAGCCCCTGCTCCTTGACGGTACGCAGGAGAGGCGCGAAATCGCTCCCGGCGGGCTGCCTTGGGATGGTGCCTGGGGAACGTTCCGCGACTGCTGCGGCGGCCTGGGACATGGTGAGGTCTCCGGTCTCTGACTGGATCGGGCTGACGTGACACAACGTATGAGCCCGTGACCTGGGGCGACCATGGCGCCTTCACCCGTCTCCCGGCGGGGGCCAGCACCGCCGGCGAGGGGGGTTAAGTACACCTCCGAGGTGACGTGACGGGGATCACTGGACCGTCTCTCACGCCTTAGGCGTGGCGTGCTGTACTCTCGGCCGGTCCAGACCCAGTAGTCAAGTTTGAGGAATGCGCCATCGCCGTGCCCAGGCCCCCTGCCGCGTCACCTTCCGAGATCTCTGAACTGTCCCGCTGTTCTGTGCTGTTCGTATCCGCCGATCCGGCACGCACCGGCCGGGTCGCCTTCTGGCGGCCCGACGGGGACGCGCCGCCCGCCTGCTCCGCGGGCACCCTCGAAGAGCTGACCATCGCCGTGCCCGGCGACGACGGAGCGCAGCTGAGCGACATCTCCGCGGTGGTGCTCCCGGTGCGCGCGGCGCTCCCGGTCCTGACACGCGCGCGTGCCACGACGGGGGCTCATCCGACGGCCGCGTTCTGGGGCACGGCAGGCGTGCTGGCGCTACAACTCGCCGCACGCGGGCTGCTGCTGCCCGGCCTTTCGCCGAATGATCACGATGCGTGGCGCTCGGGCCCGCTGGGCGAAGACGACCTGCGGCGTCTGCGCGACCTAGCCGCCGCCATGCCGCCCGCCGCGCATGCCCTCCCGCTTGACGAATCCGAACCACTGCGGCTGCCCGAACCCGAGCGGCTGCTCCGCCAGTTCCTGGACTCGGTGGCCGATACGCTGCCGCGCACCCCCGCCGCGACACTCGCCGCGGGCGCTTCACCCTTCGCCTCTCCGCGGCCGCAGCGCATCCCCGAGCAGCGCCCCTGGGCCACCGATGTCGCCGCCGGGCACGACGCAGGCGTACGGATCTCGCTGCGCGTCGAAGTGCCCGGCCTGGTGTCGGACACTCCCGACGGGAACCGGCTGCCGTTCCGCGCCGTACTGCAGATGCACAGTGTCAGTGACCCCTCGCTCGTCGCGGACGCGGCCGAGGTCTGGGCGGGTTCCGGCGCCTCGGCACAGGCCTTCGGGCCGCGGTCACGGATGGATGCCCTGCTCGCGCTGCGTCGAGCCACGCGCGCGTGGCCGCCGCTCGCCCCGCTGCTCTCGGCCGCCGTCCCCGATGCGGTCGAGCTGGCCGACGACGAGGTCACCTCGCTCCTGGGCGAGGGATCCCGCATGCTCGCCACCGCGGGAGTCGCGGTGCACTGGCCCAAGGAGCTGGCGCGCGACCTGACCGCCCGTGCGGTCATCGGCCCGCCCGACGACGACACGAAGGACCCCGACAAGCCGTCGTCGGACACGCCGTCGCACCTCTCCGCCGACGCGTTGCTCGCCTTCAACTGGCGGTTCGCGCTGGGCGGTCAGCAACTGTCACGCGAGGAGCTCAACCTCCTCGCCGAAGCCAACCGTCCGGTGGTTCGCCTGCGCGACCAATGGGTGCTCATCGACCCCGAGGAGGCCCGGCGCGCTCGCGTACACCAGGACCACAAGGTCACGCCGATCGACGCACTGAGCGCCGTTCTGACGGGTACCACCGAAGTGGCGGGTCGCCGTGTGGACGTTCAGCCCACGGGCTGGCTGGCCACACTGCGCGAACGCCTCGCTGACCCCGAGGGCATGGAACCCGTCGGCCAGCCCGAAACACTCGCCGCGGACCTGCGCGACTACCAGCTGCGGGGCCTGAACTGGCTGGCCCGGATGACCTCTCTGGGCCTGGGCGGCTGCCTCGCGGACGACATGGGCCTCGGCAAGACGATCACTCTCATCTCCCTGCATCTGCATCGGCAACTGGACAGTGAGTCCGCAGGACCCACCCTCGTCGTCTGTCCCACGTCCCTCATGGGCAACTGGCAGCGCGAGATCGAGAAATTCGCCCCCGGCACCCGGGTGCGCCGCTTCCACGGCGCCCAGCGCGGCCTGGAGGACCTCGCCGACGGCGAGTTCGTGCTCACCACGTACGGCACGATGCGACTCGACGCGGACAGCCTGGCGCACGCCCAGTGGGGCATGGTCGTCGCCGACGAGGCCCAGCACGTCAAGAACCCCTACTCGGCCACCGCCAAGCAGCTGCGCACCATCGGCGCACGCGCGCGCGTGGCGCTCACCGGCACCCCGGTGGAGAACAATCTCTCCGAGCTGTGGGCCATCCTCGACTGGACTACACCTGGCCTCCTCGGCAAGCTCGGCACCTTCCGCACCCGCTACGCGCAGGCCGTCGAAGGCGGCAAGGACCCGGCAGCCGCCGAGCGGCTCGGCCAGCTCGTACGCCCTTTCCTGCTGCGCAGACGCAAGTCCGATCCGGGCATCGCACCCGAACTGCCGCCCAAGACGGAGACCGACCGGGCGGTGTCCCTCACCGCGGAGCAGACGGGCCTCTACGAAGCAGTGGTGCGCGAGACCCTCGCGGAGATCTCCGGCGCCGACGGCTTCTCCCGCCGCGGCCTGATCGTCAAGCTGCTCACCGGCCTCAAGCAGATCTGCAACCACCCCGCGCAGTACCTCAAGGAGGACAAGCCGCGGATCGAGGGCCGTTCCGGAAAGCTGGAACTCCTCGACGAACTGCTCGACACGATCCTCTCCGAAGACGCGAGCGTGCTCATCTTCACGCAGTACGTCCAGATGGCACGCCTCATCGAGCAGCACTTGGCAGCGCGTGGCACTCCGTCCCAGTTCCTGCACGGCGGTACGCCCATCGCGGCGCGCGAGGCGATGGTGGAACGCTTCCAGGACGGCGAAGTCCCTGTCTTCCTGCTGTCGTTGAAGGCCGCGGGCACCGGGCTGAATCTGACGCGGGCCGAGCACGTCGTGCACTACGACCGCTGGTGGAACCCCGCGGTCGAGGCGCAGGCAACCGACCGGGCCTACCGCATCGGGCAGACGCAGCCGGTGCAGGTGCACCGGCTGATCGCGGAGGGGACGATCGAGGACCGCATCGCCGAGATGCTGGTGCGCAAACGGGAGTTGGCGGACGCGGTCCTCGGTACCGGCGAGGCGGCGCTGACGGAACTCACCGACGCCGAGCTGTCGGATCTGGTGGAGCTTCGAGGGGGGACGCGATGAGCGACATGTACGACGAGTCGAACGGCGAGACACACGCGGACGGCCGCCATGGTGAGGGTGGGCACGAGCGCACCTTCGCCGCCCTTCCGGCCACGCACGGGCGTGGGTTCGCGCAGAGCTGGTGGGGCCAGGCCTGGCTGAAGGCGCTCGAGGAAACGGCACTTGACCTCGCGCAGTTGAAGTCCGGCCGCAGGCTCGCGCGCTCGGGAGCCGTGGGCGCGGTCTCGGTGCGTCCTGGTCGGATCACCGCCGTCGTCCACGACCGTGACGGCACCCCGCACCGCTCGGACGTACTGCTTCAGCGGCTCAGCGAGGACGAATGGGACCGTTTCCTGGGCATGGCCGTCGAGCGGGCCGGGCACATCGCGGCGCTGCTCGACCGCGAGATGCCGCCGCACCTGGTGGAGGACGCAGCGGCAGCGGGTGTCGAACTGCTGCCCGGCATCGGCGACCTGGAGCCGCAGTGCGACTGCGACGCCTGGGACCACTGTGGGCATACTGCCGCGCTCTGCTACCAGGTGGCCCGGCTGCTCGACCAGGATCCGTTCGTGCTGTTCCTCATGCGTGGCCGTGCCGAGCGCGAGCTCCTTGACGCGCTGCAAGTACGCAGCGTGGCAGAAGCTGAGGCCGAGGAGACGTCCGCGGAGGAGCAGGAGGGGGCCCAGGAGGGCGTGCGCGCCGACGAGGCGTACGCGGAGGGAGCCATCCTGCCCCCGCTGCCCGACCTCCCTCCGCTGCCGCCAGAGCCGGGCCTGCCGCCCGCCCTCGACACGGAGGCGGATCCCGCGCCCGGTCTCGATGTGGCAGCGCTCGAGTTCCTGGCGGCGCGGGCGGCCGTGGAGGCGCACCGGATGCTGGCCGAGGCACTCTCCCCCGGGCACGAACGGCAGCCGGTCGAACAGGAACTGACGCCGGACGAGGATGCCGTACGCCTCGCGGCCGCGGCTCCCGCGACAGCGGTGGCCGCGCGCCTCTCGACCGCCGCCGGCCGCGGCAAGGACGGTCTCGCGATGGCCGTGCGGGCCTGGGGGTACGGGGGCGCAGCCGCGCTGTCCGTCCTGGAGGAGGAGTGGACGCCTGAGGCGGACGCACTGGCACGCGCGCGTGCGGCGCTGGAGGCGGCCTGGGACGAAGGCGAGCGGCCGCGGCTGCGCGCGGCCCGCAATCGCTGGACCGTGGTCGGGAGCGACGCCCAGCTGCGGCACGGGACCGACGGCCGCTGGTGGCCTTACCGCAAGGAGCGCGGCCGCTGGACCCCGGCGGGCCCCGCGGCCCATGACCCCGCGACGGCACTGGCCTTGGCGACCGGCGGCGAATGAGGCAGGCAGGTCTGGTGCGGGCCTCCCCCTACGCCCGCACCGGGCCGAAGGCGCGACCCCATCACGACGGCGACCGTCCGGAACCGTCCACGCCCCCGAAGCACACCCCATCTCCATAATGCGCACGGCTGCCACCGGCGCATCCAGGCCGCTGACACACGCGCCGGGAACACGAGCGCGTGCACTCCCCCCGTCCAGCGATTGAGCGCGAGCATGACATCCGGGAGCGTGGATCACGCCGGTTCAGGGGGTGCCGACCGCGACTGGGCTCCCCCGCCCCGCAGGGCCGCCCGGGACTGATTCAGTACGTCAGCGCGATCCAGACGAAGGGGGACGAGGAGGGCCAGGCGCCCAACCACCGCTGACCGGCCTGCGGGTGACGGCGGCGCCTCCTGCCCCTCGCGGGAGGCGCCGTCAGCATGCCCCCTCGCGTTCACCTCTCTGCCTCTCTGTGTTCGCGGCGACGGCGAAGTCTGATCCCTGTCACCGAACACTTGCGCCCTAGGAGGCACTCATGTCCCCGCACGCCGCCCGTAAGCGTCGCGTCCGCCGTTCCGTAGCCGCGGGCGTGCCGTTCGCCGTGCTCGCCGCGATCGCGGCGACGGGTACCGCCACGGGCGCACAGACCGGCGGCGATGAGAAGACGCCGCGGATCACCTCGACGGCGACCCTGGGCGACGTCCCGCTGGGCACCTTCAGCAACTCCCTGCTGCCCGGAACAGTGAGCGACGACCGCGGTGTGGATCTCGGCGGCATCGGTAGTGACATCTACCCGGCGGGCCGCAAGGGCGAATTCTGGACGGTCACGGACCGGGGGCCCAACGGCCAGATCAAGGTGGACGGCAAGAAGCGGCGCACCTTCCCCGTCCCCGGATTCGATCCGGCGATCGTGAAGGTCCGCGTCTCCGGTGACTCCGTGAAGGTCATCGACGCACTCCCGCTGACGACTTCGTCCGGGAAGCCCGTCACCGGACTGCCCAACCAGAAGGGGCGCGACGAGGCGCCGTACACGTACGACGCGCAGACGGCCCTGGCGTACGACCCGAACGGTCTGGACACCGAGGGCATCGTGCGGGCGCACGACGGCAGCTTCTGGCTGGTCGACGAGTACGGGCCCTCGCTCGTCCACGTCTCCGCGCGCGGGAAGGTGCTCAAGCGCTATGTTCCCCAGGGGCTGAAGCTGTCGGGCGCCGACTACCCGGTCGTCGAGGCGCTGCCGGGCGTGCTGCTGCACCGCAAGGGCAATCGCGGCTTCGAAGGGCTCGCCCAACTGCCGGGCGGAGATCTGGTGATGGCGGTGCAGAGCCCGCTGTCCCTCCCGGACGAGGACGCGGGTGACGCATCGCGCACGACGCGGCTGCTGCGCTTCTCACCCAAGAAGCAGGAGGTCACCGCCGAGTACGCGTACCGCTTCGACGCGGTGGGGGTCGTCGACCCTGGCGAGGACGACACCTCCGAGCTGAAGATCTCCTCTGTGGTGGCCGTCGGCCGTGACCGTCTCCTCGTAGAGGAGCGCACCGACAAGGCCGCGCGGCTGCAGACGGTGAGGTTGGACCGCAGCGCCGACATCCTCGGCAAGCGGTGGGACGATGCCGCCACGAAGCCCTCCCTGGAGCAGCTCGGCGATCCGGCGGCCTCGGGGGCACCCGTCCTGAAGAAGCATCTCCTGGTCGATCTGGGCAGCATCGACGGCGTGCCAGACAAGATCGAAGGCGTGGCCCGCGTGAACAGTCACACCCTTGCGCTGATCAACGACAACGATTTCGGGATGACGGACGGGGCGGAGGCGTTCGACAAGGACGGCCGGCTCGTGGACAGCGACGTGGAGACGACAGTGACGTATGTGAGGCTGCCGAAGGGCATCTGACCTCGCGCTCGAGGCACCCGTCAACACGGGCGGATCGGTGAAAACAGCGGGGCACTTCGCTGTCCGGACGTCACGGAATCAGGGAGTCCAAGCCGCTCGGCAGATCGCTGGGGAGGTCCGAGGGCAGGTTGCTGGGCAGATTCGATGGCACCTCCGTCGGCAGCTTCGAGGGGATCTCGGAGGGGATGCTCAGCGACGGGGTGGGCTTGCCCTCTGAGCTCGTGCTGGTCCCGGAGGGGCCCTTCTTGCCATCGGAGCCGTCCCCGCTGGTGACCACAAGGAACACCGCTACGACGGCTCCGACCGCGATGATCACGGCAAGCAGGATGAACAGCCCGCTCCGCCGTCCGGAGGGCCCTCCGGACGGCGGCTGAGGCGGCCACCCGCCTCCACCACCAGGGGGCGCACCGCCGCCTCCCGCGGGAGGCCATCCCCCGCCGCCCGGGGGTGGCCCGTACCCGTCGCTCGGGGGCGGTCCATACCCTCCGCCGGGCGGTCCGAAGCCACCGTCGCCCGGAGGGGGCGTATCACCCGGCGGAGGGGGAGGCTGCGGCGGTACGGGCGGCATGGCCATACCATCAAGAGTCGCCTCGAAAGGGTCAAGATGCGACCCCTGTGCGGTACTTGCCGCCTCCGGAGTTGGAACCTCCGGTCAGCCCCGCGCCCCAAGGAGATGATCCATGGCCAGCTGATCGAGGTACTCGAAGGCCATGCCACGGTCCCCGGCGGCCGTCACGTCGAAGTCCTCGAAGGCGCTGCGGTCGGCGAGGAGGCCGGAGAGGCCGTCCTCGGCGGTCGGCAGGGACAGCTCGTCCAGTCGGGATGCCCGCAGGGCCTCCTGGACCTCCGGGTCGGCGCGGAACGCGGCTGAACGCTCCCGGAGGATGAGGTAGTTGCGCATGCAGCCGGACGCCGACGCCCACACTCCGGCGTAGTCCTCCGTACGCGGCGGCTTGAAGTCGAAGTGCCGCGGCCCCTCGTAACCGCCCCTCTCCAGGAGGTCGACCAGCCAGAAGGCGCTTCGCAGATCGCCCGCCCCGAAGCGCAGGTCCTGGTCGTACTTGATGCCGGTCTGGCCGTTGAGGTCGATGTGGAAGAGCTTGCCCGCCCACAGCGCCTGGGCGATGGAGTGCGGAAAGTTGAGGCCGGCCATCTGCTCATGGCCCACTTCGGGGTTGACGCCGAACAGTTCGGAACGCTCCAGGCGCTCGATGAAGGCGAGGGCATGCCCGACGGTGGGCAGCAGGATGTCACCGCGCGGCTCATTGGGCTTGGGCTCGATCGCGAAGCGCAGGTCGTACCCCTGTTCCGTGACGTAGTCGCCGAGCAGGTCGAATGCCTCCTTCATGCGGTCGAGAGCGACGCGCACGTCCTTCGCCGCACCCGACTCCGCGCCTTCCCTGCCGCCCCACGCGACGTAGGTGTGGGCACCCAGTTCCACCGCGAGGTCGATGTTGCGGATCGTCTTGCGCAGCGCGTAGCGGCGCACGTCGCGGTCGTTGGCGGTGAACCCCCCGTCCTTGAAGACAGGGTGGGTGAAGAGATTCGTGGTCGCCATCGGCACGACGAGGCCCGTTGCGTCGAGCGCCTGCCGGAAGCGCTTGATGTGCGACTCGCGCTCGGTGTCCGTGGCGCCGAAGGGGATCAGATCGTCATCGTGGAAGGTCACTCCGTAGGCACCCAGTTCAGCCAGGTGACGCACGGAGTCGGCCGGGTCGATGGCCGCCCTGGTCGCGTCACCGAACGGGTCCCTTCCCTGCCAACCGACGGTCCACAGGCCGAAGGTGAACTTGTCCTCAGGAGTGGGCTGGTACGTCATGTGCGGCTCCCTGGATGGCTGATGCACGTCTGCGCGGCCGACCCGGGCACGACTGCGTGCCCGTGCACGTCTGCCGCGACTATTTCGTCATGGCGCTTAACAAATTAGTATCCGGAGGCATCCCTGGGAAGGTCGGACGGAAAGAAGTCCGGGCACGCCCGGAAAGAGCCGCGGGAACGGAGACCCCCGATGTCATCAGCGCCAGCAGCCGACGGACCCCTCGTCGTCGGCGTGGACAGCTCCACGCAGTCCACCAAGGTCCTGGTCGTCGACGCCGCCACGGGCAGGGTGGTGGCAAGCGGTCAGGCGCCGCACAGCGTCAGCTCGGGCACCGCCCGCGAGAGCGATCCCGAGGAGTGGTGGAACGCCCTGTGCTCGGCGCTCGACCAGTGCGGCGACGCGGCACGCGAGGCCGCCGCGGTATCGGTCGGCGGTCAGCAGCACGGGCTCGTCACGCTGGATGCGCGGTCCAGGCCGGTGCGACCCGCGCTGCTGTGGAACGACGTGCGCTCGGCCGAGCAGGCCCGCTCGTTGGTGGAACGCCTGGGGGGCCCGAAGGCGTGGTCGGAGCGCGTCGGCAGTGTGCCGGGGCCCTCCTTCACGGTGACCAAGTGGGCCTGGCTCAGCGAGCACGAGCCCGCGGCGGCCCGTGCCACCGCGGCCGTGCGACTCCCCCACGACTACCTCACCGAACGCCTCACGGGATGCGGCACGACCGACCGGGGCGATGCCTCCGGCACGGGGTGGTGGGCGTCGGGGACGGAGGCGTACGACGAAGAGATCCTGGGATTGGTGGGCCTTGACCCCGATCTGCTGCCGCGCGTGGTCCGCCCCGGCGAGGTCGCCGGCACCGTGCGCGGAAGCGGTGAGCTGCCCTTCTCCAAGGGCACGCTGGTCGCACCCGGCACCGGCGACAACGCGGCGGCCGCACTCGGGCTCGGTCTGCTCCCCGGCACCCCGGTGCTGAGCCTGGGAACGTCGGGCACCGTATACGCGGTCTCCGGCAGGCGCCCCGCGGACCCGACGGGGACAGTGGCCGGGTTCGCCGACGCGCGCGGCGACTGGCTGCCGCTGGCCTGCACGCTCAACTGCACCCAGGCCGTGGACCGGGTGGCCGCGCTCCTCAGCCTCGATCGTGAGGCGGTGGAGGCGGGAGGCGCCGTCACCCTGCTGCCCTATCTGGACGGCGAGCGTACCCCTGACCTTCCGCACGCCTCGGGGCTGCTGCACGGCCTGCAGCACGACACGACTCCGGGGCAGGTGCTGCAGGCGGCCTATGACGGGGCCGTGCACTCGTTGCTCGGCGCCCTCGACCTGGTCCTGGACGCGAACGCGGACCGTTCGGCTCCGCTCCTGCTCATCGGCGGCGGGGCACGGGGCACGGCCTGGCAGGACACCGTGCGGCGTCTGTCCGGACGAGCCGTTCAGGTGCCCGAGGCAAAGGAACTGGTCGCGCTCGGCGCCGCCGCACAAGCCGCGGGCCTCCTCACGGGCGAGGATCCGGCGGCTGTCGCGCGGCGCTGGGGTACGGCTGAGGGGCCTGTACTGCCCCCTGTAGGGCGCGACGAGTCGGCGCTCGCCCGGATCGCCGGGGTAGTCTCCGACGCGGCGCCGCTGCTCGGTGCCACGGGCCGCGAGGAAGCACGGCCATGAGGACGGAAGAACAGGGACTGACGGGGGCATGACCGCACCACCGCATGACGCGCGCCGGGGCACGTCCGGAACACCGCTGCCCGATACCCAGCAGGGGATGCGCCGTCGCAACCTCTCGCGCGTCATGCACGCCGTCGCGGCGCACGGGCCGTTGTCCCGTGCCGCCGTGGCCACCCGGATCGGTCTCACGCGGGCCGCCGTCTCCACCCTGGTGGACGAGTTGATCCGCTCCGGGCTCCTGGACGAGCTGGGCCCAGAGCGCCCGGCCAAGGTGGGGCGTCCCGGATCCGCACTCGCGGTCAGCGGAAGCGGTCCGGCCGGGATAGGCGCCGAGGTGGGCGTCGACCATCTCTCGGTGTGCGCCGTCGACCTGCGCGGAGAGGTACGCGCGCGTGCCGTGCGGCAGGGCGACAACCGGGGGCGCGACCCCGAACCCGTCCTGGCCGAACTCATCGCCCTGGTGCGGCAGGTGAGCAGCGAGGCCCGGCTGACAGGGCTGCGTCCGGCGGGACTGGCTGTCGCCGTCCCGGGCCTCGTCGCCCGCGGTACAGGGCTGATCGTCCGCGCCCCCAACCTCGACTGGCACGACGTCGACCTCGGCGCTCTGCTGCCGGGCAGACTGCCCCTGACGGTGGACAACGAGGCCAACTTCGGCGCACTGGCCGAGCTGTGGCTCGGCGACGGGGTGCCGCAGGACTTCCTCCACGTATCGGCGGAGATCGGCATCGGTGCCGCCCTGGTCGTCGACGGGCGGCTGCTGCGCGGGACGCGTGGCTTCGCTGGCGAGCTGGGGCATGTGCCGGTGTGGCCGGACGGTCCGGCGTGTCCGTGCGGCGGACGTGGCTGCCTGGAGCAGTACGCGGGCGAGGAGGCGGTGTTGCGCGCAGCCGGCCTTGATCCGGACGCGGATCGCGTCGGGCTGCTTGCGGAGCGCGCCGCGCAGGGCGACGAAGACGTACGAAGCGCGCTGCACGGTGCTGGTACCGCACTGGGCATCGCGCTCACCGGTGCGGTTAATCTGCTGGATCCGCGCTCGGTGGTGCTCGGCGGCGCCCTGTCGCGGCTCGCCCCGTGGCTGCTGCCGCCGCTGGAGGCCGAGTTGGGGCACCGCACGGCGGGCACGACGTGCGACGTCGCTGTCTCCGAACTGGGTTCCGATGGCCCCCTGCTGGGGGCCGCACACTCGGTCGTGCGGGCGGTGCTGGATGATCCGGCGGGTGCGGTGGCATAGCGTCGACGGTTCCGCCATGGCACTACGTAGCTGTGCGGCTGCCTCCTTGTGGCCCGCTTCCTCGCGGCGCTACTCCTTGTGGCGCTACTCCTTGTGGCGCTACTCCTTGTGGCCCGCTGCGCTGGCGGAACGGGTTCCGGGGCTTCGGGTCCGGTTGGTCCAGGACGCCCGTGAGCGGCGTATCGACGCACTACGGAGTGGCGAGTTGGATGCCGTGCTCATCCGCGGTGGAACACCGCTACCCGGGCTTGCGGCGCCCGCTGGCCGGCCTTGTGATCGGCTGCACCTTCGCGACGCTGCGCACGACCGGCGGCGACCTCGCCCCTGACGGCCGCGTCACCGAGACGATGTCCTGGCTGAGCAGCCTCGACATGGTCGGCGGTGCGTTGGGTGCGGCGGTGTTCGCACGCCTCGCGGTGGCCGAGGGAAGCAGCACGGCACTGCTGCTGGTATCGGCGGTCACTCTGCTGACCTCGGTCATCGGCTGCAACACGCGGACGAGGCGACCGTGACGGGTCTGCTGTCCAAGATCGGCAGCAACCCGTATCGCGGCAATATGTCGTTCCGGTGAACCGGGCGTCGTCCTCGTACCGCGCGGGCAGAATCGCGAGACTGGACGGAACCGACGGGAGAGGCGAAAGCGATGGGAATGGACCGGCATGCCCACGTCCTGAGTGGCGCCAGCGACGAAGCCGCGCGCCACTACGAGCGGGCGCTCGACGCGCTGTTGTTCTTCCGTGGTGAAGTCGCCGACGAGGCGCGGGCGATGGCGGCGGCGTCCCCGGATTCCGCCATCGCGCACGTCTTCGGCGCCTATCTCGGGCTTCTCGGCACCGAGGAGAAGGATGCCGCCGAGGCCCGGCGGTCCTTCCGCGCCATCCGAGGCGCGGGTGGTCTTGCCGGGCTCTCGCCTCGCGAGAAGATGCACACGGCGGCTGCCGAGGCGTGGCTGGACGGGGACATGCTTCGGGCCGGTGAGATCCTCGGCGAGATCAGCACCGAGTTCCCCCGCGACGCCCTCGCCCTGGCCGTCGGTCACCAGATCGATTTCTTCACCGGTGACGCCCAGCGGCTGCGCGACCGAATCGGTGGCGCGCTCTGCGCGTGGGACAGCGACGACCCACACTTCGGCCCACTGCTGGGGATGTACGCCTTCGGACTCGAAGAGGCAGGACACTACGGCCACGCAGAAGAGATCGGACTTCGGGCGGTAGAACTCCATCCGCGGGACGTGTGGGGGATCCATGCGGTCGTCCACACGTATGAGATGCGGGGGCTGTTCGGCGACGGGATCCGCTACCTGGACGCGCGGACCGAGGACTGGGCCGACGGTAACTACCTCTCCGTGCACAACGCGTGGCACTACGCCCTGTACGCGCTGGAGGCCGGGAGCATCGAACGAGTGCTCGGCGTCTACGACAGCACACTGCACAACGAGGCGTCGCAGGCAGTCGCCATGGAACTCCTGGACGCCTCCGCTCTGTTGTGGCGGCTGCTCCTTGCCGACATCGACGCCGAGCCCCGCTGGGCGGCACTCGCCCAGGCATGGGCCGGGCGCGAGGACGGCGCCTACTACGCCTTCAACGACGTCCATGCGGTGATGGCGTACGCGGGGGCCGGGCGGCTCTCCGATGCCGAACGGCTGGTGAAGGACCGTGAGCAATGGCTCACCCGGACCGATCCCGTCGTGTCGAACCACGCGATGACACTCGAGATCGGGATCCCGGTGTGCCGCGCCCTCATCGCGTACCGGCAGCGGCAGTACGGACGGGTGGTCGGGTTGCTCGCCCCGATCCGCTACCGCCTCGGCTCCTTCGGCGGTAGCCACGCGCAGCGCGACGCCATCCAGCGCACGCTGGTGGAGGCAGCCATCCGCTCCGGCCGGCACGACCTCGCCCGCACCTTGCTCAGCGAACGCATCAATCTGCGTCCCATCTGCCCTTACAACTGGCGGGCCCGTGCCCGGCTGGCCGATCAGCTCGGAGAGACGTCGAAGGCGGCGACCGCCCGCGCCCGTGCGGAGGAACAGGCCGCTGTGGGGGCGGTTGCACTGGGCTGACCACGGCTCGTTCATCGCGCTCATCTCGCCCGGGACCAGGCCGCGAGCCCAGCCCCGGCTCCCTCTCGAGGGTGGCCGAGTTATCCACAATCACGGTGCCGTACACAGATTTCGATCGCGCTCTTCCGCCTCAACCAGCCAGCGCCGTAACGTAATTCACGCGAGACGCTCCCCCGATCCACGTGAACCCGACCCGGTTGGCGTCGTGGCACCCACGGCGCTCCCTGCGGCGCCGCCCCGGGCACATACCAAGGCGGCGCGCGTCCATATCGACGACAAAGACGATCCCGAAGAACACGACAACCTCGACGCCCACGACGTCGACCACGACCACGCCCCGGCAACGCGACCAACCCCGTTTCCCCACAGAGCGGAGCAGCCCGCGTGACAGCGACTTCGAGATCGCGCTGCCGATGGACCCGACGCACGGGACGGTCGGCGTCGCGTCGGCCAATCTGGAGGTGCGCACGGCGCTCGTGCCCGACGCGCAATGCGGCGACATCCTTCCGAATATCCCAACTCGACCTCGTGCAATGGCTGGTACGCGACCACGGCTTCAGCCAGCTCGACGCCTACCAGTTCGTGACGCCGACCGTCGAGTCGCCGCTCGCCAATGTCTGCGACACCAACTACACATGCGCGGCCAAGCTCCGCAAGGAGTGGCTGCCCGCGCGCGAAACTCACAGGGGACTGCACGCGCGACCGCGAGGGGCGGCCACGCTACCGCCCCATTGAGAACTCCAGCTGTTCCCCCACCGAGAGGTAGACCAGCCATGGATCGAGCGAGACGTTTCCCCAGCAGGCGCAGGCTGTTGCAAGGAGCAGCCTTGGCCGCCATCCCTGCCGCGCTCCTCCCCACCACCCGCGCCACGGCCCGACCTCAGGCGGTCGACTACCCGCTCGCCCAGTGGGTTCCGGCAAGCACGTCCAACTACACGGTCGCCAACCGCCCCAGCACCTACCCCGTCGACTACGTGATCGTCCACGTCACCCAGGAGACCTACGCCGACACTCTCGCCATCTTCCAGAACTCGGCAAAGAAGGTGTCGTCCCACTACGTGGTGCGTTCCAAGGACGGTCACATCGCCCAGTGCGTCCGTGAACGCAACGTCGGATGGCACGCGGGCAACTGGGACTACAACACCCGCAGCATCGGCATCGAGCACGAAGGATGGGTGGATCAGCCCGAGTACTTCACCGACGCGATGTACGAGCAGTCGGCGCAGCTGACCTCGGCCATCTGCGATACGTATGGCATCCCCAAGGACCGCAAGCACATCATCGGGCACGTCGAAGTGCCCGGTACCGACCACACCGATCCGGGACCGCACTGGGACTGGACGCGCTACATCCGACTGGTCAACTCTGCCTGATGCCGCCCGGCTGATGCTGGGGAGCTTGTCGGGGAGCCTGTCGGGGTGCTTGTCGGGGCATGCTCACGGGGGCGACGATGGCAGCACCGCATCGCCGTCCCGGGAGGCCGAATTGACCGAACCATGGGTGGCCCTGGAGGCGGGTGCCGATCCTGCCGAGCGGATGCGGATGCTGCAGCGCGCGCACGAGAGGTTCACCCAGGCGGGGACGGTCGCGCGGCCGGTGCGTTCCGTAGTAGCCGACTCGTGGCGGCGTTCGGCCAGGGCCAGAGTCAGCCCGGAGGACACCGGCGCGGCGGTGGAGCTCACCGACGGGGACCTCGGTTCGTACCGGGCCGAGCATCCGCTGGCCGGGGTGATGCCGCTGTTCCGGGAGCTGATGGGCACGTTCGCGATGGACGGTGAGCATCTTCTCGCGGTGTGCGACGCGCACGGCAGGCTGCTCTGGGTCGAGGGTCACTCCGCGACCCGGCAGAAGGCGGGGCGGATGAACTTCGTGCCGGGCGCGCGGTGGGCGGAGTCCGCGATGGGGACGAACGCTCCGGGTACGGCGGTGGCGGTGGATCGGCCTGTGCAGGTGTTCGCCGCCGAGCACTTCATCCGGCGCGTCCAGCCATGGACGTGCGCAGCGGCTCCGGTGCACGATCCGCGGACCGGGCGGCTGCTCGGGGCGGTGGACATCACCGGAGGTGACCGTCTCGCGCATCCGCACAGCCTCGCCTTCGTGCAGGCGGTCGCTCGGGCGGCGGAGTCCCACCTGGCGCTGCTGGCGCCGCCGGTGGCGACCAGGGACATCATGGGGCTCACCGCGCTCGGCCGTGATGAGGCGCTGTTGCTGACAGGTGGCCGCAAGATTCGGCTGAGCCGCAGGCACAGCGAGATCATCTTCCTGCTGGCTCGGCACCCGGAGGGTCTGACCGGCGACGAACTGCTGTGCGCGCTGTACGAGGACGAGTCGGTGACACCCGTGACCCTGCGGGCCGAACTGGCCCGGCTTCGGCGGCTGCTCGGGCCGGAGCTGCTGAGATCGCGCCCGTACCGGCTAGCGGCGCCGGTCGATTCGGATGTCGACGCCGTCGAGCGACGGCTCGGTTCGGGGGCGGTCACCGCGGCCGCCGCCGCGTACGCGGGTCCGCTCCTGCCCGCTTCGCAGGCACCCGCCGTGGCGCGGCTGCGGCGCAGGCTCGCCGATCAGCTACGGGCGGCACTCATCGCACGCCGCGACCCCGACCTCCTGACCGACTGGGTGCACACCCCGTGGGGCGAGGACGACCTGGCGGTGTGGCGTGCCCTTGCGCAGGTACGGACGATCCCACCGGTGCTGGAGCGCCTCCGCGAATTGAACGCGGAGTTGACAGATGCGGGACAGGAGAACTGATCCCGCCGGTCAGCTTCCGCAACGTACCTGCAACGTACGCGCTCCTACGCTCCGGGCGAGAGCTGCCCAACGGCGGGCAGCCTTCCCCGGGAGGCCAGCAAGATGACCCGTTACGCAGCGCCCGGCACCGACGGTGCGGTTGTCTCCTACCAGGCCCGCTACGACCACTTCATCGGCGGCGAGTACGTCCCGCCCGCCCGCGGCCAGTACTTCGAGAACCCGAGCCCGATCAACGGGCAGCCCTTCACCGAGATCGCCCGCGGTACAGCCGAGGACGTGGAGCGGGCCCTGGACGCGGCGCACGCCGCCGCGCCCGCCTGGGGCCGCGCCTCCCCGACCGAGCGCGCGGATGTCCTGCGGAAGATCGCCGACCGCATGGAGGCGAATCTCGAACAGCTCGCGGTGGCCGAGAGCTGGGAGAACGGTAAGCCGGTCCGCGAGACACTGGCCGCCGACATCCCGCTCGCCATCGACCACTTCCGCTACTTCGCGGGTGTTCTTCGCGCGCAGGAGGGGTCGCTAAGCGAGGTGGACGAGGACACCATCGCGTACCACTTCCACGAGCCGCTCGGCGTCGTCGCCCAGATCATCCCGTGGAACTTCCCCATCCTGATGGCGACATGGAAGCTCGCGCCGGCTCTGGCGGCGGGCAACGCGGTCGTCCTCAAGCCCGCCGAGCAGACCCCGGCCTCCATCCACTACTGGATGAGCCTGGTGGCCGACCTGCTGCCGCCGGGTGTCGTCAACATCCTCAACGGCTTCGGCGTCGAAGCCGGCAAGCCGCTGGCCTCCAGTCCGCGTGTCGCGAAAGTCGCCTTCACCGGTGAGACCACGACGGGGCGGCTGATCATGCAGTACGCCTCGGAGAACATCAAGCCGGTGACGCTGGAGCTGGGCGGGAAGTCGCCGAACATCTTCTTCGACGACGTGTGGGCCGCCAACGACGACTTCCGTGACAAGGCACTCGAGGGCTTCACCATGTTCGCCCTGAACAACGGCGAGGTCTGTACCTGCCCGTCGCGTGCCCTCGTCCAGCGAGGTCACTACGGCGAGTTCATGGAGGCCGCGGTCGCCCGCACGGAGCAGATCGTGCCGGGCCACCCGCTGGACACCGACACGATGATCGGCGCCCAGGCCTCCAACGACCAGCTGGAGAAGATCCTCTCCTACCTGGACATCGGCCAGCAGGAGGGCGCCAAGGTCCTGACGGGCGGCCAGCGCATCACGTACGACGGAGAGTTGGCCGGTGGCTACTACGTCCAGCCGACGATCTTCGAGGGCGACAACCGCATGCGGATCTTCCAGGAGGAGATCTTCGGCCCGGTCGTCTCGGTCGCGTCGTTCAGCGACTTCGACGACGCCATCAAGACGGCCAACGACACGCTGTACGGCCTGGGCGCGGGAGTGTGGACACGCGACATGAACACCGCATACCGAGCGGGCCGGGCGATCCAGGCGGGCCGAGTCTGGACGAACTGCTACCACGCGTATCCCGCACACGCGGCCTTCGGCGGCTATAAGCAGTCCGGGATCGGACGCGAGACACACAAGATGATGCTGGAGCACTACCAGCAGACGAAGAACCTTCTGGTGTCGTACTCGCCGAAGAAGCTGGGCTTCTTCTAGCCGCCGGAGGAAGGGCGCCTGACCAGGGGGTTTCCCCTTAAGGCGCCCTTCCTTCCGCGCATCGAAGTCACGCGTCAGAATACGAAGCTAATCCCGATATCTCCCACCCCCCTCCCACCTCTGACCAGCTGTTCCGGGGCATTTCCGGGCCAAGGTCCTACCCGGGCCCGCCCTACGCACCGCGCTCCGGCTCGTCCCACCGCCGCATCGACTCGCCAATCAGCTTGTTCGCGTGGTTACGCGCTTCGGCCAGGAGCTTGGCGTAATACCGGAAGAGAACCTGGATGCTCTGTCCGGCCCTGCGCGCACACTCTGCGGGGTCGACACTTCCTCAGCGGCCAGCGGAATGCGGACCTTCTCGGCCTGGCAGCCGCCTGCGCCGACGAACTCGCGGTGCGGGCAGTTGGTCTGGTAACCGTTGTGGCAGTTCGGGCAGGTGTTGTCGGAGGCGAAGAAGGATCCGACGACGAACTGACCCGGCTTGATGTTTTTCACCCCGTCGCCGACTTCCTCGACGATGCCGACATACTCGTGCCCGAACGGGGTGGGCTGCTCGACGTGCCGGCCCCCTGCAAGGGGGCGGGGCCGGGACGTCGCGGCAGAGGGGGCCGGTGTCCGGGGCCGGCGGCTAGGGCCGCCTGTACTGCTCGTCGGTGACCGGCTCCAGCCAGGCCCTACCGCCTCCGCCGCGCTCGCCCCGACGAGCCTGGCGACGTGCGCCATGAGAGATCACTCTGCGAGCGGGCAGGCCGACGCGCCAGTGAACGCCACCTCGGCGTCGACGTCCGTCGGCACGGATGCGTCGGCTCGGTGCGCCAGAGCCGCCCCGCGCCGGCGCTCGCCTGGCGTCACTTGCCGCTGTAGATGGGGAAGGCGCTGTGCTCGCCGTAGTCCACGTCGCGCAGGCCCCGCAGGGCGTCCATGTCCTGGTCGGAGATCTGGAAATCGACCTGGGCGTTGGACCGCATGTGCTCGGGGTTCGCCGTCTTGGGCAGCGACACGGTGCCCAGCTGCAGGGTGTAGCGGATGCACAGCTGAGGGACGGACACGCCGTACTTCTCCGCCATCGCCTGGACCTCGGAGTTGTCCAGGATCGCACCGTGGGCGATCGGCGAGTACGCCTCGACGAGGATCTGCTTGCTCTCGCAGTACTCCAGGAGCTCGGAGGGGGTGTTGCCTGCGTGGACGAGGAGCTGGTTGACGTGCGGGACGACGCTCGCACCCCGCAGGATGTTCTCCAGGTCGTTCTGCTGGAAGTTGGAGACCCCGATGGAGCGGATCTTGCCGGCCTGGTGAGCGTCCTCCAGGGCACGCCATGCCTCGCGGTTGCCCTGGGCGTAGTCGCCGCCGCGGAAGTCGTCCCACGGCTGCGGGCTGTGGATCAGCATCAGGTCGATGCGGTCCAGGCCAAGCTGTGCAAGAGAGCCGTCGATCGCGGCCACCGCCTGGTCGTAGTCCTTGATCTCCGCCGCGAGCTTGGTCGAGACGAACAGCTCATCGCGGGGCACCTCCGAGGTCCGCACCCCCTCGCCGACGCCGCGCTCGTTGCCGTACGCCTGGGCGGTGTCGATGTTGCGGTAGCCGATCTCCACGGCTGCGCGGACCGCGTCGGCCGCCTTGTCGTCGTCGATGAACCAGGTGCCGAGCCCCAGCTTGGGAATCTCGACGCCGTTGGACAGGGTGTAGGTCTCCTCCAGGATCGTCATGCGTTCGCTCCGTTCTTCGGCAGCTCGCCGTACACCTCATCGGTGACCGGCTCGAGCCACTCGTTGCTGACGTCCTCGCCCGGCGTGATGAACGCGACGTGGGAGAACCACGAGTCGGCCTTCGCGCCGTGCCAGTGTTTCGTGCCCGCCGGAACGCGGACCACTGCTCCCGGCTCCATGCTGACGGGATCCTCGCCCTCGGCCTGGTACCAGCCGCTGCCCGCCGTGCACATCAGAATCTGGTCACCGCCGCCGGCCGTGCCGTGGTGGATGTGCCAGTTGTTGCGACAGCCCGGCTCAAAGGAGACGTTGCTGACGGGAACGCTCCCCGAGGCGAGCGGAGCCAGGTAGCTCTGGCCGATGAAGTACTGCGCGAAGGCGTCGTTCTTCTCCCCCAGGGGGAACACCTGGTCAAATTCGTTGACAGCCATCTCGTTCTTTCCTTTGATTCGATCGGCCCCGCTGATCGTGCGGGGCGTGGTTGCGCTGTGTGCGCCGGTGATCAGGCGGAACGCTCGTCCGCGATCTTCTTCAGCTGGGTGATCGCGGTCATGGCGTTGGGCCATCCGGCGTAGAAGGCCAGGTGCGTGATCGCTTCGGACAGCTCCTCCACCGTGAGTCCGTTGTCCAGCGCCACGCCCAGGTGATACGGCAGCTGCTCACTGCGGTACAGCGCGGCCAGCACGCTGACCGTGACCAGGCTGCGGTCCCGCGGGGCAAGCCCGGGGCGCTCCCACACGTCCTGAAAGAGGACTTCGTTGGTGACCTCGACCAGTTTCGGCGCGATACCGGCCAGTTCCTGAGGTGCGGACTGCTGTGCCATGGGGCGGCTCCCTGCGAAGGTGTGAACATGAGGACGCGGCGTGCTCACTGTCGGCCAGAAGAGGCCGGCAGGCATCTGGAGGAAGGCTCTTCCCGCCTCGCGGACGCGGACCGCATCTGCTGCCACCATCAAGGAAACCGCAGCTCACAGCCGTGCGGAAGGTACTGCTGTTACAGGTACCGACAGGACCCCCAGGGCTGTTCCACCCGGCCTAGCCTGGACGGCATGGACACCGCCCACGAGATCCGAGAGTTCCTCGCCAGCCGCCGCGCGAAGATCACCCCGCAGCAGGCCGGTCTGCCGGCCTTCGGCGGCGCGAACCGCAGAGTGCCCGGGCTGCGCCGCGAGGAAGTCGCCATGCTCGCCGGTGTCAGCATCGACTACTACGCCCGCCTGGAGCGCGGCCAGCTCGCCGGCGCCTCGGAGGAGGTCCTCGACGCCCTCAGCCGGGCCCTCCAGCTCGACGAGGCCGAACGCGCCCACCTGCACGATCTGGCCGCCGCCCAGCGTCACCGCCCGCCGCGCCACGCCGCCCGCAAGGCCAAGACGTCCGTCTCGGCCAGCCTCACCCGCGTTCTGGACTCCATGACCGATGCCCCGGCCTTCATCCGCAACGGCCGCCTCGACATCCTCGCCGTCAACCCGCTCGGGCGGGCCCTCTATGCCCCCGTGTTCTTCGGCTCGGCCCGCCCGGTCAACATCGCCCGCTTCCAGTTCCTCGACCCCACCAGCCGCGACTTCTTCCCCGACTGGAACGCCTCCGTCAACACCACCGTCTCCCTGCTGCGCACCGAAGCAGGCCGGGCCCCCGACGATGCCGAACTGACCGGGCTGATCGGCGAGCTCGTCACCCGCAGCGACGAGTTCCGTGCGGCCTGGGCCAAACACAACGTGCGCCTGCACCACACCGGCCGCAAGCCCTTCCGCCACCCGGCCATCGGCGCGATCACCCTCGACTTCGACGCCATGGAACTGCCCGCCCACCCCGGCCTCACACTGACCGCCTACAGCGCCGAACCAGGCACACCCGACCACGACGCGCTACAGCTGCTCGCCTCCTGGGCCGCAACCAGCCCGGACGAAACCCACCAGGACGCATCCCGCCCCTGACCCGCCCCTCACAGAACGTGGACCCGCCCGATTCAGATGGCGTCCACACGCGCGTAGAGATCCGCCTGCGTATCCGCCCAGTCAGCCAACTGCCGTACGCCCTCCGCCGACGCACTGCCCGCGTCCGGCGTGAGAACCGACAGCATCAGATCCGGCCGGCCCGGCAACGTCAGCGTCTCGAACGGCAGGGTCAGGCGCCCCACCGCCGGATGTTCGTATTCCTTCACCCCGCTCCAGTGCAGCCGCACGTCGTGATCGCGCCAGCACCGCGCGAACGGCTCACTGGCCGCCGACAGCTCTTGGACCAAGTCCTTCATACCCTGGTCGTCAGGCATCATCCCAGCCCCCATCCGTAGCAGCGCGACCGTGTTTTGAATCGATGTCTCCCAGCCGCAGAAGAACGACCGCGCCGCCGGATCGAGGAACTTGAACCGCACGATGTTCACCGGCCCCGACGACGCCTCCACAAAGAGCGGTGCGTACAGGGCGTAGCCGAGATGATTCGCCGCCACCAGGTCCAACCGCCGGTTCCACACGAACCCCGGCACCGCCGTCAGCGCGTCCAGCACCCGCTGGACCCCCTCCGGCACGCCCTGTTCCCTCGCCTCCAGCCCCCTGCCTCGGCTCGCGCGAGCTAGATCAAAGAGGTGGGACCGCTCCGCTGTATCGAGTTGCAGTGCGTCGGCCACTGCATCCAGCACGGAATCCGACGCTCCCGCCAAGTGACCGCGCTCCAGGCGCACGTAGTAGTCGACGCTCACGCCGGCCAGCAGAGCGACCTCCTCCCTACGCAACCCCGGAACCCTGCGATGGGCTCCCAGCGCAGGCAACCCCACCTGCCTCGGCGACACCCGGCCGCGCCGCGACACCAAAAAGTCTCTGACCTCACGCTGCCTGTCCACCCCACCACACTAGGCACCACAGGCCCCCACCGCCGCCCATGCACCTCACAGACACGACCGAGTCGAATACCGATCGATCCTCAGCAATCGCACCCTCATGCAAAAGCGGCTCACTAATTGGGTCTTTGTCACCCAAGTTAGTCGCCGCAGGTCACCGCGTCGCCGACGACCAGGTTGACTGTCGAAGGACACGAACGTTGTCCCAGCGCACTTCGCAGGACATCTTCTGAGCCTCCTCGGCTGCGGTGGCGGGCGTGCGTTGGTAGTGGCAGACGAGGCATTCGCCCACTCCCACTCCCACTCCCACTCCCACTCCCACTCCCACTCCCATGCCGAGCTCGTCGCCACAGTCGGCGCTGAACGCGGCGTAGCCGCAGACCGGGCAGTCCTCCAGGCCGAGGCCGTCCGGGTTGTGCTTGGGGTGGTAGGGCGTGTGGAGCTCAGCGGCCTCTTCCGCTCAACGAGCCGCGGCCTCGTCGCCGATACGCGAAAGGAGGGCAGCCGCACGGGCGCGTGAATGGCGATCCTCGTCCCTCGTGCTTTCCCACGCGCGATCTGAGTGCTCGGCCCCGAGGCTTCGCAGCCTTTCGTGGTCGTCGAGCGCTAGCAGCGCATCGACGTGTTCGCGCCGCAGGCCGCCTTCGCCGCTGGCATGTCGTACGGGCCGAGTCGTCGTGGGGCGCCGGGCGGCCAATCGCTGTAAGCCACAAACGGCAGAAGTCAGCTAGCCACACCCGACACCCCTGGGCGGGCCAACCATACGAAGGGCTCGCCCGGTCCCGTAGAACAACGTAGGGAACTTAGTCGTGCGCAACGCGCCGCGCTGATCTGGGGCGACTGAGTTGGATGTCAACGCGAAGTCGCCGTAGAGCCGGGAACCTCCGCGTCGAGGTCGTCACCGAGGAGCCGAGGAAGTATCGGAGGTCCGCTCAGGGCTTGTGTGTGCTGTGTTGGTCGCCGGCGAGTTCGGTGTTCGGCTGCTCGCTCTGTTCGTGGGTGGCGGCCCAGCTGGCCAGAAGGCGGAGGCCGTCGTGGGATGCGGTGCCGGGCTCGGCGCTCAGTGCGGTGAGCGTGAGGCCGGGATCGTTCGGGATGGGCAGTCCCTCGAAGGCGAGAGTGAGGTCGCCGACGACAGGGTAGTGGAAGCGTTTGAGGCCGGTGCGGTGCAGGCGCACGTCGTGTGCGGCCCACAGGGTGCGGAAGTCCTCGCTGCGGGTGGAGAGTTCACCGATCAGGTCGCTGAGTTCACGGTTGTAGGGGTCCTTGCCGGCCTCGGTGCGCAAGAGAGCCGCCGAGGCGGCTTTTTGGTAGTCGAGTTCGGTCATGTACTCGCCGGCGCCGGGGTTGAGGAACTGGTAGCGGGCGAGGTTGACCGGCCGCGCGGGATCCTGGAAGACAGGCCAGTACAGGGCTTCGCCGAGGCGGTTGGTCGCCAGGATGTCGAGGCGGCCGTTGCGGATGAAGGCGGGTGCCTCGGTCATCGCGTCGAGCAGCTGCTGCAGGGCGGGGCGGATCGGCTGCGGGCCGCGGCGGCTTGCGGGCTTGCGGGTGGTGCTGGCGGTGCGGGCGAGGTCCAGGAGGTGGGCGCGCTCGGATTCGTCGAGCTGCAGCGCCTTGGCGAGGGAGTCCAGGACGGCTTCGGAGGCGCCGGAGAGGTTGCCGCGTTCCATGCGGGCGTAGTACTCGGCGCTGACGCCGGCGAGCATCGCGACTTCCTCGCGGCGCAGCCCTTTGACCCGGCGGTGGCCTGCGGCGGGCAGCCCTGCCTGCTGGGGTGTGATCTTGGCGCGGCGGCTGGTGAGGAACTCGCGGACCTCGCTGCGGTTGTCCATGTCTTCGAGGCTACGACGGTTCCGCGATGCGAGAGGTGTACTACCAGTACACGTATCAAGGGGTCCTTCCCCGCACTCGTGACCTGCCGTTTCATCGATAGCAGGCCGGTAAAGGGCCGGCCGTCCACTCTCCGGTGGCGCACACCGTGACGGCGGGCCCGAATGGAGAGAACGGTGCCCGCTCCCCGCCCTTGCGGGGACATGCCTGGGCGCCCCTGCGGAAGGAGCCGATCATGGCGGAGGACAAGAAGCCTGAGGGCCCGCGTCAGCAGTTCGGGGACGTCGCCCCGGCCTTGGCCGGGATACAGCGAGGACGTGCTGTTCGGGCAGGCGTGGGAGGACCCTGACCTGTCCCCGCGGGACCGCAGCCTGGTCACGGTGGCCAGCCTGATCACCAGCGGCAGCAGCGAGCAGCTCGCCTTCCACCTGGGCAAGGCCCGGGAGAACGGGGTCAGCGACAAGGAGCTGATCGCGACGATCACGCACCTGGCGTTCTACGCCGGATGGTCCAAGGCGATATCCGCACCCACCGCCGCCCGCAGCGTCCTCACGTCCTCACGTCCTGCAGGACCAATAGCGGGCAGTGAGGGCCCAAAGGCCCGGAACCAGCCGCCAGCGAGCTGGGCAACACCGGTGGCAGAGAGTGCGGGTCGCTTCTGTCTGCCCGCCCGCTCCCACCACCCGCCCCCTCGTCCCTCCGTGACTCGATTACGACTGTACGTATGCAAGGAGACCCCCATGGAGATCCTCAAGCCACCCGCGACGGCGAAGCTGCCCGCGGACATGTTCACCGGGGACGCCTGGGTGGATGTCATCTACCGCGGCGAGGACCCTCCCGCGCACGCGCCAACATGGTCCGCTTCGCGCCCTGCGCCCGCACCGCCTGGCACTCCCACGGCCTGGGCCAGACCCTCGACATCGTGGAGGGCATCGCCCTGATCCAGTCCCGCGGCGGCGACATCATCGAGGCCCGCCCCGGAGACGTGATCTTCACCCCGGCCGGTGAGGAACACTCGCACGGCGCGACCCCGGACCGGTTCATGGCGCACATCGCGCTGTGGGAGGGCGACGACGTCGACTGGCTGGAGCACGTCACCGACGACCAGTACACCGGCCCCCGCCGGCCCGCCCACGCCCTCTGACCCGCACCCGCACCCGCACCCGCACCCGCACCCGCACCCGCACGAAACGGAAGAGGACCATGCGCGCAACCGTCCTCCACGCACCCGGTGACGTCCGGGTCGAAGACCGCCCCCAGGCCGCCGTCCAGCAGCCCACCCACGCCACCGACGCGGTGATCCGCACCGTCGTCACCTGCATGTACGGCTCGGACCTGTCGGACTAACGCGGCATCAACGGCGTCGCCGAGCCCAGATGCGCCCTCAAGAACCTCCTGCCCCCTACCCCCTCGCTTGCCCGCGGACGCATCCGAGCGCCGCCATAGCGGACCGGCAACCGCGCCGCTCACAGCAACCACCAGATAGGACCCTCATGAACCCGCAGTACAACTTCGACGGCCAGGTCGCCCTGGTCACCGGTGCCGCTTCCGGCATGGGCCTGGCCGCCGCCCGTGCCTTCGCCCAGGCCGGTGCCGCCGTCGTGCTGGCCGACGTCAACAAGGACGCCGTCGACAGCGCGGCCAAGGACCTCACCGACGCCGGACACCGAGCAATCGGCGTGGTGTGCGACGTCACCGACGAAGCGCAGGCCGCCGCCATGGTCGAGCAGGCCGTGGCCACCTACGGCCGTCTGGACATGGCCTTCAACAACGCCGGCATCCAGGCCCCGCCCTCGGACGCCGCAGATGAGAAGGCTGAGGACTTCGACCGCGTCAACGCCGTCAACCTGCGCGGCGTGTGGGCCGCCCAGAAGCACGAGCTGCGCCAGATGCGCAAGCAGGGCTCCGGCGCCATCGTCAACAGCTCCTCCCTCGGTGGCCTGGTGGGCCTGCCCGAGCGCGCCGCCTATCACGCCTCCAAGCACGGCGTGATCGGCCTGACCAAGAGCGCGGCGGTCGAGTACGCGCCCAAGGGCATCCGCATCAACGCCATCTGCCCCGGCGTCATCGAGACTCCGATGGTCGCCGACATGCTCGAAGGCCAGGCCGAAGCCATGGCCGAGATCATGAAGCAGCAGCCCATCGGCCGCCTCGGCCAGGCCGAAGAAGTTGCCGCGGCAGCCGTGTGGCTGTGCAGCGACGCCGCCAGCTTCGTCATCGGCGTCGCCCTGCCCGTCGACGGCGGCTACACCACCCACTGACACCCCCTCCCCCGGGGCGCACTGCCGAGCCGGCCGCCCCGCCTCACTCAAGGAGCCAACGCCATGGAATACCGCCGTCTGGGCACCAGCGGAACTCTGGTGTCCAATCTGGCCCTGGGCACGATGAACTTCGGGACCTCGGAGACGCCCGAGGAGGATGCGTTCGCGCAGATGGACGCCTTCCTCGACGCCGGCGGAAATCTGCTCGACACCGCCGACGTCTACAACGGCGGAGTGGCTGAGGAGAGTGTCGGCAGGTGGCTTGCCGCCCGCCCGAGCGAGGTCACCGACCGCGTCGTCCTCGCCACCAAGGGCCGCACGCGCACCGGCACTGACCCCAACGAAGCCGGGACCTCCCGCCGCCATCTGGACCGGGCGCTGACAACTTCCCTGCGCAGGCTGGGAGTCGACACCATCGACCTCTACCAGCTCCACGCCTGGGATCCCCTGACCCCGATCGAGGAGACGCTGTCCTTCCTCGACTCGGCCGTCCGCGCGGGAAAGATCCGCTACGTCGGCCTGTCCAACTTCACCGGCTGGCAGCTCCAGCTCGCCGTCTCCACCGCGCAGGCCCACGGCTACCCGGTACCGGTGACGCTCCAGGCCCAGTACAACCTGGCCACCCGACAGACCGAATGGGAGATGGCAGCCGCCGCCCAGTACAACGGACTCGGCATCCTGGCCTGGTCCCCCCTCGCGAGCGGCTTCCTCACCGGAAAGTACAAGCGCGGTGCCCAGCGGCCGACCGACACCCGGGCCGGCCAGGACCACGCCCTCTACCAGTACACCTCCTCCAACTACGAGCACTCCGACCGCACCTGGAACTCCGTCGACGCCCTGCGCAAGGTCGCCCAGGCCCACGGCGTCACCCCCGCCCAGGCCGCACTCAGCTGGGTCGTCAACCGCCCCGGCGTCACCTCCGCCATCGTCGGCGCCCGCACCCTGGAACAGCTCACCGGCAACCTCCCCGCCGCCGACCTGCGCCTGGACCCGGACTCCGTCAAGGCACTCGACACGGCCAGCGACCCGCACCCCGCGCCCTACCCGTACGGCGCCTTCGGCTCCGCGCAACGCGACCGCACCCCCAACGACCCCGAGGCACTCGGCGCGCTCATCGAGAAGCACGCCAACTCCGTCAGCTCCCGGCAGCACTGAGCCGCGCAGGCGGAAGCACACGAAGGGAAAACTCACCATGGAGTACGTCCGCCTGGGCGCCACCGGCCTGAAGGTCAGCCGGCTCGCGCTCGGCTGTATGAGCTACGGCGATCCGACGGTCCCTGGCGCCCACCCCTGGGCACTGACCGAGGACAAGACCGGGCCCTTCTTCCGCCAGGCCGTCGAGCTGGGCATCACCTTCTGGGACACCGCCAACGTCTACCAGGCCGGCACCTCGGAGGAGATCGTCGGCCGCGCGATCCGCGAGTACTCCCGGCGCGAGGAGATCGTGCTCGCCACCAAGGTCCGCGGGAAGATGCACGAAGGCCCAGGCGGCGAGGGCCTGTCCCGCAAGGCCATCCTCGAACAGGTCGACGCCTCCCTGACCCGGCTCGGCACGGACTACATCGACCTCTACCAGATCCACCGCTTCGACGACGAGACGCCGGTCGAGGAGACGATGGAGGCGCTGCACGATGTCGTCCGGGCCGGGAAGGTCCGCTACGTCGGCGCCTCGTCCATGTACGCCTGGCAGTTCGCCAAACTCCAGCACGCCGCCGACCGCGGCGGCTGGACCCGTTTCGCGGCCATGCAGAACCAGTACAACCTCCTGCGCCGCCAGGACGAGCCCGAGTTGATGGCCATGTGCGGCGACATGGGGGTAGGGCTGGTGCCGTACTCACCGAACGGCAAGGGCCGCCTTGCGCGGCCCGCGGGAGAGCAGAGCCTGCGCTCCCGTACCGACCACGTCGTGCAGTCCTTCGACAACCCGCACGACGAGCCGGTCATCAACGCGGTCCAGCAGGTCGCCGAAGCCCGCGGCGCCGGCATGGCCCAGGTCGCGCTGGCCTGGGTCCTGCGCAACCCGCTGGTCTCCGCCCCCATCGTGGGAGCCACCAAGCCCCACCACCTGTCCCAGGCCGTGGACGCACTGTCCCTCACGCTGTCGGACGAGGAGACGGCCATGCTGGAAGCGCCGTACACCAACGCCGGCCCGTCCTGGTTCTGAGCAGTCGACCCAGCACGTTGCCCACGGCTAAAGGGCCTCAGGACTTCAGGAAGGCGCTGCGAACGGGCGGCCCGCCAGCCCGGGCCGGAGGGGAGTTCAGGTCTCCTGGAGGCAGGGGGCGAAGATGTCACTGCTGGTCAGCCGGTGCTTCGACAGGCCCTGTTCGTGGTGGTAGCGCAGGAAGGTGTCGACGGCTGTGCGGTTGGCTTCGAGGCCGTAGGGCCACCAGTCCTCGCCCAGTAGACGGCGGTTCTCGGCGAAGAGCTCGCTGAACCAGGGAGTCATCAGTGCCATGTGCTGTTTGACCGCCCCCGCTCGGTACTGGCGTGCTGCGATCTCCTTCGCCTCGGTGAACGCGCGGTAGACCGCGCGCACCACGTTCGGGCTTTCCACGAGTTCCTTGCGGACTGCCACGACGTGCATCGGGGGGAAGATCCCGGTGCGCCGGTAGTAGTCCCGCTCCACCCGCTCGTAGTCGGGAAAGAGACGGGCGACCTTCGGCGACTCGTCGAGCAGGGCCTGTGGGGCATCGACGGAGATGAGCGCATCGATCTCACCGGTTTCGAGCATGGCTCCCAGCGTTTCGCCGGCCGCCGCGTGCCGGACGTCCACGTCTGCGGGTACGGGCTGCGGGATCCAGTCGAACGACGGGATGGGGTGGTTGGTGCCGCCGACGACCCAGCGGGACTTCTCCGGCGTGACGCCGTAGTCGTCAGCCAGGATGCCCTTGGGCCAGACGCCCGCGTCGTGGCCGTACAGTCCGAACTCGCCGATGGTCCTGCCGGCGAGATCCTGTGGTTTCTCGATGCCGCTCGCGGTGTTGACGAAGATCGCCGAGTGCCGGAAGTTGCGGTTCGGGAAGATCGGCAGTGCCACGAACGGCGGGTCGTCGAGATCGAGGGTGCGCAGGAAGTACGTCAGGCCCAGCTCCGCGACGTCGAACTCGCCCTGCACCATGCGCTGGAAGATGTCCGACACCAGGGGCGCCGTTTCGAACGTGGCCTCCACCCCCTCGACCGTCACCGTGCCGTCGAACAGCACCGCGGTGTGCTCGTACTTGTATGCGCCGACTGTCAGTTTCGGTTGGTGCATGGTGTCCACCCCTCGGTGGGTTGCCAAAGGCGGAGGGCTCGAAGCCTATGTACGTGAATGGCCATTCATTTTTAACGTAGGGGGATAGCATGGGGCAGTCAAGGTGAATGGTCGTTCATTTTCATGGGCTGTCTCCCATGGGGAGGGGTGGAGTGATGCCGCGGATCACCGAAGCGAGTCGCGAGGCGCGGCGGGCCGAGATCGTGGCGGCGGCCCGCCGGTGCTTCTCGCGCGACGGCTTCCACCAGACCTCCATGCAGGAGATCGCGCAGGAGGCCCAGCTGTCCGCAGGCGCCTCCTACCGCTACTTCTCCAGCAAGGACGAGATCATCCTGGAGATCGCCGGTGACGCGTTCCGCGTGATCTTCGAGCCGGTCACGCAGCTGCTCGACACCGCGGACTCGCCCACTGTCGCCGATCTCGTCGCCGTATCGGTTGACCCCGTCGGCCGCGACCTGACCACCGACGCCGCAGGGCAGCAAGTCCCTGTCGACGAACTGCTGCGCTGCGCCGTCCAGGCATGGGGCGAATTGCTGCGCAATGCGGACCTGCGCAGACAAGCGGTCGACGGGTTCGAACAGGTCCGCCGACGCATGGCCGACGTGCTCCGGCACGGGCAGGCCGCCGGAACGGTGCCATCGGGCCTCGACCCGGAACGCGGTACCAGAGTCGTCATGGCGCTCGTGCACGGGTTCGTGCTGCAGCGCGTCGCCTTCGGACTCGACGATCCTGAGGGCTTCATCAACGACGTACGAGCAGCCCTTGCCGACGCCGGGGTCCTGCGACCGCCTCAGCCGTAGACGCCTGCCGTCCCTCTCCACTGCGGTGTCACGGAGTGCCGTGCAGTGCTATCGCCGCTGGCCGGTGGGCCTGGTCTCCTGGGATCGGGTCGCTGCCAGGCTGGTGAGAAGTCTGAGCCGGTCCTCGGAAGGGGTGCCGGGTTCGGCGGTGTAGAGGGTCAGGTCGTGCACCGTCCGGTGGGGCGTCGGCAGGTCCATGGACTGGTAGGTCAGCTCCAGGCGGCCCACCTCCGGATGTTCCAGGCGCTTGGTGCCGTCGTGACGGATGCGGACATCGTGCGCGGCCCACATCGTGCGGAACTCGGGGCTGAGCGTGGACAGTTCACCGACGATGTCGCGCAGCGCCCGGTCGTTGGGCTCACGTCCCGCCTCCGCACGCAGCAGCGCGACGGTGGCGTGGGCGGCGTCCTGCCAGTCGACGAAGAACTCCTGCGCGCCGGGGTCGAGGAAGTGGTAGCGGGCGAGGTTGGCGCGTCCGTGCTGGTCGGTGGTGTCGCTGTCGAACATCGGGGCGTACAGGGCGCGGGCGAGGGGGTTGCTGGCGACGATGTCCATGCGGCCGTTGCGTACGAAGGCGGCGGACATCGTGACGGAGTCCAGCAGCCACTGCACGGGCGGCGGAACCTGGACATCCTTGCGGCGCGACGGTGTGCGGCGGGCGGGGCGGGCGGCGCGGGCCAGGTCGAACAGGTAGGTGCGTTCGGCCTCATCCAGCTGCAGGGCCTGGGCGACCGCGCTGAGCACGTCTTCGGACACGCCGCTGATGTGGCCCTTCTCCAGGCGGGTGTACCACTCGGTGCTCACCCCTGCGAGTACGGCGACTTCCTCCCGCCGCAGGCCCGGGACGCGGCGTCGCCCGCTGGTGGGCAGCCCGACCTGCTCCGGGGTGATCTTCGCTCGTCGGCTGGCGAGGAAGTCCCGGATCTCGGTGCGGGTATCGGCGCGGTCGCCGGGTTGCGGGTCCATGCCATCCACCGTATCGGCGGATCGCCGGTGAGGGAGGTCGAGCTTGTCCCCCCTATAAACACAGCCTTCTAGCCGCGCGAGGAAACCTGTTCCGTGGGATCAGTACCTCGATCCCCACTCCCACGGAGAGATAAGTATGAGTTCGCGAGGAGGAGTCCTCCAGGCCCCCGCCGACGCCCCTGCCGAAGGCCGCGCCCCGGCGCCGCCCGCCCGGCTGCCGCTCGTCGTGTACATCCTGGCGCTCGGCACGTTCCTGATGGGCACCACCGAGTTCGTGGTGGCCGGCCTGCTGCCGGAGATCGCGGGCGACCTGCAGGTCAGCGTCGCCCAGACCGGCCTGATGATCACCGTTTTCGCCGTCGGGATGATCATCGGCGCCCCGCTGATGGCAATGCTCACGCTGCGGCTGCCCAAGCGGCTGACGCTGATGCTCGCCCTGGGCGTCTTCGCCGCCGGGCACATCATCGTCGCCCTCAGCTCGAACTTCACCCTGGTCCTGGCCGCACGGTTCCTGACCGCGATCGCCACCGGCGCCTTCTGGGCGGTGGCCAATGTGGCCGCTGCACAGGCCGCGGGCCCTGCCGCCAGTTCCCGCGCCCTGGGTCTTGTCGGAGCCGGCGCCATGCTCGCGAACGTCGTCGGCGTGCCGGTGGGAGCTTTCGCCGGTCAGGCCATGGGCTGGCGCGGACCGTTCTGGGCGCTCGCGGCCCTCTCCGCGGCGGCCATCGTCCTGATCGCCCGCACCGTCCCGAACGACGGCGGTGACCAGCAGGCGGTGTCGATCCGCTCCGAGCTGACCGCTCTGCGCTCCGGGCGCCTGTGGCTGGTCCTGGCGGCCTGCGCCACCACGACCGGCGGCGTCCTGGCCGCGTACTCCTACATCTCGCCGCTGCTGACCGACCGTTCGGGCATCGCCTCCGGGATCGTGCCGCTGGTCCTGGTCGGATTCGGCCTCGGCGCCCTCGCCGGTTCCCTCGTCGGAGGCCGCCTCGGCGACCGCCGCCCGCACACCGTGACCGTCGTGGCCGCCGCAGGAGCCACGCTCCTACTGCTGGCGATCTCCCTGCTGGCCGGCTACGCCGTGCCCACCATCATCCTGGTCGCCCTGCTGGGCTTCTTCGGACTCGGCGCCAACCCGGTGCTGATGTCCCTGGCCGTCCGCTTCGCACACCAGGCGCCGGTTCTGGCCTCCGCCCTGACCGTCTCGGCCTTCAACCTCGGCACCGCCGTCGGCTCCTGGATCGCCGGCCTCACCCTCGACACCACGCTCGGGACCACCGGCCCCGCCATGGTTGGCACCGCCATCGCCGCCCTCACTCTGATCCCCACCACCGTCATCGCTCTCCTCCAGCGCCGCCGCACGGCAGCAGCCGCCTGAGCCGCAGACATCGGCGCCACGCAGGAAGCAGGGAACCTAGACCCGCAAATAGGGTCCCAAACTCTGGCAAACGGGCGAGAGTGGTCACGGCTATCGCTCCCCCACACGGAAATGGGAACGAAAATGGCCCGCCTCGACAACGCGGTCACCATCGTCACCGGAGCAGGCGGCGGCGTGGGCCTGCTCCTGGCGCAGTGGGCCCAGCACCTCGGCGCACGCGTCATCGGAACGGTGTCGACCCAGGAGAAGGCGGAGGCGGTCCGCGAAGCGGGCGCCCACGACGTCATCCTCTACACCGAGCAGGACTTCGCCGAAGAGACCCTGCGTCTGACCGACGGACATGGCGCAGACCTGATCATCGACGGCGCCGCAACGACCACCTTCGCCGGAAACCTCAAGGCCGCCGCCCTGCGCGGACACATCGTGATCTTCGGGGCGGCCAGCGGCCCCGCCGAACCCATCTCGCCCAACGTGCCGCGAGAACCTACACACCTCCTACGCCCACCCGCAGGCCAACTTCTGGGACGGTCTGCCGGACGAGGGCGCCCAGGCCGAAGCCATCCGTGTGCCGCTGGCCGACGGAACCCTCGTCAAGCTGCCCGTCCCCGCCGACTCGGCCCTCGTCCCGTCCCTGCTGACCCTCTCCGACGTCTTCGGCACCGGCCACCACGCAGCCGTGATGGGCGGCGTCAACGAGCGCACCCGCGTCACCGTGATCGGCGACGGCGCGGTCGGTCTGCTCGCGGTGCTCTCGGCCAAGCTCCTGGGCGCCGAGCAGATCATCCTCATGGGACGCCACCAGGAGCGCACCGACCTGGGCCGCGAGTTCGGCGCCACCGACGTCGTCGCCGCCCGCGGCGAGGAAGGCATCGAGCAGGTCCGCCAGCTCACCGGCGGGCACGGCACCCACGTCGTCCTCGAAGCCGTCGGCCACATGCCGGCCTACGAACAGGCCCTCGGCGTCGTACGCCCGGGCGGCGTCATCAGCCGCGTCGGCGTTCCCCAGTACGACGAGGCGCCGGTGGGCTTCGCCAGCCTCTTCGGCCGGAACATCCGGCTGGCTGGTGGACCTGCCCCGGTCCGCGCCTACATCGAGGAACTGATGCCCGCCATCCTCGACGGCCGCATCGAGCCCGGAAAGGTCTTCGACGCCACCACCAGCCTCGACGGCGTCCCGGCCGGCTACCAGGACATGGCCCACCGTAAAAGCCTCAAGGTCCTGCTCACGCCCTGACGCGACTCCGCTTGCCCCACCGAGAGGGAAGCGGTGGATGCCCCATGCACGCGGGAGGCCGCGTTGTCCGGCCGGTGGTCGGAGCCGGGGGCGAGGCGCCGCTTCAGCATGCGGGTACGCCGTTGATCTCCCCAGCCGCCGTTTCGGTCGCGGGACGAAGCCCTTACCGCGGCCTGGTTGCGACGAACTGCCACACGGAGGTGGGGGGTTGAGCTTGTACCCCCCACAAACCCGACCTGCCACCCCTGGCGCAGAAGCGGTCTCCTGGAACCGCGCCGCGGTCACGACACGACCGGCCGTCGCGCCCTTCCCTCCGCCGATCGAATATGAGGCCCACCCCATGGAACGTCGCAAAGCGCTCGGACTGATCGCCGGTGGCGGCGCTGTCGCCGCCGCGTCCTTCACGGCTCTGCCAGCCTTCGGTGAAGAGGCCAGCCGTGCCGCGGGCACCGCAGGACAGGGCAAAGTCACAGCCACGGGCGGCTACACCTTCGCGCTGGACAAGAACGTCCGGCGGACCTCGGTACGGTTCAAGAACCGCTACGGCATCGAGGTCACCGCAGATCTGTACGTGCCGAAGAACGCCAGGCGCAAGTTGCCCGCCCTGGTGGTCAGCGGCCCGTTCGGAGCGGTCAAAGAGCAGTCCTCGGGGCTCTACGCCAACGAGTTCGCCCGCCGCGGCTACGTCACCCTCGCCTTCGACCCCTCCTTCACCGGGGAGAGCGGCGGCACGGTGCGCGACGTGGCCTCGCCCGACATCTACACCGAGGACTACAGCGCCGCCGTCGACTTCCTCGGCCTGCAGAAGATCGTCGACCGCGAGCGGATCGGCGCGCAGGCCATCTGTGGCCTGAGCGGTATGGCGCTCACCGCGGCGGCGGCGGACAGCCGTATCAAGGCCGTCGCCACCGCCTCGATGTATGACATGTCGCGCAGTATGTCCCGCGGCCACGAGGACTTTTACACCCGTGAGCAGCGCCAGAAGGTCGTGGACCACCTCAGTCGGCAGCGGTGGATCGACGCCGAGAGGGGCACCTACGCCCGGCTCTCCCACGAGGTCCCCTTCGACGAAAACGGCAACGTCGCCCCCTCGAACCGCGTCCTGCCCAAGACCCTCCCAGCGGACGCCGACCCGATCACGAAAATCTTCTTCGACTACAACCGCACCGAGCGCGGCTACCACCCGCGCTCGATCAACTCCACCACCGCATGGACCGGCACCACGACGATGTCGTTCTTCGCCTTCCCGCTGATGACGAACATCGACATGCTGGCGCCCCGCAAGGCCCTCCTGGTGGCCGGAGCCGACGCGCACTCCCGCTACTACTCCGAGGACATCCAGACCAAGGCTCCCGGCAGCGTCGACCTCCTGATCGTCCCGGGCGCGGACCACATCGACCTGTACGACCGCAAGGACCTCATCCCCTTCGACAAGCTCGACGAGTTCTTCACCAAGAACCTCGCCTGACCTGAAGTACCCCCGGCAGGCCGGTGCCGCCACCGGCCTGCCGGGAAGCCCACACGGCGGAAGCGACCCCTCATGGGGCAACTGACCAGAGGGCCGACGGCTTGTCGTCGGCCCTCTCTCGTTGCGTGGTTCTGGGCCGCGCCGGATGCGGCACGACTCGGTTCGATGGCAAAACGACTGAGTTCGACGTCAACGGACACGACCTGCCAGTTTCGCGCGCACCCGGTGGCTGCGGCCCGGGGTTCTGCGGCGAGCCGGGCCCGCTGATCTCTGACTGCTACGCACATCCCGGACCCCGCCGGACCGCCGTACATCGGCCCGGACCGCGAAGCCCCGCAGCGGCCCGTCTGCGGGATCTGTCCGGCCACCCTGTATCCGCGTATCCGCGCGAGCAGTTCGTGGTCTACAGCAGGCCGACCTGGGAGTGCCCGTTCCATCCGGAGAACGGGCACCGCTATATCCACGACGGCAGGGTGCCGACCTGCGTCCACCCGGACAAGATCGGCCTGCGACCCGACAGGATCGCCCCGCCGCCGAGGGCGATGCCAGAGCCGGATGTGAGCGATCTGGGCGTTCACTCGGTCCCACTCTGATCGGTCCGTCAGACGCTGGCTGCTGAGGTCGATCACGCCGGGTGAGCAGGCGACGGCTCGGCAGCCGACCATGAGCCGGTGGATCACCTGGCGGCCGAGCACGGCCGCCAGGCCCTGCCCACGCCACGCAGGATCCAATGTCACCCGGTCCATGACGAGCAGGGCGGAGCCGACGCAGTCCAGCAACTCGCTGACCTCGCTGGTGACGAAGCCCGTCTCGGGATCGAGGAGTACCTGGGCGGTTTCGTACAGCTCCTCCGACTCCTCTTCCATCGCCCAGTAGGCATTCCGGCCGCGGTCGAGGTGCACCCGGTAGAACGTCATCGACCCCACGGTGACGTCCTCAAGCGTGCTCGTAGGAGATGCGCAGGTACAGGTCGGAGGGATCAACTGGAAGCTGGGGCCACTTGCTCACTCGCCAAACCTAGACGTTGAGGCCCTGCACGATGGCGTCCAGGACCGCACGCGAACCCCTCGATGGACGCAGGCAGGACGACACCGACCGCCGTTGTCCCGTCTCATGGATCTGGCTTGTGGGCGTGGCTGTGACCTGCGGTGAGCAGATGGGTTGAGACGCTGGGCCGGGGGTTTTCTCAGCTGGTGTGGTCCGGCGTGTGTGAATGTCGCTCGCTGTCTCAGTCGACGTGGTCCGGCGCTGGAAGAGGGGGTGCACGGCTTCAGCGTCAGTTGAGTGCGAGTACCCGAACGGCCCCGGAGCCCGCTGTGGGACGCCCCGCTTCCGCCGATGGGTCCCGGCGTTGGTTGCGCGGGTGGTGAAAAGCTGTGTCCCTCGCCGCCCCGCGCGGTCAGAATGGCCGGATGCGCCGTCTCGTTGTCATTGATGCTCCGTCCAACCTCGGCCTCCGGCCGCCCACCCAAGGCAGCGTGCCCGGGTGCTACAAGCTGGCGGGTGCGCTGCGCGAGCAGCGGCTGGTGCAGCGGCTCGGGGCGTACGAGGGAGGAGTCGTCGTTCCGCCCCGCTACGACCGCGGCGACTGGAGGGCGGGCGACGGCGTGTTCAACGCTGAGGCGATCGCCACGTACACCCGCAAGCTCGCCGACCGCATCGAGCACCACATCCGGGCAGGAGACTTCCCGGTCGTCCTGGGCGGGGACTGTTCCATCCAGCTCGGCGCCTCCCTCGCCCTGCGCCGCATAGGCCGGTACGGACTCGCCGTCATCGACGGATCCGCGGACTTCCGGCACCCTGGGAACTCCGACCGTATCGGTGCCGCGGGCGGCGAAGAGCTGGCCATCGCGACCGGCCGTGGCCAGAGGGACCTGACGGACCTCGAAGGACTGCAGCCGTATGTCAGGGACGAGGATGTACGGGTCTTCGGCATCCGGGACTACGACGAAGAGCGGGCCGAGCTCGCAGAGTTGAAGATTCCGAACGCGACAGTCGGAGAGATCCGGGAGTGGGGCGCCAAGGAGCTGGCCGGCGCGGTTCTGCAGACTCTTGAAGTGCCCGTGACCGAGGGGTTCTGGGTACATCTGGACGCGGACGTGCTGGACCCGTCCGTCATGCCCGCAGTCGACAGCCCCGACCCCGACGGGCTCCTGCCCGACGAACTCGCCCTGCTGCTAGGCACCTTGGTGCGGTCGGAACGGTGCGTCGGATTCAACCTCACCATCTACGACCCCGATCTCGACCCCGACGGCTCCTGCGCGGCACTCCTCGCCGACCTCCTCCAGACGGCCTTCACCCGCCCCTGACCGGGAGCGAGCCAGGACCAGTTCACCGGAGACGGCGAGCCGAATCGGACCCGATCGATTGAGACCGGGACCACTTCGGCTGCAACGGGACACCGGGACACCGAGCCAGCGCGGAAGAGGGAATTGTCCTGTCTCAGCTAAGTGTGGGTAGGTCGAGGCCGTAACTGCGGTGCTTACATTCGTGTGAGACAAAATTGCCGCTTGCCGTTCCGGCCAACCGTAGGCAGAGTGCTGGTCAACTCCCTGGCAGGACTGTCAGGTGAGGCGTTCTGCCAGGGGGGAATCCCTAGATCAACAGCGGTGTTGGATCCTGCTGTCAGCATCCGCAGTGTGAAGGGCTTCTCGTGCGCGCCATACAGATCGATCGCTTCGGTACCCCTGATGTCCTCGACATCGTCGAGGCTCCCGAACCTCAAACGGGTCCCGGCGAGGTCCTGATCCGCACGGTGGCGACCAGCATCAATCCCGTGGATGACAAGACGCGGGAAGGCGCCATCGGCGAAGGCACACCGCCGCTGCCTCTGACGCTGGGGTGGGACCTGGCCGGGATCGTGGTCGACGGTGGCGACAGCGGGCTGCGTGCCGGTGAGGGCGTGATTGCGATGTCGCACCAACTCAGCTCCGGTCGCGGGACATGGGCTGACCTGGTCGTGCTTCCCGCCCACGCAGTGGCCACGGCGCCTCGTTCGATCAGCCTGGTGGAGGCGGCCGCCCTGCCGCTTCCCGGTTTGACGGCCTGGCAGACGTTGGGCTGGCTGAACGTCAAGGCCGGCGAGCGACTGCTTATCGCCGGTGCCGCTGGTGCAGTTGGCGGATTGGCATTGCAAATCGCGCATGCCCGTGGGGTGAGGGTCGATGCGCTGGTCTCGCGCGACGCTCACATTGCCTTCGCTCGCGACCACGGGGCTGAACTCGTCACCACTGATCCGCACGCTCTCGCAGATCGCTCTTATGACGCCGTCTTCGATACCTTCGGGGCGTTCGTCACGGAGGCGGTAGCCGACGGCGGCCGGTATGCCTCGATCGCCACTCAAGCAGGCCCGGTCCCGGACCTCTCCTCCCGCGGCGTCCGCACCACGGTCAACCAGGTGTTCGAGGACGGCGAAGGACTGAACGAGCTGTCCAAGCTCGTCGACAGCGGTTCGTTGCGTGTGCGGGTGCACTCCTCCTTCTTGGGGCTCCAAGAAATCCAAGCCGCCCATGAGCGCTTCCTTCAGGGCGGTCTGGACGGCAAGGTCACCGTGGTCTTCTGATGCGGCTTTGCCCCTTCACCTCACCAGCGGATCGAAGTCGAACAGCATCAGGCGGTCACGCTCCAGCCACGACTCATAGCCCACATGCCCGCCGCAGGTCGCCGACCAGTACCAGCCGCACCAGTTGCCCTGGCCGCGGAAAGCCGGTAACCGGCACTCGGGCGGTACCGACTCGAACGGCACCGGCCACAACCGGCTCACAGGCCCGCGTTCGCGGACCCTGGCTGTGCTGACGTACTCCAGCTCGATGTCCTCCGCCGACACCTCATCCGCATCCATCCCGGGCCTCCGGGACGACATCGACCAGACATCCGGGCCGCCGTACGGGCGAACCAGCGCGTCGGTCTGCACCGCAAGCTGATGATGACGGCGGCCGCCGACCTGTACCCGGTCTCCATCGGCACCGACGCCATCGTCCACCCCTCGCCGGGCCTGTCCCCGCTGGACGTCCTGCCGCACACCGACGAAGGCAAGCCCGTGCCGGGGACTTTCCGGCTCGGCCGGCAGTCGCATCTGGAAGATCGCCACCCGGCGGTCCCTGGTGACCATGCCTCGCCTTCCCTCGTCACGGATGCAGGCTCCGCGACGAGGGAAGGAGTGCGAGATGGAACCCGCCTTCGCACGCTACGACGCCCTGGTAACACGGTTCACACCGTCCCCGAGCCCGAGCAGTGCCTCATCGACAGCACTCGCCAGCTCCACCATCGACGATCCCTGGACGTCGGCCACCCCCCGGACAACGGCCCGGCTCCGTGCCCGGCGGGCTACCTGCATGCCGCTCACGGACGCCACGGCCTCAAGGCCGAGTAGGTCGCTGCCCAAGAGCCGGTGGCGCACCAGATCTATTGACCGCCGGTGCTCGCGCACGGCATGTACGTCGTAGCGCGTAAGGTCGCCGGCGATGCAGATCAGCCGCGGGCCGCTCCACAGGACCTGGGACGCCGCCGTCACCCCGAACCGATCGCGGACCACGCGCTCGAACTCGGCCCGGTGATCCATCAGCCACGCCAGGTAGAACAGGTCCTGGTTGATGACGCCTTCTCTGAACCACGAGTTGCGAGGATCGGGGCCGACGCCAGACCGACATGCCCGGTCACCCTCCGATGAAGCTCACTGTTTCTGTCATGTCTGCCCGCCCGGTACGCAGCCGCGGCACGCCCTCCTTCTCGAATCCCACCGAGACACCGCAGAACAGCACGAGCCCGTCATCGGCTCCGACGATCTGGCTGACAGTCTTGCGATACATCGTCCACATCACCTGAGGGCAGCTGTGCAGCCCTTCCGCCCTCAGTAACAGCATGACCGTCTGCAAGTGCATCCCCGCGTCCCCCCACTGCCCGGGCCCCATCGTCCGGTCGAGGTAGCAGAACAGCACGACCGGTGCCCCGAATGCCTCCGAGTTCAAGGCGGCGATCTTCATGGGCCTGTCGGGGTCGTCGCGCTCGATCCCCAGCGCCTTGTACCGCTGGGCAGCCGCGGCGGAAAAACGGTCCACATACGGCGAGGTCAGTTCGGCCGGGTACATCGGATACTCCCGCTCATCCCCCGAGTCTCCCGCCAGTGCCCTGGCCGTTGCGCGCCTCTTCAGCTCGGCCAAGGGCTCGCCGGTCACGACATACACATGCCACGGCTGGAGGTTCCCGCTCGACGGAGCCCGCGTCGCTGCGGCCAGCACACGTTCGAGTATCTCTTTGGATACCGGCTCATCGCTGAACGCCCGCACAGCCCGGCGACTGTCCACAGCTTCATACACATCCACGTCGACTCTTCCCCTCACTCAACGACAACCACCTCTCTACCGTCTTCAGCACGCACAAGAGGCAACAGGTGATCCGGATCGCATTTCGGATCTGCGGCAGGCGGCAGCGCTGTTCCTTAGCCTGTCGATGCGATCGGCCTCCGCCTGCTCCACGAGGCGGCGGACCGGTTCGTCGGTGATCGGCTTTTGCCGAGGCATTGGCAGCGCTGTCCTGCGCGTGCACTCCCGGCGGCCCCGCCGAGGACCAACTCCGCGGAGGTGACGTACGAGGCCGTCCCTCACACCAGTCGGGTTCGCCAGTTGGAGCCCCTTTTCGCGGGCACCGGCCGCGTGCTGGTGCCCGCACAATCGTGGAGTCCACGGAGACGGCCCCGGTTACCCAGCACAGCCGGACGCGCACCTCGTCGACGCCGACGGCATCACCTTGTCGGCACTGGTCTGCGAAGTGGCACAACCGCACGCAGTGCTGCTGGCTCTGCATGGCGGCGGCACCACCTCTACCTACTTCGACTGCCCAGGTAGACCACGCCTCTCGCTCCTGCGCACGGCAGCGTCGCTCGGCTTCACCGCAATTGCACTCGACCGGCCCGGGTACGGGATCTCCGAGAAGCACGCGGAGAAGATCACGGACACCGGCCACCAGGTCGACCTCGCCTTCGCGGCGCTTGACACACTGCTCATGGACCGACCACACGGTGCTGGCGTGTTCCTCCTCGCGCACTCGGCGGGCTGCGAACTCGCCCTGCGGATGGCGGCCACCGAGCGTGGCCGCGACATGATCGGCCTGGAGCTCGCGGGCACCGGACGACAGCCCCAATGGACCGCCAGAAACATCCTCGACTCGACAGAGCGGGACGCGGCCTCGCGGCCCACACGCCCTCAAGGGCTCCGCGCCCTCCTATGGGGACCACGCCACCTGTATGCCCCAGACGTGTACGCCGACAGGACGATCTCCGCACGCTCGCCCCGCTACGAGCTGGAGGCACGCCACTGGGTGGACGAGTTTCCCGAGCTGGCCGCACAAGTCCGCATCCCCGTGCAATTCAGCCTCGGCGACCACGAAACGGTGTGGCGAGCTGGGCCGGACGCACTCGCCGACGTCGCTGCGCTGTTCACGGCATCACCAAATGTGCGGGTCAACGAGCAAGCGAACGCGGGCCACAACCTGAGCCTGAGCCTGACCGCACGCGCCTACCACCTCAAGGTGCTGTCCTTCGTGGAGGAGTGCGCGATACCGCAAGGACCGGACGGCCACGGATAACCTCGACCGACGCCGACCCTGTACCCCTCTGAGCGGAAGCCGCCAGCCATTCTCCGGATGCCGTCTGGTGCGCCACTGCTATAGAAGAAGGCCAAGGAAACGAAGAGGGAAGCAAGGCGCCAGGGGGCGCTGCCCGAGCTACGGCACAAGCGGGGGCTTCGTGTCCACCCCGGCTCGACGGGCGGTCGAGCACGCCGTCTCGGCCGGACACTGCGCCTGCCGAGAATGCCATCCATGCAGCTCAGGAGCCTTTGCGACGGTGCGGCAGGATGTGCACTTGTGCTGCTGCGTCTTGTCTACTTGTCCGTCACCAACCTGTTCGGCGCGCCGCGGTTGCTGCCGGTGAGCGACCGCGACAAGGTCACGGAGATCCTCGCCCCGCGCCACCAGCTCACCGTCCCTGAGCGACAACTCGGCGCGGACCGAGCGAAGCTTGCTCCGGAAGACCGGGTGTTCCTTGCCGCTCTGCTGGTGCCATCACCCCCGCAAGGTCCTGCGCCGACTGCACCTACTGATCCGGCCTGACACGGTGCTGCGCTGGCACCGCGACCTGATCAAACGGCGCCACGCCCGCACCTGCCGGCCGAAGAAGCCGGGCCGACCGCCCACGCTCCGCTCGATCCGCAGACTGGTCCCGCGTCTGATCCGTGAGAACCCCTCGTGGGGCTACCGCAGGATGCACGGCGAACTCACCACCCTCGGAATCAGAACCGCCGCCTCCACCGTCTGGGAGATCCTCACCTCCCAGGGCATCGACCCGCGCCCGACCGGGCCACCACCACCTGGGCCGACTTCCTACGCTCCCAGACCGGACGTGCCCGCCTGAACTGGTGGACCGGCAGGACGGAGACCTCCCTCAGGAAGAGCCGCACCCAGTCGGGTCGCCCGGGTGAGAGACTCCCCCGGGCGACGCAATGTGTCAGGGCTTACGGGCCACCGCCCCGTACATGGCGATGGCCCGGTCGTCGATGACGTCCTGCTTGGGACCGGGCCGCCACTTGTGGACCTGGGCGACTCCGGGGTCGACCAGGTCCATTCCGTCGAAGAGAGAGGTGGCGGTCGGCAGGTCGCGCAGCGCCATGGGCATGCCCTGCTGGGCGTACTCCTCAGCGACCCGGCCGACCTCCTCGGGCGCGAAGTCGGCGGTGCCGATGGTCATGGCCAGGAAGCTGCCCGACGGCAACGGTTCGAGCAGTCGCTGCACCAGACGCCGGTCATCCGGCGGCAGGATGAAGTGCAGAATCCCGATGACCATCAGGCCCACCGGCTCGTTCACATCGATCAGCGCACGGAATTCGGGACTGTCCAGGATGGCGTCCGGATCGTGCATGTCGGCGTCAACGTAGGCGGTCGCCCCCTCGGACGAGCCCTGCAGGAGGGCGCGGGCGTGAGCCAGAACGATGGGGTCGTTGTCGACGTAGACCACGCGGGACTCCGGTGCCACCTCCTGCACCACCTCATGCAGGTTGGGGGCTGTGGGCAGGCCGGTGCCGATGTCGAGGAACTGCCGGACACCCTGTTCCTGGGCAAGGAAGCGCCCGGCGCGATGCATGAACCGCCGGTTCTCCAGCATGTGCACGGGCAGCGCCGGCCAGTGCTGGCACATGGCGTCGCCCGCCTCGGCGTCGACAAGGTAGTGGTCCTTGCCCCCCAGGATGTAGTCGTACACCCGCGCCGAATGCGCCGTCGAGGTGTCAATCCGATCGCCTGCGCTATGCATGGGCCGCTCCGCTCTTCACCGCTGAAAATGTTCTTCAGACGCTACAGCGGGTCCAACCGCCGCTCGAACAGCATGACAACTTTACGGCGCCATCGGCCGCCGCACCATCTGAAGTTGAGTAAGTGTCAGATCGCAAGGGGGCAGCATTCCGCTACGGCATCCTCGTCACCCGCTCCCGTCGCACTCCAAGCACGGCGTCGATGACGGCCCATGGACGATCAACGGCTACAACGTGCGAGGCAATCTGCGCCTCACGCCACTGAGTCCAGACCCGCGGGTGCTCCGTTCGTGGCCCAGGCAGGCACCCGCAGGCGTAAGCGCCCTGCTATTCGAACGGCGGTGATGTCCACCCGGGTGTTCAGCTCGGACTGGCGGGCCATGCCCTTCACGTCGAACAGCTCGTTGAAGCCGGCCACGCCTTGCTCGAAGTCCTCGATCCCGCGGTCGGCGAGCGTCCCGGCACCGATCGCGGTGACCTGAAGCACTCGCGAGAGCAGGTCCTTGTCCGCGCGTAGCAACCGCTGCCACAGGTCGAACTGGAACTCCTGCCACGCGTCGGTCACCGCCCATCCCGCGTGCAGGAACAGGGAGCGCACCCGCTCGGGGTGCTTTCCGGCGACAGCAGCTGCGACCGTCGCCCCCAGAGAGTGCCCGGCCAGGTGGAAGGCGTCCAGATCCGCCGCGTTCACGGCGCCCAGCACCTGGGCGGCCAGGTCGTCGACGGTGAGCGGGGAGCCGGTGTCGGTGGTGGCGCCCGAGCCGGACAGAGCGGGGGCGACGATGGTGTAGCGGTCCTTGAGGGCCTCGATCACCACCACGCCCTGGGGCGCCTCATGTTCACCGGCCTCGGCGCCTGTCCCTGCGCCCCACGACGCTACCGGGCAAGAAAGGCGCTTACGGTCTTGCCGCCGACCTTTTGACGGGTCACCGCCGTGGTGCGGGCCAGGTGGTTGATCATGGCCCAGCCAAACCCTCCGGTGCCGCCGTTCAGGTCGGGGGCTCGCATGCGTGGCGCCTGCGGACTGCCGTCATGCACAGCCACCGCGATGCTGTCCGGGTGCGCCGCCAGGTCCAGGGTGCAAGAACCCCCGCCGTGGCGCAGGGCGTTGGTGACGAGCTCCGAGACGACCAGGACCACGGTCTCGGCAGTCTCGGCGGCGATGGCCGGCTGCACGAGACCCGCGAGGAAAGCCCGGGTGTTCTCGCGTGCGCCGGCGACGGATGCCGCCGAGCGGACGGTTGCGACGTCGACGCTCATCGTGTCCATCAGGTCACCCTCGTCTCTGGATCGTCAGTGGCCAGGCTTGTCTGACCGGTCCTCCTGCCCCGGCCTGCCGCGCGTCAACCGCACGAAGCCCCGGCAGTGGAGCGTGCCGGATGAACACCCACGCAGTCGGACAGAGGAGCTCCGGTGTTCGCGGAGCGAGGGGGCGGCGTAACGCCGCCGGTCGGAGCGGGTGGCCCCTCTGGAGTACGGCCGCCGCGCGCCCCGTCTGCGATCGCGGTCGACTATCTCTCTGGCAAGCGCACAGAAATCTATGTCGGCCAGGGTAGACATTGGATGGTGGTGTGGTTATGGTTTCTCTCGTAGCCGAGATCAGCAGAGCCCGGCAGAGATGAACTGCCGGGCAGCAGTACACGCAAGTGCAGTACGCAGAACGGTGCGGTGGTGGAGTTCCGAAGCCAGAGCGGTTGCAGGTCGGCGACGGGACTGACGACCGGACCGGGTGGCCCGCAGTGATCAGGGGCTGCCGCTCAGCAGGACTGCGGTTAACGCAGAAGCAGTACCCGAATGTGCAGTGCGCAGGACCCAGCAGTGAAGTTCAGTGAGCAGCACCTTGGTGAAGGCGTCGGCTGCGGGCGCGCGCACCGGGAAGTTCGGCAGCGGGGTTCTAAGCCAGCGCAGATGCAGGAGAGGCGACGGGGCTGGCTGCCGAAGAGTGACGCTTACCCAGGTCACCACCAGTATCAAGCAGTTCGCATCACCAGCAGTACGCAGTACCAGTAGGGCAGTACCAGTAGTACGCAGTTTCGCCAGGTAAGTGATTGATCCCAGAGGGAAGAACGGAGGAGCCGAGCGCCATCAGGATCGCCCGGGTGGAATCTTGAGCCCGGGTACCGCAGGACATCGATAGTGAGGTGGTCTCCGGTCAAGCAACCGCGATCCCCGCGTCCCCCATCTGCTCCCAGGTGGGCGTGCGGACACAGAAGGCCGGCGCAGCACTAGGGCCGGCAGATGGTGTAGCAAGTTCCTTCGGGGCCCGGGTGCCAGTACGGCACCCGGGCCCCTCCACGCGTTCCACAGAGAGGTGCGATGACCGCAGACGACTCGTTCGGCCGTCTCGACGACGACGACTACCCCGCCTACACCATGGGCCGGGCCGCCGAAATACTCGGCACCACCCAGGGCTTCCTGCGCGCCATCGGCGAAGCCCGCCTCATCACCCCACTGCGCTCCACGGGCGGCCACCGCCGCTACTCCCGCTATCAACTGCGCATCGCCGCCCGCGCCCGCGAACTCGTCGACCAGGGCACCCCCATCGAGGCCGCCTGCCGCATCGTCATCCTCGAAGACCAGCTCCAAGAAGCCCAGCGCATCAACGCCGAACACCGAAGGACCATCGCATCAGCGGGCCCACCGGCAGCGGTCTGACGTGGTGCGCAACCCTGATCTGCGCCGACGCCGCCGTACGTGCCGTCGAGGCTGGCGTCTGTCCGGTCGGCGCCCCTGGAGTATTCGTGACCCTCGAATCGTGACGTGACCCTCGAATCGTGAAGCGTGACAACTTCGCCGCAACGCTGCGCTCCGGGTGGATCAATATCTGTGACCGCGAGCTGAGGATTTAGCGCTCCACACTGGGAGTGTTTTTACCGCAACGAAGAGAGCGGAATTATTCAGCGTACGCGGCCCATAACGGCATGCTACTGTCGTCCTCAGTTGCAGTTGTGGTTCCCAAAACTTCAAGCCCTTCGCCACTTTCTTTCGGTGGAAGTGTTTCTGAATTTCCGGTCATTCTCCGGGCGGGGCATCATCACAGCGACCCGGTGTCCGTGCATTGCGGGTCCCGGCGTACTGCCCCCAAGGAGATATGACATGGCATCAGGCACTGTGAAGTGGTTCAACGCGGCCAAGGGTTTCGGCTTCATCGAGCAGGACGGTGGCGGCGCTGACGTGTTCGCCCACTTCTCGAACATCGCCGCCCAGGGCTTCCGTGAGTTGCTCGAAGGCCAGAAGGTCACCTTCGACATCGCACAAGGCCAGAAGGGCCCGACGGCCGAGAACATCGTTCCGGCCTGACGCCGACGCGCACTTCGTAGCTGGGGCCCGCATCCCTCGGGGTGCGGGCCCCAGCTACGGGCATTTTCCGTGGTGATGTCGTACGGAGCCGAGCAACCGTCGCCCGCGGCTCCTTCTCCAAGGGTGCTCGCTCGATCGGGTCTGCCCCGCACTCCTTCGACATCCTGAATTGCACGTCCACATGACGTCGCCCATTTCGCCGCCTGCACCCCGCCCCGGGTTCACCGCAGGCCAGATTAACTTTCGCATTCTCTTCGGCCCGTTCTTGTGATTCCCCGCGCTGTTCTTCCGCTGCGGGAATTCCTTGATACGCGCCGTATCAAGGAAGGTTCTGAATGAACCCCACACGTACGAACGACCGATCCTCCCGCACCCGCAGCCGCACCGGCGCCCCCGCTTTCGGCTCCGGCGCCCGTTCGGACCGGGGCAGCCGCTTCGGCTCGCCCGCCCCGAGCCGTTCAGGGAACCCGCGCCGCTCGGGCGGCCACAGCCGACGGCCCGCAGCGGTCCAGGGAGAGTTCGCCCCGCCGAAGACGATCACTCCCGCGCTGCCCGCCGTCGAGGCGTTCGCCGAACTCGACATGCCCAAGCAGCTGCTGGCCGCGCTCACCGCCCAAGGCGTGAGCGTCCCGTTCCCGATTCAGGGGGCGACCCTGCCCAACACCCTCGCGGGCCGCGACGTACTCGGCCGAGGGCGCACCGGCTCCGGCAAGACCCTCGCCTTCGGCCTGGCTCTGCTGGCCCGCACCGCCGGACAGCGCGCCGAACCCCGCCAGCCGCTCGCCCTGGTCCTCGTGCCGACCCGTGAGCTGGCCCAGCAGGTCACCGACGCACTCACCCCCTACGCCCGCTCGGTCAAGCTACGTCTGGCCACCGTCGTCGGCGGCATGTCGATCGGCAGGCAGGTGAACGCGTTGCGCGGCGGCGCCGAGATCGTCGTCGCGACGCCGGGCCGGCTCAAGGACCTCATCGACCGGGGAGACTGCAGGCTGAACCAGGTCGGCATCACCGTCCTGGACGAGGCCGACCAGATGGCCGACATGGGCTTCATGCCCCAGGTCACCGCGCTCCTCGACCAGGTACGCCCCGAGGGCCAGCGGATGCTGTTCTCCGCCACCCTCGACCGCAACGTCGACCTGCTTGTCCGCCGCTACCTCACCGACCCGGTCGTCCACTCCGTCGACCCCTCGCAGGGCGCGGTCACCACGATGGAACACCACGTGCTGCACGTCCACGGCGCCGACAAGCACCGCACGACCACCGAGATCGCGGCCCGCGACGGCCGGGTGATCATGTTCCTGGACACCAAGCACGCCGTCGACCGCCTCACCGAGCACCTCCTGAGCAGCGGCGTCCGCGCCGCCGCCCTGCACGGCGGGAAGTCACAGCCGCAGCGCACCCGCACCCTGTCCCACTTCAAGACCGGTCATGTGACGGTGCTCGTGGCGACCAACGTCGCCGCACGCGGCATCCACGTCGACAACCTCGACCTGGTCGTGAACGTCGACCCGCCCACCGACCACAAGGACTACCTCCACCGCGGCGGCCGCACGGCCCGCGCCGGTGAGTCCGGCAGCGTCGTCACCCTGGTCACACCGGGCCAGCGGCGCGACATGAGCCGCCTGATGGTCGCCGCGGGCATCACCCCGCAGACCGCCCAGGTGCGCTCCGGAGACGAGGAGTTGAGCCGCATCACCGGCGCCCGGACCCCCTCCGGCATCCCCGTGACGATCACCGCGCCGGTGCCCGAGCGACGAAAGCGCGCTGTGGCCTCACGCGGCCGACGCAGTCCCGCTTCCGCTGCTCGGCGCGCCAATGTGCGGCAGTCGGCCTTTGACGCGGCGGCCTAGAACCTTCGTGATCAGGAAGCTGACCCATCTCTGCAGGAGGTACGTTTTGACGCTGGTTCAGATGCAGCCCCGCTCGGCGAATGCAACCCCCGTACGCAGGACGGTGGCCGACACCATGGACGCGGCCGCACCACAGGTCTGTGACGACATGACCATCGAGGTCGCCCTGTCCGTCATGGACAGCGCCCGCACCGGCCACCTGCTCGTCTGCGACAACGACGGCCTCTGCACCGGCCTGGCCACCCACGCCCAGCTCGCCGCACTCCGCGACAGCCCCGCCTACACCGACCGGGTCCAGCTGCGCGACATCCTCGGCAACCGCGGGCCGTTCACCTCACCCGTGACCACGATGACCGAGGCCGAGCACGCGATGCGCAGCCGCCGGCTCGACGCCCTGCCTGTCGTCGATGAACACGGAAGCGCTCTGGGCGTCCTCGCCCTTGTCGGCTGAACCACCTCACGGCGGAAGAGACCTAGCTCCACATGATGCGTCATCGGGAACAGGGCAACGAGACTCAGCAACGTGACTCAAGCCGGTACCGAGAGACAGCAGGACGGTGTGACTACGACTCCGCGATCGGCACGGCCACCTGAGTACCCCTCATGCCGGCGAAGAGGCCGGCCGCAGCGAGGCCTCATACGTCGTGAAGCCGGTGGAGGGCATTCTCGGAAGCAGTGACGACGTTCGACGGCGCCGTCGTCCACCGAGGGGAATCGGACGGCGTCGCGGTCCGCGTCCGGAGCGGCCCGGCGCGTGACCCGCCCCGCTCCCCCTCGGTTTGGTACCTTTCACTGGACACGTAAATCGATCGGATGTTCGTTTTCTGGGATCTCCGAGACGTCCGTTGTCTGCAGTAGACGCCCACGTTCTCCGACGTGCGGCGTGCCACACAAGCGGACCGGGTGAAAGCTCATGGCAGGAACCGACCACGAAAAGGCGCTGGACACCGCGCTCGCACAGATCGAACGGAAATTTGGCAAGGGTGCGGTCATGCGCCTCGGCGAGCGGCCCAATGAGCCCATCGAGGTGATCCCTACCGGATCGACCGCGCTGGACGTGGCGCTCGGTGTGGGCGGTCTGCCCCGCGGCCGTGTGGTGGAGGTGTACGGGCCGGAGTCCTCCGGCAAGACGACGCTGACGTTGCACGCGGTAGCGAACGCGCAGAAAGCCGGCGGCTCGGTGGCGTTCATCGACGCCGAGCACGCCCTCGACCCCGAGTACGCCAAGAAACTCGGCGTCGACACCGACAACCTCATCCTGTCCCAGCCGGACAACGGCGAGCAGGCGTTGGAGATCGTCGACATCCTGATCCGCTCCGGCGCGATCGACTTGATCGTCATCGACTCCGTCGCCGCGTTGGTGCCACGCGCCGAGATCGAGGGCGAGATGGGCGACTCCCACATGGGTCTGCAGGCCCGTCTGATGAGCCAGGCACTCCGCAAGATCACCAGCGCGCTCAGCCAGACGCGGACGACGGCGATCTTCATCAACCAGCTCCGCGAGAAGATCGGTGTGATGTTCGGCTCCCCGGAGACCACGACCGGTGGCCGCGCGCTGAAGTTCTACGCCTCCGTGCGTCTCGACATCCGCCGCATCGAGACCCTGAAGGACGGCACGGACGCGGTCGGCAACCGCACCCGCGTCAAGGTCGTCAAGAACAAGGTCGCGCCGCCCTTCAAGCAGGCCGAGTTCGACATCCTCTACGGCCAGGGCATCAGCCGCGAGGGCGGCCTGATCGACATGGGCGTGGAGAACGGCTTCGTCCGCAAGGCAGGTGCCTGGTACACGTACGAGGGCGACCAGCTCGGCCAGGGCAAGGAGAACGCCCGCAACTTCCTCAAGGACAACCCCGACCTCGCCAACGAGATCGAGCAGAGGATCCTCCAGAAGCTCGGAATCGGGGTACCGGCGAAGGCCGCAGCCGCCGAGGACACGGGCACCGTCCCGGCCCCTGCCGCCGCACCGACCTCGGCGGGAAACGCCGCCTGACAGTCAAGGGCGTGGCCCTGCCGGATGTTCCGTCACGCAAGACCCGGACCGTTCCCGGACCGAGAACCAGCCCAGTGACCACCCTCGTTCTCCGGTGACCCAGTGCACCTACGTCGCTGACCGTGTGGCGAAGAAGTCGCGCTGGCAGCTCTTCGTCAAAGAGGCCGAACAGACGGGGGTCCGCGGCCGACCGCGTCCTGGATCACCTCCCACCACTGCCGGCGACCTCGCCGGTTCGCCTGATGCGGTGAACGCGACAGGGGCGGCGTCCCTTTCGGACGCCGCCCCTTACATGACCGACCGGGGGTTACTTGACGTTGACGCCGGTCCAGGCAGCGGCCACGCGCTTGTATTCGGTGGAAGTCGCGCCGTACAGGTCCTTCGCGGCGCGCAGCGTGCCCTTACGGGCCGCCTTGTAGTCGGTGGTCGACGTGAAGTACGTCGTCAGGGCCTTGAACCAGATCTTCTCGGCCTTGCCGCGTCCGATGCCCAGCACCTTGGAGCCGTCGGCGGTCGGCGAGTTGTACTGGACGCCGTTGATCCGCTTCTTCCCGCTGCCCTCGGACAGCAGGTAGAAGAAGTGGTTGGCGATGCCCGAGGAGTAGTGGACGTCGACATTGCCGGCGTTGGCGTTCCACTTGTCCAGGGAGCCGCCGTCCTTACTCGGCTTGTCCATGTAACGCAGCGGGGTGCCGTCGCCGTTGATGTCGATCTTCTCGCCGATGAGGTAGTCGCCGACGTCCTTGGGGTTCTTGGCCTTGAACTCCACGGCAGTGGCGAAGATGTCGGAGGTGGCCTCGTTCAGGCCACCGGACTCGCCGCTGTACTCCATGTTGCCGGTCGCCGAGGTGACACCGTGCGTCATCTCGTGGGCCGCGACATCGATCGAGGTGAGGGGCTTCTTGTCACCCTCGCCGTCGCCGTACGTCATGCAGAAGCAACTGTCGTCCCAGAAGGCGTTGACGTAGCCGTTGCTGTAGTGGACGCGGGATGTCGCGCCCTTGCCGTCGCCGTTGATGCCCGTTCGGCCGTGGACTGACTTGTAGTAGTCCCAGGTGAGCTGGGCACCGTAGGCGGCGTCGACGGCGGCCGTCTGCGCGCTCGAAGGCTTGCCGTTGCCCCAGATGTCGTTGGCGTCCTTGAAGAGCTTGCCGGCGCCGCTCTCCGCGTGCTTCAGGTCGAAGGTGCGGTGGCCGCCTCGGGTCTTGTCGGTCAGCTCGTAGCCACTCGTGCCCTTCTTGGAGCCGACGGTGACCTTGCCGCTGTACTGGCTGTTGCCGGTGCCGTTCTCGATGGCCTGGTATTGGTACAGCTTCTTCCCGCTCGCGGCGTCCGTGATGACGTGGAGCCTGCTGGGCGTGCCGTCCTTCTGCACACCGGTGACGACCGTCTCGTACGCGAGAACGGGCTTGCCGGAGGCGGCCCAGATCACCTTGCGCGGAGCCTGCGCGTCGGCCTGCGCGGTCTTCGCCTTCGCGGCGGTCGACTCGGCGGACTTGGCGACCGAGCCCTTGGCGAGCTTCGCGTCGGTGGAGGCGACCTTGACGGTGGCCTCGGTCGCCTTGGTGACGCCCTTCAGTTCGCCGCTCTTGGCGGTGTGCACGACGAGGTCGCCGCCGAGGACGGGCAGGCCGTCGTAGGAGCGCTCGTAGCGGGTGTGGGTGGTGCCGTCGGCGTCCTTGACGACGTCGCGCACGACGAGCTTCTCCTTGGCACCGAGGCCGATCCGCTCGGCGGTCGCCGATCTCTCGACGCTCGCGTCCTGGAGGAGGTCCGCGCGGGCCGGCACCGAGAGGGCGACGGGGGAACCGGACGGCTCGGTGTCCTTGTCCGGCTGGGCGGAGGCGCCGGTGGTCAGTCCGGCGGTGAGCAGCGCTCCGGCGGCGACGGTGGTGGCGATCGCGAGCGTCGAACGCTTACGGGATATATCAGAGGTCACGCGGGCTCCATCTGTGGGGGCCCGGGAGGCATGGAGGGCCGCCCGGAGCAGAAAAGGACGCGATGCGGGCGTGCAGCGTGTTGCTGTACGTGCAGCGTGTTGCGGGGGAGCGTGTCATTCCAACCAGGTACATGTCAGCATTCTGACGGGATATTGGCCGGATATGGTCCGTTGAGCGATGGTCGACATACGCAATGCGAACAGGTCATGAACGCGGTCGGCATCGGCAACGCGCGTGCCACGCCGATGAGTTGATCACCCGCGACGGCGATGTGCCTCGGTGAGGGCGGGGCAGCCTCTGTGCAGGGCGAGGCTTACGGGCAGGTCACCTGTCAACTGATGAGGACCATCCAGAGCCAGTTCATTCGTTTCCCCCCTTCCCCCTGACTGGTGAGGTTCAGGAGGGGGCGGGTTCGGCTCGTGGACCGGATCAGAAGTCTCAACTGGTGCGGGTTGCCTTGCACTACAGGAACTGTGACGCGTTCCCGCCACGGTGCAGGGTGGCCGCCAGGCGTCAGAGAGTCCGCTGGAACGGCCGGCTCGCCGTCGCCTGGTGCGTGGGCCTCGCGGTACTCGGCTGCTTCTGGTCGACCGTGAAGTTCAACCGCGCCCCCGAGTCACAGTGGCGGGGCGCTCGGCGAGGGCGTCCTGGAGGAACCGCACCTGGATCTTGAGGAGGCTCCGTTGGATATCGATGTCGGCGACCATGTGTGCTGTGCCCGGAATCGGCAGCACGGTGTGCGGACGGCCCGCCCGGAGCAGCGCTTCGGACAGCCGGAACGTATGGGCGCTCACCACGTTGTCGTCCGCCGTTCCATGGATGAGCATGAGGGGCCTGACCAGGTTGGGCGCGTCTTCGAGCAGCGACGACCGCGCGTAGTTGCCGGGTTCACGCTCCGGATGACCCAGATGCCGCTCACGCCAGTGGGTGTCGTAGAGGGTCTGGTCGGTGACCGGAGCACCCGCCACGGCGGCATGGAAGACATCGGGCCTGCGGAGCACGGCCAACGCGGCAAGGAAGCCCCCGTAGGACCAGCCGCGGATGCCCACCCTGCCGAGATCTAGGCACTTGAGGGCGTCGGCGGCCCCGTGCAGGCCGTCGACCTGGTCCTGAAGGACCGGGGTGGCGATGTCTCCGTGGATGGTCCTCTCCCACTCGGGGCCGCGGCCCGGAGTGCCCCGGCCGTCGACGATGACGACGGCGAAGCCCTGTTCCGCGAGCCACTGCGGCAGCAGGTACCCGTCCTGCTCCTCGGTGACGCGCTGGAGGTACGGCCCGGCGTAGGGATCCATCAGGACAGGCAGGCGGCGCGCCGGGTCCGCCCCGGACGGCAGGACGACGGCGACCCGCAACTCACGGGGGCCCACGGTCAAGTGCCGTACGTCGGGGGTGAGCACCGGCTGCTCGGCCAGACTGCGAAGGGTGCAGGCCGAGCCGGTGCGTCGGTGCGCAGTCACCGTCCAGCCGGCGCGGTCCGGCGTACGACCGTACGACACGACCGTCCCGCCACCGGCCCGCCCGTTCCACACGCCCGGGAGCCGGGTCTCCTGCACGAGTCCCGCGGAGGGCGACCAGCTCCACAGGTGCGTGCGCGTCGGCTCCCGCGAGGCACGGAAGTGGACAGTGTCCCCGTCCGTGCCGACGACCTCCCGGATCTGGAGCCCCGGAGGGGTGACCGGCGAGCCGTCGACCAGCAGTCGGCGAGTGCCCTCGCGGTCGGCCACCCACACCAGAGCGCCCGATGCGGTGACGGCCGGAACGCCGCGTACGACGGAGATCCAGGAAGCGTCCGTCTCCTCGTGCACGACCCGCGTCAGACCCGTGTCCGCCGCGACCCGCAGAACGCGCATGCGGCGCTGGCCGCGGTCCTGGACGACCACGAGGGGTTCTTCGTCCCGGTCCCAGTTCACCTCCACGACGTACTCGAACGCCCCGCGGTCCCAGATGACGGGGACAGGTTCCCCGTGCGGGCCGAATATCCACAGGGAGACGTCGGCGTTCTCGGTCCCCGCCGCGGGGTACGCGATCTCCCGGGGCGGCACGGCCGGCTGGGCGGGGTCGTTGATGTACCAGCGTTGGACCCTGGCCGTATCCACGCGCGCGACCAGCAGCTTCTCGCTGTCCGGCGACCACCAGAAGCCCCGCAGGCGTTCCATCGACTCGGCGGCCACATGCTCCGCGAGGCCGTACGTCACGTGTTCGCCGTCCGGCGCGGCCACGAGCCGGTCGCCCGATCCGTCGGCGGCGACGCGGCGCAACGCGCCCGCGTGCACGTACGCGATGTGCCTGCCGTCGGGGGACGGGCGCGGGTCGAAGGCCGGCGGGAGACCGTCGAGGAAGCGGGTCGTACCGCTCTCCGGCTGGGTGGTGCCGAGCAGCCGGGTGGTGCCGATTCGGCCGTTGACCGTGAACGCTGCCATCGACACGGCTGCGTCGGTCGCATAGCCGGTGATACCCCGGGAGCGTTCACGGGTTCGCTCCCGCATCCATGCGTCGGCTTCGGCTCCGGCCTCGGCCTCGGGCCCGGCACCGTCCCCCGTGGCCGCGGAAGCCTGTGCGGGGTCTGCCACCAGCACTTCCCTGGCTGTGTCGAAGGAGAACTGCCAGAGACACGACATGGGGTCGGTGCCGCTCTGCGAGCGCAGGAACAGGATGCGCTGCCCGTCCGGCGACACCGTGAACGATGTGGGCACACCGAGTTGGAAGCGATGCGTGCTCAGGTACTGGTCGAGAAACGCGTCGGCGGTACTCATCGGGACTGGTTCTCCGCCGGTGGACGGCTCTCCGACAGGCGCGACCACAGGAAGTAGTAGTCCTCGAATCCGGGCCCGCAGTCGAAGGTGCCGACGGTCTCCAGACCGGCGCCCTCGATCATCTCCGTGAAGTCCGACGGCTGCGAGAAGCGGTAGTTCTCCTGGATGACCACCGATCCCCCGGGACGCAGGAAACGCGGGGCGGCGGCGTAGAAGTCCCGGTGGATGGACCAGTCCGTGTCCTTCCAGATCAGCGCCGAGTGACTGTGCTGGTAATCCGAGGCCGGAGCGGCCTGGTTGACATGCGGCGGGTTGCCGACCATCAGGTCCCACCGGAGACCTGCGGCGACCTGGGTGAAGCTGTCGGAGAGGTGGAACCGTACCTGTCCGTCCAGACTGTTCTCCCGCACGGTGGCCTCAACCGCACGCTCGGCGTCAGGATTCACGTCGCTGAGGTCGAGGGTCTTGCAGAGACCGGACGCCAGGAGCGAGAAGCCGATGAAACCGGGCCCGGCACACCACTCGAAGACGCTCTCGACGCTTCCGAAGTGCTGCCTGACGAAAGCCTCATAGGTCCGGCCGAAGGTGTTTCCGCCGCCGTCCAGGTCCTGCGTGTAGGAAACCAAGACCGAACCGTACGGCGCCTTCAAATAGCTGGGCATTCTCTCTCCATGTAAGGGGGAAGTGGCCGAGTGGGAACCCGGCCGTCAGTAGATGACGCGCTCGTGGGCGGCTGTACGCGCGTCACGCGACTTACGGAGATCCCTCGTGACATTGATGCGCTTGAGCCAGCGGTCCTTGCCGTCGTAACGCGCCTTGAAGGGGCGACGCCCGTGGATCGCCTTGAAGTTGTCGATGAAGATGACCTGGCCCGGCTGGAGCACATCCTCACGCATACACGTCTCGACCTTTTCGGAGAAGACCGCCATGGCGGTACGCGCCGCCTCGTTCTGGATCGGCGCCATGTAGTAGGGGTGGACACGCAGATAGGGGTCGGCGGGGTCGCCGAATAGAATCGGCACCGGTTCCGGCTGGTCGAGCATGCGGCGGATCCGCGCGTAGCTGCGTTCTTGCAGTTCCGCCGTGGCGGCGTCGGCCCCTGGCTCACCACGGTTCTCCGGCCGGTGGGCGTCGTCGGGAACCAGCGGGAAGAACGCGCCACTCAGGGTTTCCCTGGTCCGCTCGTCCAGGTCCAGGTCCGCTACTCCGACATAGGTGGTCCGGGCGGCGTCGGGATTGCGCAGACACATCAAGCCGACGTAGTCGGCACGGTAGGGATGGAAGGCATCCTCGGTGTGCCACTCCAGCGGGGTGCTGCTGCCCGTGCCCAACTGCCCAATCTCATGGCCCTTGATCGGCATGACATCGTGCATGATGCGGCCCTCCTGCTGCGTCGCCCACCCGATGGGGTCGCCGAGAAGCTGGCCGCAGAGCAGGAAGAACAGTTCCTCTTCGAGGGTGGGCGACTGGGCCGACCGGCTCTTCCAGTGTTCCGGAGTGGCCCCGATGGCGTCGTCGTCGACCCGGAACCCGCTGACCACACAAGCCACTTCTGGTTCCTTCATACGGAACTCGTTGAGTGCGGCACGGAGCCCTCGCGGAAGTTCCTGGGCGTACACGGAGGCGTTGTCCAGGAACTCCCTGGATTCGACTGAGGCGTGCTCCTGAGCCAGCTCCGCGGCCAACGCACGGCATTCTGCGGCTTCTTCGCGGGTGAGGGTGATTCGGTACATCACGAATTCCTTCGGTACGGAGGTGCTGAACGGCCGGCGGCCAGGCGCCCTGCGCGCGGTTCAGCGCCGGGCGAGGGCTACGGTCGGCAACGCGCCGTGCCCGTGAATGCTGACGACCCCGTGCCGCCCGGGCGGCAGGTAACGGACCATGCAACCGCCGGGCCGGTCGTCGAATACGTAGGGGCTGAACACCGGGAACACCTCGGCTTCGTAACTGCCCGTCCCCTCGGCTTCCGCGAACTCCATGGAATATGGGGCGGGACGCACGTACTCCTGGACGATGTGGTCCTCGCGCTCCACTGCCCGACTCACCGTGCTGTCCCACAGTTCGCGGTCGCAGTGGCGACCGACGAGGACGTCCTGCGCCTTCATGCCGATGGCGGGCTTGAGGACGAACTCCTCCGGGCTGTCGAGGAGCAGTTCGGGAAGGAAGCGCTTGGCGCCCCGCCAGTGTGTGCTCCGCCCGCTCACCACACGCGTCCACGGAAGGTAGCGCTCGACTGTCTCGCGATCGCGAGCGGACATCCAGGGCTGCCCCTCGGAGACCCAGCCGAGGACCTTCTTGTTGGAAATCAGATACGCGGTCTGTGTCGCGATCAGGGTGCATCCCGCGTCCAGCGCCGTGCGGACCGGAGCGAGGTCGATCGCGTGTCCGCGCCACTCGGGAATGGTGAAATGCCGCAGGCCGATGTCGTAGCGAGGGCGGCCGGGCAGGCCGAGTCCGGCGAGGAGATCCTCGGGCTCGAAGAACTCCGCCTCCAGCCCCCGGCTCCTGAGCGAGTCGACCTGAACGTCGTAGTAGCGCGTCGTCCTGCTGCCGTTCAGGTCCCGGGCCGTGCCGACGATGGCCACGCCGGGCCTGACGCCGAGCTCCCGGACGGCCCGGACGAATATCTGGTCGCGCACCGCGAGCGGGTCGGGACCGGTGAACGGTGCCAGCTCACGGCCGCCGTACGCCTCGATCCACGCCGCGGAGTTCAGCGAGGTGTCGACCACACCACCGATACCGGCGCCGATGTTGAACTCGACGAACTTGGGTCCAGTGGCGTCGACCATGACATCGGGGCGGGCGATACAGGTGGCGAAGTCCTCTTCGGCGGCGCTGTCGACGAAGAGCGGGTACATCTCCTCGTCGGCGCCCAGCGCCGCGATGCGGCCGGCCGCCGTGGGCGCGGCCTCCAGCAGCGTCCTGCGCAGCAGGCGCAGGAGCGCGGCGGCCGCCGTGAACATCTCCTGGTAGGACTCCTCCGGGAGGACCACGGGGCGCAGGGAGGCCGGGGACATGGGGAAAGCGATGTCGTCCATCGCCCGGGTGAGCCCGTCGATCAGAGCGGGAGCGGGCAGCCGGGAACCGAGTGGAATCGGCTCGGATCCGTACCACTGCGGCGTCTGTGTCGTCATGAGTGTGCCCTCCTGGCAAGACCCTTGGGAACGGTGGCGAGGAATGCGTCCAGGTCGATGTGCCGGGCTCGTTCCACACCAGGGGATTTCGCCGAGTAGTCGATGCGGGCCGCTCGGTCGGCGTCATGGAAGTAGACGGCTTCCAGAGCGCCGTCCGCCCCCTCCGCCAGGAGTGGATTGGCCACGAGGAAGTCGCGCACCTCGGGTGTGTCGCTGCGCACCTGGAACCACAGCCGCTTGTTCCCGAAATGGTTCGGCGGAAGAACGACCCGGGTCCCGAACCGCCGCTTCCACTGGTAAGTGCCCTTGCTCAGGAATGATTCCGTGCCCTGGAAATCGAGCGCACGGACTCCGTTGTCGGCCGACCATCCGATCAGAAAATGGTAGATGGCCTTGAAAGCCCCGCTGTCGTAGTGCTCCTTTGCGCCGTCGACCACCCCGAGCAGCCGGAGGGTCAGAGTGCGGGAGGCGCGGTCCCAGTGGCAGAGAGCTCCCCCGACGCGCTTGCCGTTCTGGGAAAGGCTGAACATGCGGCCCTCGCGGAACAGACACTCGTAGGAGACGTCCTTGGTCTCGGTGCGCTCCCGCGCGCCGTGGCGTTCGCGCATCGTGGGGCGGTAGAGCCGCTTGTAGAACACGTCGAACCAGGCCGGATCGTGTTCGACGGCCCACGTCCACTCATGGCGCCGCATAGCCCGTCTGAACTGCTCGCGTTCACGCTTGGAGATCTTGCGTCGTACGGCATCGGAATCGCCGTCGTCGGTGTCGATGACGAAGTGGACGCGCATGGGCACGATCAGCGAGGCGTCGGTCGGCAACCGCCGTGCCTTTGCCGCACTGGTGCCCACGATGGCGATGTCGGAATCCGGCAGCCGGTCAGGGTCGCGGAGTGCCTTCCCCGAGATCTCGGATTCCGTACGTCTAGCCGCGTTCCCGTCCCTCGATTCTCGGCGCAGCTCGGTGAATTCGAGCGTGTAGGCAAGACCTTCGGCCAGACCCGAATACGAAACGGACAGGCCACCCAGGGACGAGCTGACGGCCGGGAACACGGCACCGTCGCGGGTGTCCACCGCGGTGCGCAACCAGGTCAATACGGGGTGGCCGCTGTTGCGCCAGCGGTATCCGGTGTGCATGCGCAGCCTGCGGTGCAGCGAGGCGCGTGGGGGTGGGGTCACTGCTGACATGGCGTTCATTCCTCGGTCATGGGTACGTCAGTGGGGCACCGGTGCCGAGAACGCGGCGAAACGCAGCTCGGATGTGTAGTGGCCGGCCTGGTCGGACACCCACAGGTGTTCAGGACCGGGCAGCATCTCCGACAGTTCGACGGGGCCTGTCGCCTGCCCTGCCAGACGGGTGAGTTGCCGCACCAGCAGCGGGCTGTCCAGATCGCAGTAGACGGGCTTCGTCTCCCCGGGGATCTTGGCGTAGAGGTGCCGGGTCAGGCCGACCTCCTCCCGCAGCTCCTGCACCTTCAAGAACGAGTCCCGTCGGTGCCGGGCGGAGAGATCCGGGGCGGCGACCCGCCAGGACTGCCGCTGGAGCACCACCGGGCCCATCCGGATCCGGGGCATGTGCGCATGGTGCCGGCCCGCGAGAAGCTTGCCGCCCTGGCACCGGGCGAAGCCGAAGGGGACGAACGGGTTGTGCCGTACCCCCAGCCAGGCATACGGCAGCGCGGCCATACGCAGGAATCGGTCGCTTCCCGGTCGGCGCAGCCGCAGGCTCCCCTCGGCCCTGGTGACCCGGAGGTCGGCCAGGCCGAGGACCTGTTCACGAGGGAGCGGGGAGCGCCCGCTCGCCTCGATCTCGACGGTGTTCAACGGCACTCGGATATAGGACTTGTTACGGTGGGCGAGGGTCACGCAGGCGATGTCCTCGTCCGCCGCGAGCAGCCGCCGGTACCCATCGAGAACCGAGTCCGCGAAATCGGGATACCGCTCGTCGAGGGTCGGGCCGAACAGACCGTGGCTCAGGGACTCCTCGTTGGCGTGCAACTCACTGATCACCGCGTAGAAATCGCCGGTCGCGAGGTGGGCGGGCGACTCGGCCGCGATCATCAGGTCCGGATTGCAGAGCACGGGACAGCTGTCACCGGTCGCGGCCACGAGCTCGCGCACCTCGCCGGGGCTCACGGTCACTTCCGTATCGCCGTAAGTGCCCCCGGAGAGCAGGGCGTTCTCCACCTGGTCGAGGAAGTCCGTCTCCGCGGCGTCGATCTTCGCGTACGGCGCGGCAAGCGCCTCGGAGTCCGCCACGAATCCGTCGAGGAAGTCGTAGAGGGGGACCTCCGACCGCCCCGGGAACCGTGCCGCGAACCAGTCGCCGAGCAACTCCGACTCGGCGGCGATCCGCAGCCGCGGTGCCGCCATGGACAGATCGTAGGCGAGTGGGAGTTCGTCGGCGAGGAACTCCGTCACAGGGTGCCCTATGGACAGGTCGGCGTAACGTCCCGAGCAGTCCTCGTGCAGCACGGTGCGGTCGCCGTAGAACGTGCCCCGCCCTCGTTCCGCCGGAACGCCCGTGTAGGTCTCGAAGTCGGACTTCAGCCCGTCGAGCGCGGCGCGCCGCACGGCGGTGCCGCTCTCCACCGCACCGAAGTCGCCCAGGTGCCGGGCTGCCTGACGCAGCATGCCGCGCCAGGCGACCGCCTCCGGATCGCCTTCGTACGCGCTGAGTTCGGGCAGTGGGTCGGGCACACCGTATGGGAGCTCGGGGCCCACGAGGATGGCTCCCAGCTGCTCCAGTCGCGCGACCGAGTCAAGGACGGCCTGGGGCAGCGGGTCGCCCGGCCGGTACCGGGAGTCGACCTCGCGTGCCACTTGGGCGGTTGTTCTGTCGCCGTCGCAGTGGGCGAAGACGGCCAGGTCGAAGGCAGCAAGCGGCACCGGCGGCCGGATGCGGGTGGCCTCCCTGACGTCCTTGACCTTCGCCGTGTAATCGATCGAGAACACCGTCAGGGTGTCGCCGGACACGGCCGCGCCGGGGGCCCTGCGCGGGCGGCACTGCGGGAGCACCTCCGGGTCGTCCCGCATGGCCGCCGCGATGGCCTCCCCCGCCCAGCGCGAGAGCAGGGGGTGCCGACGCAACGGCACGGACTCGGCGGACATGCCACGGCTTCCGGGTGCGAAGACGCCCAGGGTGAAGGGGCCCAGATGCCCGGTGGTGTCGTTCTTGGCGCAGACTCGCTGGAGATGCCGGACGAGCGTGTCGATCCTGGGGCGGTCGTCCTTGTGCCAGCGCCACTCGGGTTCGAGGGTCTTGGCGATCCAGCGCGCGAGCACCGGCTCAGAACTCTCGTTGGAGACCAGCAGGGCGTCTCTCAGCTGCGCGCTCTCCTGGAAGAGCTTCAGGACGCGGTCGGACGTCCCGAGCTCCGCCAGCGGAAACAACTCCAGGAACCGCTCGTTGGCGTGCGCTTCTTCGTCGAGCAACCCGGCGAACTCCTCCAGCATGGCCCGGATCTCGTCGGAACCGACCTCGGACCGTATCTGGGCGGGAGGCAGCTTGCGCTTGCGCACCGCGCGCAGGGCCGCACCATCCTGACGGCTGTGCGCGGTCGCGAGCAGGTCGGCCGAGTGCGACGCGGCCACGGCTCGCTCGAGTCCGCGGCGCGCCCTGACGAGCCGTCGCGCCGCTCCGGTCGCGTCGTCCGATACGAGCAGTTGCATCAGTTCGAAGGGAAACCCGGACATACGGAGCGCGAAGTGCGGCAGTGTGACCCAGCCTCCGCCCAGAACGGGGGCCGCTGTGGCGGGTTGAGGTGCTGCTGACGACAAGGGGGTATCCATGGCAGGCCTTCCAGGAGCCGGCGTGACGTGTGAGCGCATGCGTCACTTACGGCGTGAGGGCGTCGGACACGGGCCAGTACCTCAGCCGTTCACAGCCTGAGGGCGCCCGTCACCGGGTGCGTGAGTCGGTCCTCACGCACCCGCGGCCTTGAAGACCACGTCCTTGAGCATGTCTCCGGTCTCGACCCGGTGCAGGGAGGCCGGGGGGAAGGGTGTGTAGTCGTGCCTGCTGTAGCAGCCCGAACCGTGCACGAGGATGTCCTCCTCCGGGACGAGGCCACGGTCGACGGCGTTGAGGATCCCGGTCATCGCCATGATCAGGGACCATTCGCGAAGGTCTCTGGGGTCGGCGGGCAGTTCCACGCCTGCCGGTCGCAGCAGGGCCCTGATCCGCGGGTACCTCGTCAGGCATTCATGGAGGGAGACAACGATGCCGCCACCGCCGTGCGTCCGGATCAGTTCGTTCATCCGGGGCGACGTCGGCGGGTTGCGCGTGTAGAAAGTGGTGTCGAGCGTCTCGCCGGGGTTCATCGTTGTGTACGGGAACCTGGGGTCCGCCTGCTGCTCGTAGAGCCCCGTCGACTCGTCGTAGCCGTACGAGGGCACCAGATTCGCGTTCGTGGAACCGTGGTAGAGGCTGAGCACCATGTCCGGGGCGCCGAGGTGCTGGACCAAGAAATAGCGGGGGTGTGCCATCGAGCCGCGCACGGACTCGTCCAGCAGGGCGTGCCCTTGCGCGTGACCGAGCAGTCCATAGGCGCTGGATACCGCGTGAACGTGCAGACGAGGCGTGGCGGAGGGAAAGAGATCGGCCTCGGCGAAGGCACGCACCACGTCAGCGGCCATGTAGTTGTTCAGACCGAGCGTGTACCAGAGGTTCACTCCGGTGGAGTCCTTCAAGGCCGCCGCGTGCTCCTCGACCACATGGCGGGCCAGTGCCTTAACGTGGGCCGGCTCGGCTCCCTGGTACACCGCCACCGGATTGCGGTCCTTCAGCTCCAGGTCACGGCTCAGCTCGGATTCCCACAGCTTGGGCGTCGAGCCCTCCGGAACGACGACGGAGACGCTGAGTTGGTCGGGCGTAACCAAGTTCAGGCGTATGGCGCTCAGCACCGCATCACGCATCGCGGTGGCCTTGTTGGCCGATGACGGGGTCAGGATCATGACCCGCTGACCCGTCTCCTGAATGAACCGCACCGCGCGAGCGACCACCACAAGCGAGGCGAAGGTCTTCGTAGTGCGAGTACCCGGGTTCTGTGCCAGGTTCAGAAATGAGAGACGCTTCCCCGCATATTCACCCAGCGGCGTATAAGCAAGGCGGGAGGCGGAGAAGAATTCGCGGAACTTCGGGGTCATGCCGGGGAGTTGAGGACCCGGATTGAATTCACTGGAGCCGACTGCATCCTCATCGAGGAGCATCTTCGCGGCCGGCGCAATGTAGGGATAATAACGATCGATGGAGTTCTCGACCCTGACTTCTTCCCGACTTCCCCGCACTGCCTCTGATTGCACTGCCACTCCCCCGTAACGATGTGTCGTTGTGTCGTTGTGTCGTTCCTGTCTGGCGCTGGAGTGATGCGACCAGACCCCCGCATCCATCGCAAGACTTGTGTGGTACATGTCACATACAAGAACTTCCATGCCGGTTGGGAGCAAGCCACAAGAGTCGAACCGCCTCCGACCTGGTCACGGACCCGCTCGGCACGACACGCCCCCGGCGAGCAGACCCGTCGGCCAGGGCCAGCCGGGGTGCGGTGATGACATCGCGACGATCCGGGCAAGCGGAGGGGGGAGGCGCCGATCGGACGGCCAGGGGCGTTGACAAGACGGCCACGGACATGACTAAAAACTCTCATGACACCACCACCGTCGGACATCAGCGACCAGGACGAGGAAGCGAAGCCGCAACGCCTCCTACACAACCGGGATTTCCGCCTGTTCTGGCTCTCCAGAGTCCTGTCCGGTGCAGGGTCCGCCGTCTCCTACGTGGCCATGCCGATCCTGGTATACAGGGAAACCGGATCTCCGCTGCTCGTCTCCCTGGTCGCGGCGGGCGAGGCGATGCCCTACGTCTTCTTCGGCCTGCTCGCCGGGGCGCTCGCCGACCGGATGAACCGTCGCCGCCTCATGATGGCTGCCGACATTTTGAACGCCCTTTGCTTGGCGAGCATCCCGCTGGTAGCCGCCTTCCATTATCTGACCGCCGCCCATATCGTCATTGCCGCTTTCCTGTCCTCAAGTCTGTACGTATTCTTCGACGCGGCTGGATACGGGGTGGTGCCGACAGTGGTGGGCAAGGCCCAGATCCCCGAGGCCAACAGCGCGATCTGGGGTGCGGAGGCCACTGTCCGCATCGTGGGAACCGCCATGGCGGGCCTCCTGGTCGCGGCCCTTCGCCCCACCGGAGTGCTTGCCCTGGACGCGGCCACTTTCCTGGCTTCGGCGTTGCTCATTCGGGCGCTGACGACCCCTCCCGACGACTCCGGGCCAACCGCGGTCGACCGACCTCGATTTCTTGAGTCGATCAGGGAAGGGCTCAGATTCCTGTGGGGTCAGCCCGAGTTGAAGGCCATGACCGTCTCCGGTTGCCTGCAGTCGTTCGCGGGCGGCGCCTTCATCGGACAACTCGTGATCTTCGCGGACCGCTGCCTCGGAATCAAGGAGTCCGACCCCCGCATCGGACTCATGTTCACGGCGTGGAGTGTCGGCGGCGTGTTGGGATCGCTCGCGCTTCCACGTCTGCTCCGCAGGGTCGGGGCTGTGCAGATCATGCGTGTGGCGCTGCCGGCCAGCACCGCCCTCGGCCTGCTGACCGCTCTCGCCTCCGACTGGCGACTCGCCCTGCCGACGATCGCGGCCTGGGGAACGGTGTACTTGATGGTCATCGTCAACACCGTGACCTACGCCCAAACCGTGACCCCCGGCCCTCTGCAGGGCCGTGTCAACACCACGCGGCGCATGCTCTCATCCGGCGTGGGGGCGCCCGCCGGAGCCATGGCCGCCGGCCTGGTCACGGCGTCGTTCGACGTCCGCGCGGGTCTGCTGATGGCAGTCTCGGCCATCGCCCTCAGCGCGGTCTTCGCCTGGACCCTGCCCACGTCGGCAGCCCCCTCTTCGGCGACCAGAGGGGGGTGAGCAACAGAAACCCCAGGTCACGGGTTCGGCTGCCTCTTCAGTCGCGTCGGCGGGCACGGCCCGCTGGGGAGGGCGGGAACCGGGCCGGCGAAGTCGGCGAACAGTGTGCGCCAGTCGCCGGCCGGAGGGGTGGGAGCGGAGCTGTTGATGTCGGCGTAGCGGCGCCGCCGGTGCCGTCGGAGAAGGTCACGGTCCCGTCGTCGGTCACGGCGTGCACCTCGGTCTCGTACCGGACGGCGGTGCCGTCGACGGCGTCGCGCAGCACCGTGTGCAGCTCGCCCCGGGCCATCGCCAGGCACGGGCCGACGTCACCCCAGATCCGGTCCACGGCGAACTCGGTCAGCACCCGCCCCCGGTGGTCGTGCAACCGCTGCCGCGTCACCGGCGCGGCGTACTCGGCCACTTCGTCCCCCACGCCGATGGCATCAAGGGCCCGTACGGCGTTCGCTGGAAGGTACAGACCGGCGCCGAGTTCCGGTGCGCCCTCGGCGCGGCGCTCGACGACATCCACCGCCACTCCGCGCTCCAGCAGAACCTTGGCCAGTGCCAGGACCGGAGATGCCGGCCCCCACGATCAAAATGCGAGATGTCTTCACAGCCGTTCCTTTTCTTCATGGTCCGAGCCGCCTGGAAGAGCTTGAGCGCAGTCAGGCCGCGGCGTCCTGCGGGTACCAGCGAAGTTCCACAGTGTTGCCGTCCGGGTCCTGGACATAGACCGACGTGGCGGTACCCCGCGCGCCGAAGCGTTCGACTGGGCCTTCGAGGACGGTAAAGGCACCCGAGGCGATGAACTCGTCCCAGTCCAGTGGTTCCACAGTGAGACAGATGTGGTCGACGTTGGACTCGCCCCGAGGGCGACTTACCAGGTCGATGATGGTCTCAGCGGTAATTCTCACCGATGGGAACGGGATCTCGCCGGCTCGCCACTCGGCAACGCGTACCGGTTCCAGGCCGAGGAGTCCGGAGTAGAAGTCCAGGGACCGCTCGACATCCTCGACGTTGAGGACTAGATGGTCGAATGCTTTTACGCGCAGCGAGGGGGAGCCGAGTCGGTCACCGGGGCTCCGTGCGGGGTGGCCGTGTTCCCACGAGGGCTCGTCGGTCCGGGTCGGGCGGGTGGTGATGTCCGAGACGTTCATGAGGCTTCCTTCGATGGTGGAGTCCAGGTGTGCGCCTTTTACGATCCGCTCAGAGGAGTCCGCCATCAAGGCAGGATCGGAATACGATCGTTGAGCCTGATTCAACGAACGGGGGCATCATGCTGGAACGGGTGGAGATCGAGACCTTCCTGATGCTTGCCGAGGAGCTGCACTTCGGCCGTACCGCCGAGCGCCTGTGCGTCACGACCGGCCGGGTCAGTCAGGTGATCAAGAAGCTTGAACGGCGGGTCGGCGGCATGCTGTTTGAGCGGACCAGCAGAACGGTTCGGCTCACGGCGATCGGGCGACAGTTGGCCGACGATCTGGCGCCCTTGGTCACCGGGATGGAGGAGGCGCTCCGAAGGGCCACCGATGCCAGTCGCGGTGTCACAGGAGAACTGCGGGTCGCCTTCCTCGGCGAGTGGACAGCACCCGCGCTCCTGAAGGTGGTGGGTCTGTTCAGCGAGCGCCACCCCGATTGCAGGGTCGACGTACGGGAGGTTCAGCTGTCCAACTCGCGTGCGAGCCTGCTTGACGGCTCGATAGACGTCCTCATCGCTTCGTACCCGTTCGACGGAATGGCCTGTGGGCCAGTACTGCTGACGGAGAAGCGAGTGCTCGCCACCGCGGCCGGGCATCCACTCGCCGACGAGGAGTCGGTGTCGCTCGAAGTGCTCGCGGAACACCCCGTGGTGCAGTATCCGGAGGTGACCTCAGCGGGATTCAAGCGAGATCGCACACCGGACTACACCCCGTCGGGCAGGCCAGTTCCGAAGGGGCCGACCGGAGGATCGTTCTCCGAAATGCTCACGCTGGTCGCGATGGGCAGGGGCATCCTGCCCGTCGGAGAACATTCCCGGCGTTACTACCCTCGACCGGACGTGGCCTACGTGCCTCTGCACGACGCACAGCCGATCGAACGGGGACCGGTCTGGCTGGAGGGGAACACCACAGAGCACGTCGGCGAGTTCGTACGGGCCGCGGCGGCTGTCGCCAAGAAGTTGCCGACTGCTTGAGCGTGCCGGCGGAAGTCGTCTTCCCCGCGCCACATGAGGGTGTGCCGCCGCCGCACTCACCTGGCCGACCGCCCCCCCTGCTGGCGCGCTGGTCGGCAGGATCCCGGCCACTGTGGCAGCCGCTGCCCTGTCTCCGCCGACGGTGCAGCGGTGGTGGGTCATGCCGGGCACGGCTGTTGGCTGATCTCGCCGACATCACCGGACTGACCCGCGCGTCGCGAACTACGCGAACTACTCGACACGCCCGTGATCGATGAACGCGGTCAACACGTCCACAGTTGCGTCGGGCTGCTCGTCGGGAATGAAGTGTCCGGCCTGCGGGATGACGACGCCGGTCGCGTTCTCTGCCCACGGGCTGATGGAGGCGGCCATGTCGGGGATCGAGCCATGGGTACTGGAGATTCCCAGGACCGGGACGGTCAAGTGCCCTCGTTCGAGAGCGTCATGATTCTTACGCGCTGATTCCGCGGCGTCGCGGTAGTAGGCGAGAGACGCTGAAAGACCTCCCTCGGCCGCGATGGCGGCGGCGTAATGGTCGATCTCGGCGCCGTCGAAGGTGTTCGGGGACAGAGCTTTGACCTTCAAGAACCAGCCGACGTAGTCACGCTCGCGGCCGGTGAGCAGGGTCTCGGGCAGTTCGGGCACCAGGTGGAAGGCGAAGTGCCAGGTCTTCCAGGCCCGGTCGGGATCCGTTGGGATGGAGTCCGGGAGGGTGATTCCGGGAATGCCGGCGTCAAGCAGAGCGACACCATGCAGGCGCTCTTCGTACTTCAGGGCCAGCGAGAAGGCAACCCAGGCCCCGATGTCATGAGCGACGAGCCAGTATTTCGACACGTTGAGCGCGGTCAGCGCCGCCTGGACACGCGAAGCGACGGTGTGCGTGTCGTAGCCCCCTTCGGGGCGCTCCGAGTGGCCCTGCCCCGGCAGGTCGATGGCGATCACGTGGAATCGCTCGGCAAGGCCTGGCATCACCTTTCGCCAGGCCCACCAGGTCTGCGGGAATCCGGCGAGCAGGACGACAGTGGGTCCGGCCGGCCGGCCGCCCTCCACGGCGTGAAGTCGGATTCCTTCCGCGTCGACCCAACGGTGAGTGAAACCCGCAAGGTCGTACAGCGGCACCCCGGGGACCGGGTTCTGGTCACGGGAGCGGTTCGGGGCTATGGCGTCGTCGGTCATGCCTGGAGCCTACTGCATCTTGTACTGGTTAGTTCAAGATAGGATGGGCAGGGCCACAACGGCTGGTCCAAGAACGAGGTGCATGCGTGATGGCCGGGAAGAAGCAGTTCGACGTGGACATGGCGCTCGACGCGGCGATGGTCCAGTTCTGGCGGGCCGGATACGCCGACACATCTCTCGACGACCTCTCCAGGGCGACCGGACTGAACCGCAGTTCCATCTACTCCTCGTTCGGCGACAAAGACTCGCTCTACCTGCGCTGCTTGGACCGCTACGCCGCGCTCTACGGAAACAGGTACGACCAGGCACTTTCACGTGCGGCCGAGGAGCCGCTCCAGGCGGTACGGGCGTTCTTCGAGGTCACCCTGCGGCGCATCGCCGACCCTGACGTACCTGATGGATGCCTGATCGCCCAGACCGCGATGGCGGCGCCGGTGCTCAGCCACACCATCGCCGCACGCGCGATCGAAGCTCTGGGCTTTCAGCACGCGCGGCTGCGGACCGCCTTGAACGCCGCACAGTTGACCGAAGGCGATGCCGACGACTTCGCGGTTCACATATCGGCGGTCAACCAGTCGCTCGCCGTGATGAGCAGGACCAGAGCGAGCCAGAAGCAGCTCCGCACGGTCATCGACATCAGCATGAGCGCGCTCTCGCAGGCCTTGCGTGCCCGGAGCTAGCCTCGCTGGCCGATCTCGCTGATACCACCGGGTGCCAGCGGCGTGGACCTGGAGGCCCTGTCCATCACCACTCCCGGCACCCAGCCCCGGCCGACGCGGGTCGCCCTCCCGCGCGCCGGGGACGCGAAACGACATGCTCGCCGATGCCGTGCGGCTGATCATCCCGGGGAAGGCGCTACTTGAGGTCGCGCTGCTCGGGGACCACGACGCCGAAGCGGTCCTGGATCGTGGCGAGGGCGACCTCGTGCACCTGCTTGGCGGGGATGCCGCGAGGGTTGCCATTGACCGGGAGCGGGCGAGTCGCAGAGGCGTCGCCGATCACGGTCGGGTTGTAGCCGTTGTAGACGGCTCCCTCGGTGGTGAAGAGGGTGCACATGTGGGTCATGAAGCCGGAGATGATCACGTTCTTGCGACCGGTCTTCTTGAGCTCGGCGTCGAGGCCGGTGTCGTGGAAGCCGTTCGGTACTGCCTTCTCGACGACGGTCTCCCCCTTGGCCGGTTTGAGCGCCGGGATGATCTGGCCCGCCTTCGACTTGAGGTCGTATCCCTTTTCCACGATGTGGATGACAGGCGTGTGTGCCTTACGGGCCCGCTCCAGGAGGGTCTTGGTGTTCTTGACCGCGTCGCGCCAGTCCGTGAGTTCCATCGCGCCGTCGGTGTAGACGTTCTGATAGTCGACAAGTATCAGTGTCGAGTCAGCCAGCTTCGCGGGTGTCTCGTCCAGCTTCATCAGCTGACGCAGCGTCGTGGTGTCCTTGGCGTAGTTCTTCTCGTGGCGCTGGTCGCGGCTTTCGGTACGCGTGGCGGCCTCGGAGCTTCCGGCGCACGCTGTCATCGTGGCGGCGAGCACGGCGGCGGCACCCAGGGCGGCGGCCGAACGGAGCAGTTTGGCCTTCATCAGACGATGTCCTTCTGCGTGGGAACCACGACCCCGTACAGGTCGGCGATGGTGGCGAGGGCGCTGTCGTGCACCTGGCGGGCGTCGAGGTCGGTGCCCATGACCGGCAGCGGGCGGGTTGCTGTGGCTTCGGCGACGACGGTGGGGCGGTTGCCGTTCAGGAAGGCGCCCTGCGCGGTGAACATCACGCACATGTGGGTCATCCAGCCGGCGATGACGACGTCCTGGCCCGCTGCGAGGTGTGTGTCGAGGTCGGTGCCCAGGAATGCGTTCGGGGCCTGCTTCACGATGACCGGCTCGCCGTCGAGGGGCGCGACCTCGGGGTGGATGTGGCCGATCTCGGCACGGATGTCGTACGGGGTGCCTTCGCCGCCGTCGTTGATGACGTGCACGATCTTGGTGCCGGCTTCGCGGGCCCGTGCCAGCAACTGCGCTGCGGCGTCGAGGGACTTCTCCCAGCCGTCGAGTTCCATCACGCCCTGGGTGTAGGTGTTCTGGAAGTCGATGAGGATCAGCGTCGAGTCGGCCAGCTTCGCGGGTGCCTGGTCGAAGCCGTTGAGCTCGCGCAGCGTCGTTCTGGACATGGGGAAACCGCCTCCGGAGATACGTGGGATGTGTGCAGTTCGCGGTGCTCCGTCGAGCTGCGTCCACCACGCTAGGACCGAGTCAGGACGTCGGCAATGACATGTAACCTGCAGATACGGACATGCGCCGCTCAGCTGACCGGGGAGAGAGAACCGTGCCGGACACCGCCGCCAGACGGCTCATCGTCATCGTGCTCTTCGGGGGCGTCGACCTGCTCGATGTCACCGGGCCCCCCGAAGTGTTCTCGCTCGCCCTGCGCGAGACCGACGAGGCTGCGGGCTACCAGGTCGTGCTCGCCGCCGCGACCATGGACCCGGTCACCACGGGGGCGGGCGTGCGCATCCTGCCCGACCTCACTTTCGAGGAAGCCGCACGCCGCGGCATCGACACCCTTCTGGTACCTGGTGCCGTGGAGGTGGATGAAGAACGCCGCGTGCACCCGCTCGTCGATCCCGGTCTTGTCGAATGGGTGAAGGTGCTCGCCGCGCGGTCGCACCGGATCACCTCCGTGTGCGTGGGCGCGCACCTGCTCGCCGCGGCGGGGTTGCTCGACGGCAAGCGGGCGACCACGCACTGGTCGACCGCACAGCGGCTGGCCGCCGATCACCCGGCCGTAGAAGTCGACGCCGACCCGATCTTCATCCGCGAGGACAACGTGTGGACCGGAGCCGGCATCAGTGCCTGCCTCGATCTCTCCCTGGCTCTGATCGCCGACGATCTCGGCGAGGAGGTCGCGCTACGGGTGGCCCGCCAGCTGGTGATGTACCTCAAACGCCCCAGCGGTCAGAGCCAGTTCAGCGTTCCGCTGACCCAAGTCTCCACGACACGGCGCATCGAGGACCTGCGCCACCACATCCTGCGCCGCATCGCCGAGCCGTTGACCGTGGCTGAACTCGCCGAGTACGCACACGTCAGCGACCGGCACCTGACGCGCCTGTTCAAGACCGAACTGGGCGTGACCCCGCACGCGTACATCGAATCGGTGCGCGTGGAGAAGGCACGCCACGACCTGGAATCCTCCGACGCCACGCTCGAACGGATCGCGTCCGCCTGCGGTTTCGGCACCGTGGACACGCTGGTGCGAGCGTTCCGACGCCGTCTGAACACGACACCAAGCGAGTACCGGCGGCGATTCCGGGTGCCTCAGATGCCGTGAAGCGCACAAGTGCGAGGACAGCTGACTCTGGCTCCCCCTCACAAGCCGAGTCAGCGGGCAGCGCGGGTGCGGCCGAGGCGGCATCCGGGAAGCCCTGGCACTGGTCTATATCAGGCACCGACCCTCATCACCGCTACCCGGGCCTTCCTCCCCCTGCGGCGCCACGACCCGGAAGCACATATGCCGGGCTGAGCCCCTACCAAGTTCTGGACGTCCTCCACGACCTGCTGCGGTGCTGGACCGGCACCCGCACCACCTGCCGTGTCGACCTCTCACCACCGGCAGAGACCCAGAGCCCGACGATGCACTACGAGGGCCTTACGCAAGTTGAGGACCCACACAGGCCACGGCCATGCCGTCGCCCCGCCCGATTACAGTTCACTGTCAATGCCGGTGACTACCGGGGAGCCGAGTGGGGCATCAGCTTCGTTGATTCCCGCTTCCTTCAAAGCAGCCACGACAAGCCTGGTGGCCTGCAGTTCCGCCTCGTAGCGGTCTACAGCGTCCACTTCGAGGCGGACCGAGAAAGTACCGCCCTCGTTCAACGTCAGCAGGTCAACCCCTTCACTCTCGCTCACGTCAGTGTGCCGAGAAGCCAGCTCCCGCTCGAGAGCCCCGCGTGCCGAGTCATTGATGTCGCTGAGGAAAGTGCCAGGGACAGTGATGACGAACGTGGTCATGTCGGCTCCTCACTTGGGCGGTGTCGTGTGCCGTTTCCCCTGCCCACATACATTGCAGCGAATCCGGCACCGGGCCGTCGCATGACACGCACCAGTTGCACGCACCGGTGCCGCGATGCAGTGAGAGCGGCTGGGTATCTGCACCGCAACGACGGTGCACTGCTGCTCGCTCGCCATCCGGGGCGGCACAATCCGACCGCGATGACCCGCACCCCCGGCCTCACGCAAATACCGGAGTATGGGCTTATGGGCGCCTCCAGCTCCGCGAAGCGGTCTGGCGCGACGGCGACTTACGCATACGGCCTGTCCCGACGGCGCGGGACGGACCGCACTTCGACACTCGCGACGTGCCACGTGCCACGTGGCACGCTGGCCCCTCGCGGTTCCGTGATCGTCGAGGAGGTTTGCCACGTGGCGCAGCAAATGCCGGCGGAGACTGCCGGATCCCCCGATGTCCGCGCCGAGGAGAGCCGACTGCGCAAAGACCTGGGGTTCTGGGCTCTGACCGCGATCGGCTTCTCCAACATCCTCGGCTCGGGCTGGCTGTTCGCCGCCATGTACGCCGCCCAGACCGCAGGTCCCGCCGCGCTGCTCTCCTGGGTCGCGGCCGGCCTGCTCTGCGCACTGGTGGCCCTGGTCATGGTCGAACTCGGCGCCACCAGGCCGGAAGGCGGCGGAACGGTCCGCTGGCCGCTGTACGCGAACGGCCGGCTGGTCGGCACGGTCGTGGGCTGGTCCGTCATGCTCTCCGTGGGCGGCACCGCGGCCGAGATCAGCGCGATCATGCAGTACGCCGACCACTACGTGCCCGGGCTCTACCACGGCGGCAGCCTCACCGCGTCGGGCCTGGGCGTCGCCGCCGCCCTGAGCGTGCTGCTCACCGCGCTGAACTGGTTCGCGGTGCGGATGTTCGCCCGCGTCAACAACCTGGTGTCGGTGTTCAAGGTCGTCGTCCCGGTGCTCACGGTGATCGCCCTGTTCCTTTCCGGCACCCACTCGGGTCGCCTCACGGAGCACGGCGGGTTCGCCCCGTACGGATACGCGGCCTGCCTCACCGCACTCGCCGGCGGCGGCATCGTGTACTCCGTGAACGGGTTCCAGGCCCCTCTGGACTTCTCCGGAGAAGCCCGCAATCCGCGCCGCAACGTCCCCGCCGCCGTCCTCACCGGCATCGGCCTCGCGGTGCTTGTCTATCTCGGGCTCCAACTGGCCTACCTCTACACGGTGCCTGACTCACTGCTCGCGCACGGCTGGCAGGGGGTCAACTTCGAGTCACCGTTCGGTCAGCTAGCCCTCGTCCTCAACCTGCACTGGCTTGCCACACTGCTCTACGCCGACGCGGTGGTGTCCCCCGGCGGCTCCGCCTACGTGGGCGTCGCGATCGACGCCCGCCACACCTACGCCCTCTCGAAGAACGGTCTGCTGCCCCGCTTCTTCATGCGCATCGATCCCCGCTCCGGCATCGCACGCCGCGCCCTGGTCCTCAACCTCGCGGTCATCATGCTCTTCATGCTGCCGTTCGGCGGCTGGCAGGACATCGTGAGCGTGATGGGAGACATGTATCTGATCATCTACGCCGCCTCGGCGGTGGCCGTGGCGTCCTTCCGAGCACACGACCGGGAGCGTGGCGTGCCTCTGGCGGACGGCCACATGCCGGGGGTGCGCTGGATCGCACCGGTCAGTTTCGCCGTGGCGACCGAGTTCGTCTACTGGTCGGGCTGGGACGACCTGCGGCTCGCCCTGCCTCTCGTCCTTGTTGGTGTCCCGCTGTTCCTGCTGCAACGACGCAGAACGGCGGGCAGCCCCCCGGCCGAGGAACTGCGCCAGGGCGCCTGGCTCGTGTTCCACCTGGCGGCGCTCGCCCTGTTGTCGTGGCTCGGCACGTTCGGCGGCTCCGGACATCTGCCGGCGCCGTACGACTCGGTCGCGGTGGGCGTCGTCGCCTTCGCCGTCTTCGGCTGGGCGGTGCGTTCGGGCGCCGCCCACCTCCGTACGAACCCCGCTCACTGAGCGGGGACCGCCGTACACGCGCCCGGCCTCGACGAGGACGACGGTGCCGGAGACTGACAGCTGTCCTCGCGTGCGTGGGATCCGGCGCCGCCGCCGTCGGCTGAGCCCGGCAGTTCTCGGTCAAGCTCTGGCCTGTTGTCCGTCCGGAGGTTTGGCACGGCGCCATCCATCCGTCCGAGTGATCAGCGCGGAACGCTCCCCCGGGGTGATCTTGGCTGGGTGAGCATGTCGCTGACACCTCGTTGCCATCCCTTTCACAGAAGGCGGGTACAGCCATGTCTGTTGACGAAACCGCGGAGAACCCGTTCACGCTCGGCGCCGACGACCTCACGAAGCTGGACGCGATCCGGGAAGCGCTGCTGGACCCGTCGCCGCGCCGGATCGGCCGTCTGGACCAGTGGGGCCTGGCCGACACGTACGAGACGTACGCGGAGATCGCCCGGTACTCGGAGGTCTCGCTCACCATGGCGGACGGGACGGTCCTGGACGCGTCACTGAGCGTCCCGCGCGACCTCGCACCCGGACAGACCTGTCCGGCGGTCGTCCTGCCCGCCCCGCTGATCAACATCGGACACCGGGCCTACCTCGGCATGATCTCCCGCTGGGCGCTTGGCGGCTACGTCGTCCTGGCCTACAGCCAGCGCGGCCTCGCCAGGTCCACGGGGGAGATCCACGTCGCAGGACCGCAGGACGTCGCCGACGCCACCGAGGTCATCGACTGGCTGATCCAGCAGGACGGTGTCGACGGGGACCGGATCGGATTCTTCGGTTCCTCATACGGCGCCGGGACGAGCCTGCTCGCGGCCGCGCAGGACCCGCGGATCAAGGCCGTCGCGGGCACCAGCGCCTGGGCCGACCTCTTCACCTCGCTGTACGAGAACGGCACCCGCCACCTCAAGGCGTTCGAGGCGCTCGTCCAGCTCTTCGGCGAGGACCGGTGCTCGCAGGAGTTCCGCGAGATCATTCAGAAGATCCGCGCCAACACCATCGACGACCAGGTCGGGGAGTTCGCCGCGCAGCGCTCGCCCAATAACCACCTGAACACCTACAACGACGCCGCGACACCCATCCTGCTGACCACCGCCTGGCACGAGACCATCTTCTCGGTGCCCGCCGTCATCGACTTCCACAACCGTCTGACCGGGCCCAAGACGCTCCTGGTCCAGGTCGGCGACCACGGCAACGCCGAACTCCCGGGCCTGGCCGGCCTCCCCGCCAAGCCCACCGACATGGCCTACCGGTGGATGGACCATCACCTCGGCGGCAGCGCCGGCGACGGAGCGACTCCGCGGTTCGATGTCCGCTCGGAGTACATGTTCAACCCCCTCTCCGACCTCCGCCACTCCTCCTGGGACAACTACGCCCTGCCGAAGAAGCGGTTCCACCTCGCCGACGCGCCCGCCGGACAGCGCGACGGGCAGCTTTCCGAGGGCGACCCGCAGGCCGGCTGGACCCGTTCGGTGAAGGCCACCGGCAAGGGCACCGACATCGTCGTCGCCCCCAAGCTCGTCCAGACCGGGCTGGCCGAACGCATGGGCCTGCCCCACGTCTACAAGACCGCAGACATCGACCGCGGTCTGGCCGCCGTCTTCACCACCACGCACCTGCCGCAGTCCTCACGCGTCCGTGGCGAACTGGAACTGCGGGTGACGGTCAAGCCCCAGCAGGCGGACGCCACGATCGTCGCCTACCTCCTCGACGCCGACCCGGCCACCGGCAGGGCCCACATCATCACCCACGCCCCCTGCTCCTTCACCGCCGAGCACACGGGCCAGGCCACGACCGTGGCCATCCCCCTCCAGCCCGCCGACTACGTCGTGGCCAAGGGACACCAGCTCCAACTGGTCATCGACACCCACGACCCCCTCTTCGCCCAGGACAACAACACCGCCCCGGTGTTCACCATCGACATCACCTCCCCGACCGACGCCGAGTCCTACCTCGACATCCCCCTCCACCCCATCGACCGGCAGTGAGGGTGAGCACCTGCTCCGCGATCAAGGTGCCGGTCTCCCCGTCGGATCCGCCCGCGGCAGCAAGCTCCACGGCCGGACCACCGTCAAAGCCACCACCGAAGACGGCCAGGAATTCCTCTACGCCCAAGCCGGCTGACGCGGTGACGGCCGCCATCGCGCTGCTGCCTACGAGACCGGCGAGCCTCATGAAGTCACCTGTGTCGTCATTCGCCCGTTGAGGGCCGACGGCCAGGACCGCGTACTCGACGCTCTGGTGCAGCGTTCGGCGCCGTCGCCCCTCGCCCGTTCATCCCTGTCCTGGAGTCACGGCACGGGCCGCGGGCACGAGCGGGTGCGCCACCGTCGGCGGCGCACCCGTCACTTCGTTGCCGTCTCAGATCTGTCGACCGAGGAAGGCCAGCAGTCGCACGTGCGGCGGTGCGCCCTCTGAGGCAGGCGTCTGCGGGCCGAACATGCCGGGGCGGCGGAAGGGCTCCATGTCCATCTCCCGCATGCTTGCGAGCAGGTCCGCGCACAGGTGCTGGTCGATCAGGTCGGTGCGGTCGATGGCGACGGCCAGGTCGACGCCGTGGACGAGGACCTCGGTGAGGTGGATCAGCGCCGCCATCGGTCCCGGGACGGATCCGAAGCCGAGGCGGACCGTCGCCTTGGCCAGGTCGATGCCGGTGGGGGCCGCGTGCTGCCAGGCGGCGCGGTCGGCTTCAGCGGCGGCCCGGTAGGCGCCGGAGGGGTCGGCGCCGAGCCAGTCGTCGTGGTGTTCGCCCCCGGGGTCGGTGCCGGTCAGTTCAGCGGCGAAGATCCGCATGCCGCCGACGAGGTGGTTGAGCGTGGCGTGCGCGTCCCATGCCCGGCAGGGGGTGGGGACGGACCACCGATCTCCGGCGTCGACGGCCTCGACCACCGCGCCCGTCATGACCAGCGCCCTGCCGATGGACCCGACCACTGGAGGACGGCGGGCCATCACCCGGTCAAGCCAGTCGTAGACCCGGGCGAACGCCAGCTTCTGGGCGCCGGACTGGCAGTGCGCATCGGCGCCCTCGGCATCGGTGAACGCCAGGAACGTCTTCTCACACCGCAGATGGTCGTACAGCTTCTCCGGCTGCCCCTTGAAGAAGCCGTCGTCCTCACCGGAGCAGACCAGTACCGGACAGGTGATCTGTTCGGCGATGCCCTCGCGCAGGTGGTAGTCGAGGTAGGCGGCGCAGAAGGCGCGCGGGGTGCCGGCGCCCATGGCGAACATGCCGTGCTCGATGGCCCACTTGATGCTGGGGTCGGCGGCCATGGCGGCCGCCAGTGCGGCGTCCAGCTCGGGGTCGTGCGGGGCCCGCAGCCGACGCTCGGCCTCGGCGCGGGGCAGCGCGAGGGGGGCGGTGCTGATGTCGCCGAGGTCGAAGACGCCGTCGAGAGCGACGACGGCGGCGATCCGTCGGTCGAAGGCGGCGGCACGGGGCGCGAGATAGCCGCCCATGCTGACGCCGAACACGGCTATCCGCTCCGGGTCGATCTCGGGCAGCGTTGCCGCGAAGTCGAGCACCGGGGTGATGACGTTCTCCCAGTCCGGGCGGAACAACAGGTTCTGGTGGTGGCGGGTGCCGGGCTGGCCGGGACCGTCGAGGACCAGGACGGTGTAACCGCGTTCGACGGCGGCCGCGGCGCCGAAGAAGTGCATCTCCTCGGCGGTGCCGTCGAAGCCGTTGAACATCACCACGGTCGGGCGCGGCAGGCCGGAGGTGTCGGAGCGGTAGAGGTAGCCGGGGAGCGTCGTGCCCTCGTAGGGGATGGTGACCGGCTCGATCGCGGGGGTGAACAGTTCGGCGGCCTGGCGGAAGCAGCCGACGGAGGCGTCGTATGCGTGGTGGATGCGCGGGTCGGCGGCGTCGCCGTGCAGGAAGAACTCCGCGCAGCGGTAGTAGTTCGAGGCGCGCAGGAACCCGTCGCGGGCGCTGGTGCAGTGGCCGCCTTCCCGTGAGGTGCGGGCCTGGTCGGCGACCCGGTCGGCAGTGGCCAGCCACTGGTCGTGCCAGCTGTCGTAGTCGCCGGGGGCGATGTGCTCGGCGGTGGTGGCGACCTCGCCGAAGTCGGCGCCGCCGTAGGCGATGTGCCCGAGCGTCCGCAGGGTCTCGTACCAGAACGGGGGGTGGCCGGGGAAGAAGATCGGATTCACCACAGACTCCTAACGCAGTTGGCTACTGCTTTTAGTGGGACCATAGGCGCGCCATCGCCATAAACGCAAGCAGCAACTGCGTTAAGCTTGGTGTCGTGCATGAGAACCCCTCATCGGCCACTTCGCCGACACCGCCTACCGCCCGCCGCCCGGGAGGCCGCAGCGCCCGGGTCCGCAGCGCCGTCCACCAGGCCGTCACCGACCTGATCGCCGAGCGTGGCTACGGCACCTTCGCGGTGGGCGAGGTCGCCGCCCGCGCAGGTGTGGCCGACAGCAGCATCTACCGCCGCTGGGGCACCCTGGAGGCGCTGCTGATGGACGTGGTCGTCAGCCGCCTGACCGAGGGCTCGCCCATGCCCGACACCGGCAGCCTCGCCGACGACCTGCGCTCCTTCGCCGCCAAGGCCGCCGAGGACGTCACGGGGCCGGACGGCTTGGCCCTGCTGCGCACCGTCGTCACCGCGCTGGGTACCGGGCCTGACGGCGAGTCGGCCCGTGACCGGTTCCTCTCCGTCCGCTCCGAGCAGCTCCAGGGCATGCTGGAGCGGGCCCGCACCCGCGGCGAGGACGCCCCCGACGTGCTGGAGGTACTGGACGGCATCCTCGCGCCGATCTACGTCCGGGTGCTCTTCGGCGTCGTACCGCTGACACCCGACTATCTCGACGGCCTGGTCGACCGCGTGCTCGCGAGCCGACCGGAGTGACCGCTCGCCGGAGCAATGTCCACGAGACGACCCCCGGCAGCCCGGCCGTCGATCCCGTCCCGGCCGTACGTCAATCCCGTCCCGCCCGTCCCGGCCTTCAACCCCGTCGGGGCGCGCGGTACCGGGGAGCGAATTCTTCCTCGATGAAGCGTTCGATGGAGGTCGGGGTCGATGTGCGGGCGGTACGCGGCTGCTCCGTCCGCGTGTACCGGGAGTTAACGGCTTCGCCCACCTCGGCCATCATGTCCGCGACGTCGACGGACACGCCTTTGCTGCGGAGTTCCGCGTGGAAGTCGGCGAGGCTGGTCTGTTCATAGGTGAGGGAGTCCGCACGCACGGCGTTCGCGATCACTCCCACGACTTCCCGCATGCTCACGTCGCGTTCCCCTTGGAGCTCAAGGACCTCCGTACCGTGCCAGGTCCCGGTGGCGAGTTCCTCCCCGGCTCGGGCCCCGATGTCTGAGGTGGTGACGAAGGGCAGGGGAATGTCGGGATCGAAGGGGGCGCTGATGCGGTGGTGCGCCCTGGCGGTGTCGATGTGGTCCAGGAGATTCTCCGCGAAGTAGCCGGCGCGCAGCCACAGCGCGTCGACTCCAGGGACGGTCGAAAGGCGCCGCTCGAAGCGGTGAAGCCCCATGACCGGGCCGGTGCCTTTGGGGTGTCGGGCTCCCCAACTGCTGAGCCCGACGACGCGGGTTACGCCGGACTCGGTGACCGCCTTGGTCAGGGATGCCGCCGCCTGGTCCTGGAAGGCGCCGAAGTCGGGGTGGTCGGGAATGTAGTTGGGCTGGATCACCGCGTAGATGCCCTCCGCGCCACGGAAGGCGCTCGTCAGCGCGGCCGGGTCCATCGGGTCGGTTCCCCACACCTCGGCGCCCCGTGTGGCAAGGTCGGCGAGCCGCTGGGCCGACCGGCCGACGGCTCGGACCCGGTATCCGGCTGCGAGCAGGTACAAGGCGGCGGCCCTTCCGGTGCGGCCGCCGGCGCCGGTAATGACGAACATCGACATATCTCTTTTCATTGGTCTTCTGTACTGGTGCCGGGAAACCAGCCCGCAACCACAGGCCCCGGCGCCTCTTCCGGGGGAGGGCAGGGGAAGCGAGGCCGTGGTTCCGCTGAGATCCGACCTCTCGGTAGGCATGCGAAACGCTAGCCACCCGGCGAACCGGGCGGGTAGGAGCGATACACCCACCCCGGAGAACCAGCCGTGCCGGGCAGCGCCGGGCAGCGCCGGGCAGCGCCGGGCAGCGCCGGGCAGCGCCGGGCAGCCCCTTCGCCCTGAGGGGCCCATCCCGGTGAACGCCTCGTCCTTACGCTGGCTGTATGAAGGCTTCAAGGGAGCACAGCAGCGGCGAGCCACTGGCGGCCTTCCTGCGTGCCAGACGGAATCAGGTGCGGCCTGAACATCACCGGCTTGCGGCGGGGGCACAGCGCCAGGTGCCCGGGCTGCGGCGAGATGAAGTGGCGTTCCTGGCCGGGATCAGCACCGACTATTACGTGCGCCTCGAACAGGGAAGGGAACGCCGACCGTCCCGCGCAGTGGTGAACGGCCTGTGCACGGCGTTGCTGCTGGACGACGTGGCGGCGCGTTATCTGCGCGAACTCTCCGATAGAGGGGCTGCCGTCGGCGGAGAGGCGCCAGGCATGGACACGGATCGCCTGGGTGCCGTCCACCAACTGCTCGGCTCCATGACGGTGCCCGCCCTGCTGGTGAACCGATGGCTCGACATCGTGGACAGCAACGTACTCGGCGATCTTCTCCACGAAGGGTTGGAACCCCGGGACAATTACGCCCGCCTGGTCTTCCTGGCTCCCGGAGCTCAGACGTTCTTCACCGACTGGCCCGAACTCGCCCGCTGCATGGTGGCGGCCCTACGCGCACAGGCCGGATCTGAAGCCGGGTCAGCCCGCCTGACAGGTCTCTTGCGGGAACTGGCCGCGCACAGCGATGTCTTCACAACCGCCTGGGGCAAGCACCGCCTCTACGAGAAGGCGATCGACCGCAAACTGTTCCGGCATCCCAGGGTCGGATCGCTGGCACTCGACCAGCACGTCCTGGAACTGCCGGGAAGCGAAGGCCACAGGGTCTGGGCCTTCCACCCGGCGGACGGCGCGACCTCTGACGCCCTGCTCCGCCTGGCAGCCCCGGCGCTGCCGTCCGGCCGTCCGGACCCGGAGGCCGACGTCCTGCGAACAAGGGTCTCATTGCCAGCAGGGTACGACGGGGGTTAACTGGATTCGTGTCCGCCAGCCCTGGCGCGCTGGAGTCCTTCTGGCCCTCCCGCCGCGCCTATCTGTTCGACCTGTTCTGTCGCTAGGTCACTTCCGTGCGCCCGGCACGAGGCTCGCTCCTCCCGTGCCGCGCATCCCTGAAGCAAGCCCAAGACGACACACAAGAACAGAGGATCACCATGTCTGTGACCGATGAACTGCTGGCCAACAACGCGTTGTACGCGGAGTCCTTCGCCGGCCCGCTGCCTCTGCCGCCCGCCAAGCATGTGGCAGTTCTGGCCTGCATGGACGCACGGCTCGACGTCTACGCGCTTCTCGGCTTGCACGAAGGCGAAGCCCACGTAGTGCGCAACGCGGGCGGCGTCGTCACGCAGGACGAGATCCGATCACTCGCCATCAGCCAGCGTCTGCTCGGCACCACCGAGATCATCCTCATCCATCACACGGACTGCGGGATGCTCACCTTCACCGATGACGGCTTCAAGGACGAGATCCAGCGCGAGACGGGGATCCGACCGCCGTGGGCGGCGGAAGCCTTCACTGACCTGGCGACGGATGTGCGGCAGTCCATCGCCCGGATCAAAGCCGACCCGTCCATCGTGCACAAGGATGACGTGCGAGGGTTCATCTTCGACGTGGCCAGCGGCAAACTCAGCGAAGTGGTCTGAGGCCGGGCACGTCTGAAAGCCGCGTGAACCGCCGACTGGCCGACTCGGGACTCCGGGCCCTCTGGCTCACCCAGAGACTCCCCCAGAGACTCACCCAGCGTTCAGGACGCCGCCGGAACGGACTCCTGCTTCTCCTGGGCCTGCGCCGCCAGTCGGCGGCGGCGCGTGGCCGGTGCGAAGACGGCCAGCACGAGGGCTCCGACGACCCAGGTTCCGGCGATGAACACGAAGACCGCCTCGTAGCCGACGCCGTTGTAGATTCCGGCGATCATCAGCGGTCCTGCCGCGTTCGACAGGCGGCCCAGGCCGTAGGCGATGCTGGTGCCGAGCGAGCGGCCCCGGGTGTCGAAGAGTTCCGGCGAGTACGCGTAGGCCAGGGCTGTGTAGCCGCGCTCGAAGAGGTTGACCATGAACCCGAACACGACGATGAGGACCGGGGTGAACGTCAGTCCGTACAGCAGACCGGACGCGGCGATGATCAACCCGAAGACCACCAGGCACCACTTGCGCTCGAACCGGTCGGTGACCATCGCCGCGAGGAAGGAGCCGAGCGGTGCGCCGACCGTCGTCAGAGCCACGTAGAAGATCGAGTCCTCCACGCTGACGCCCTCGGCGGCCAGCAGTGTCGGCGCCCAGCTCGAGTAGCCGAAGAAGCCGATGGTCTGGGTGATCCACAGGACCGACAGCAGGATCGTGGGGAGCAGGAACTTTCTGTCCTTGAGCATGGCAAGACCGGTCCTGCCGACCGGGCCCTGCGGCTGCGGATTCCGCGCGGCGGGCAGCTCACCGTGCTCGGCTGCCGCGCCCGCCTCGATGCGCGTCAGGACGGCGTCGGCCTCCTCGTGTCGGCCGCGGGACTCGAGCCACTGCGGAGACTCCTCGAGTTTCCGCACGAAGAACAGGAACAGGACGCCGATCGAGCCCCACAGGTAGACCAGGCGCCAGGACCAGTCGGACATGGGCACGACAGCGGAGGCGATGAGGTTGGTGACGGGGGTGCCGCAGATGCCGATGACGATGGCGTACGCCTGGAACTTTCCGCGCTTGGCTCGCGGGTAGAGCTCGCTGATGTAGACGACGGCGATGACGGTCATCGCGGAGAGGCCCGCGGAGGTCAGCACGCGGAAGACGCCCAGGGACCAGATGTCCCAGGCGAAGACGCAGGCGAAGGACCAGACGGTGTACCAGAACGTGGTCACGATGAGCATGCGCCGGCGCCCCAGCCGGTCGGCGAGTCCACCGGCGACCACGGCCCCGAAGAACATGCCGACGAAGGACAGCGAGGTCACATAGGCGATGTGGTTGACGTCGGAGCCCCACTGTTCGCGCACCACGGGGGCCGTGATGGCGAAGGTGTTGATGTCCGCGAACTCGAAGAAGTAGGCGAACGCCACCGCGTAGAGCGTGGTCTTGTGGAATTTCGAGATGGGCAACCGGTCGAGCCGGTTGGCCGCGTTGGGGGCGGGGATGTGCTGCACTGCACGCTCCTGGAATGGGGACGCGGCGCCGTTGCCGGGCCGGTGGTTTGCGGTCAGCCGGCCTCTTCGGGCCAGTACAGACGCCGGGGGTTGTCGACCAACAGGGCCTGCTGCCGGGCAGCGGTCGTGGCGACATGCGGGATGTGGTCGACCAGCAGACCGTCGTCGGGCATGTGGTTCTTGAGGTTGGGGTGGGGCCAGTCGGTGCCCCACAAGGCCCGGTCGGTGAACTCGTCGACGACCTTGCGGGCGAACGGCACGACGTCACGGTAGGCATGGCGCTCGCCGTCCAGGGCGGGCGGTCCGCAGATGGTCAGGCGCTCGGGGCAGGAGACCTTGACCCAGACGTCGTTGGTCTCGACGAAGCGCAGGAAGCGGGCGAACTCGGGGCCGTCCGGACTCCGGGTGACGTCGGGGCGGCCCATGTGGTCGATGACGAGCGGAACGGGCAGGGAGGCGAAGAACGTCTCCAGGTCGGCCAGGTCCGGAGCCTCGAAGTAGAGGACGACGTGCCATCCCAGCGGTGCGATCCTGCGGGCGATGGTTGCCAGGGCCTCGGTGGGCGGGGCGTCCACCAGGCGCCGCACGAAGTTGAAGCGCACCCCTCGCACTCCCGCGTCGTGCAGGCGCCGCAGTTGTTCGTCGCTGACGTCGGGGCGCACGGTCGCCACCCCCCGGGCCCGGTCACCGGCGCTGTACAGGGCGTCCACCAGAGCGCTGTTGTCGGCGCCGTGACAGGTGGCCTGCACGATGACGTTGCGCGCGATGCCGAGGTGGTCGCGGAGGGCGAAGAGGTCGTGTTTGGAGGCGTCGACGGGCGTGTACTTGCGTTCGGCCGCGAAGGGAAACCCGGCGCCAGGGCCGAACACGTGGCAGTGGGCGTCCACGGTCCCCGCCGGCAGGGTGAAGGCGGGCTTGGTGGGGCCGCGGTACCAGTCGAGCCAGCCGGGGGTGACGGCGAAGTCCTGGTCGGTCATCGGGAGTGCTCCTCGTACTGTCAGTCGACCTGTCAGTCGACGTAGGTCAGGCCGTGCTCGGCAAGGCGTCCGCGCATGGCGTACATGTCCAGGCCCAGCTCGCCCGCCTTGAACCGTTCCCGCTTGCCCTCCTCGGCGGCCTCGCGCCTTGCGGCCGCCTCGGCCACCGCGGCGGCCCGGGCTGCGGGCACGACGACGACGCCGTCGGTGTCAGCGACGATCACGTCACCCGGGTTGACCAGCGCGTTGGCGACGACGACAGGAACGTTGACCGAACCAAGCGTGGCCTTGACCGTGCCCTTGGCGTTGATCGCGCGGGAGAAGACGGGGAAGTCCATCCGCCGCAGCTCGTCGACATCGCGGCAGCCGCCGTCGATGACAAGGCCCTTGGCCCCACGGGCGCGGAGGGAGGTGGCGAGCAGCTCGCCGAAGAAGCCGTCCTCGCTCTCGGTGGTGCAGCCGGCGACGACGACGTCGCCCTCGCGCACCTGCTCGGCGGCCACATGCAGCATCCAGTTGTCGCCGGGCTGCAGCAACACGGTGACGGCGGTGCCGCAGAGCTTCGCGCCCTCGTAGACGGGCCGGATGCCGGGACGCATCAGGCCGAGTCGGCCCATGGCCTCGTGGACCGTGGCGACCCCGAACCGGGACAGGGCCTCGACCGCCGCGCGATCGGCGCGTTCAATGTTGCGGTGGACGACTCCGAGTTCGTGCATGGTGTGGCTCCTTGCGCTGTCGTGAGTGGTCGGATCGGTCGGATCGGTCGGATCGGTCGGATCGGTCGGATCGATCCGCTCCAAAGGCGAGACCCGGCCGGAGGTCGCGAGGGGGCGACGGGGGGGGCTCAGCGGCCCTGGGCGGTCAGGCGCGCGTCCAGGCGGGGATAGACACGCCTGGCGTTCCGTTCCTCGATCGCGGTCAGTTCCTCGTCCGCCAGGCCCGCGTTCTCGACGTAACGGCGGGTGTCGTCGAAGTGGTGGCCGGTGTGCGGGTCGATGCCACGGACGGCTCCGATCATCTCGGAGGCGAAGAGGATGTTGGCGTACGGGACCACTTCAAGGAGCAGGTTGATGCCGGGCTGGTGGTAGACGCAGGTGTCGAAGAAGACGTTGCGCAGCAGTGACTCCACCGCCTCCGGCTTGCCCAGCGCCTGCGCCAGACCCCGGAATCGGCCCCAGTGGTACGGCACGGCGCCGCCGCCGTGCGGGACGATCAGGCGCAGGCCGGGGAAGTCGGCGAACAGATCCCCGGTCAGCAGTTGCATGAACGCGGTGGTGTCGGCGTTGAGGTAGTGCGCCCCGGTGGTGTGGAAGGCCGGATTGCAACTGGTGGAGACGTGCACCATGGCCGGCACGTCCAGCTCGGCGAGCTTCTCCCACACCGGGTACCAGGACCGGTCGGTCAGCGGTGGTGCCGTCCAGTGACCGCCGGAGGGGTCCGGGTTGATGTTGACGGTGACGGCGCCCAGCTCAAGGACGGCGCGTTCGAGTTCGGGGATGACGGTGGCCGGATCGGCCCCCGGTGACTGCGGCAGCATCGCGCCGGGGGCGAATCGCCCGGGGTAGAGCTCGGCGACGCGGTGGCACAGGTCGTTGCAGATACGGGCCCACGCGGAGGAGGTGGCGAAGTCCCCGATGTGGTGGGCCATGAACGAGGCGCGGGGGGAGAAGACGGTGACGTCGATGCCTCGCTCGTCCATGAGACGCAGTTGGTTCGTCTCGATGGACTCGCGGATCTGGTCGTCGCTGATGGCGGGCCCCGCGGGGCCGGGTGCCTGTGCCGGGTCGGTGAGCGCGGCGGTCTGCGCCTTGCGCCACTCCCCCAGCGGGGCCGGTGCCGTCGTGTAGTGGCCGTGGACGTCGATGATCACGCGGTGTTCTCCAGAGCGGTGGGAGTGGGGTCCCAGAGGGAACGGGGTATCAGCAGATCGCCGGCCATGATGAGACGGGCGGTGCGCAGCAGTGCGGAGCGCGTGACCTGCTGGGGATCGTCAGGGGCGAGGCCGAGGGTGACGCTGAACTCTCCGGACGGGTGCTCGACGGAGACGGTGGGCTCCGTGCCGGACACATCGGCGGCGACGTCGCGGGCGACGCTGCCTTCGAGTACACAGGCGGTCGCGGCAGTGACGGCGGCGAGCACGCCGATGGACTGGTGGCACACCCGTGGGATGAGGCTGCGCGTGGAGAGGGTGCCCCCGTGACGCGGCGGCGCCACCAGCGTCATCTTCGGGTAGTTCTTCTCCGTGACGTCGCCGAGGCCCATGGCTTCGCCGCAGATCAGGCGCAGCGCCTCGACACGGGTTCTGAGCCCGCCGTCGGCGTCGATCTGTGCCGGTGTCTCGTAGCCGGTGGCGCCGAGGCGCTCGGCTGCCACGATCACCAGGGGCTGGCCGTTGTCGATCAGGGTGACATCGACGGCGCCGAATCCGGGGACCTCGACGGTGTCGCGTGTGCGCCCGGTGGGGAGCAGGGATCCCGCGACGGAGCCGGCCGTGTCCAGGAAGCCGATCTCGACCGGAGCGGCGGTGCCGGGGACACCGTCGATACGGGCCTCGCCCCGGTAGTCGACGTACCGCGCCCCGTCCGTGCCCAGTGGGGTGGCGACGGTGATCTCGGCGACCATGCCGGTGTTGCGGGTACGCACGCGGGCGGTGGTGCGATCGGCTTCGGGGACGACCATGCCGGTCTCGACGGCGAACGGCAGTACGGCAGCCAGCATGTTGCCGCAGTTGGATGAGGTGTCGGCGGTGTCCCCGCCGGGCTGTATCTGGACGAAGGTCCACTCCACGTCGACGCCGCGTTCCGTGCCGGGCCCCACGATGCCGACCTTGCTGGTCAGCGGGTTCCCGCCGCCGACACCGTCGATCTGGCGCGGGTCGGGAGATCCCATCGCGGCAAGCAGTACGGCATCACGGAGCCCGGTGTCCTCGGGCAGCAGTCGCGCGTCGAAGAACGGCCCCCGCGACGTTCCGCCTCGCATGAACAGGCACGGAATCGCGGTCTGGGAGCCGTGGCGGCGCGCCCCGCGGGTCCGGGCGACTGCTTCGGCAGGCATCGGCACTCCTTCGTCAACTGGGATACGCAGAGGAAACTAGATCATCAACCAGATTGTTGACAAGATGTTTGATGAAATTACAAAAGAAGTCCCCCCGGGCACGCCCTGAGCCCCCACGGCTCTAGGCTTCACCTGCACGGACCTGCCGATGAAAGAGGTCGAACGAGTTGACGGACAAGCTGACGGGCGCCGCCGCACGCCAGTACGTGGCCGACGCCATCAGGCATTCCTTGCGCTCCGGGGACCTGGTGCCCGGACAGCGACTTGTGGAGAACGACCTCGCCGAGTCCTACGGGACGACCCGCAGCGCCGTCCGCGAGGCCCTGCAGGACCTCGCCGCCGAGGAGATCGTCGAGATCATCCCCCGCCGCGGCGCCCGCATCCGGGCGGTCTCCGTGGACGAGGCCGTCCAGATCACCGAGTGCCGCTCCGCCCTTGAGCAACTGTGCGCCATGAAGGCCGCCACACAGGCGAACGAGGCGCAGCGTGCGGAGCTGCGCCGGATCGGCACAGAGATGCGCCAGGCCGTCGCGGACGGAGCGGTGCACACCTACTCCGCCCTCAATCAGCGCCTGCACGAACTGGTGGTCGAGGCCAGCGGTCAGGAGGTGGCCAGGCGCCAACTCGAACGACTCAACGGACCGATGGTGCGCTTCCAGTTCCGACTGGCCTTGCGCCCCGGCCGTCCCGCCCAGTCGTTGCAGCAGCACCTGGACATCATCGACGGAATCGTCAGCGGTGACGCCACGGCAGCGGCACGGGCCGCTGCCGTGCACTTGGCCGACGTGGTCGAACAACTGCGGTCGTCGGCCGCCACATCGTCCGCACCGGTACCGACCCGCACATGAACCGCCGCACGCGACGAGCGGGCCGACGAACGCTCACAGCCTGCTGTTCGAACGACTGATCAGTTGTGCACACGCAGCCCGCGGCGGCGCCACACCCGAGCGTGGCGCCGCGCAAGTTCCCCGGGCCACCACGCGACGGTCGTGGAACTGTCGTGTAGGGATTCCGCAGGCCGAAACCGTAGGTCGGCGGGCCCGTTGGGCCTGGGAGAGGTTCCCCCGCGTTCCCGCGTTCCCGCCTTCGTCGTGACGGAGTGAGGCCATGGCTACGCCCAACGATTCTCTGCTGAGCCTGATCCGTGAAGCGGGCTGGACGTACGAGGCGCTGGCCCGCCGCGTCAACACCGCCGCGTTCCGACGCAAGCCGGGTACGAGCTTCGACCGGACGACGGTGGCGCACTGGGTGCGCGGCTCTCGCCCTCGCAACCCTGTGCCGGAACTGCTGTGCGGGCTCTTCACACAACGGCTCGGGCGTCTGATCACGCCGGTGGAGCTGGGGCTCGCCGACGCCCGTCCACCGGTGATCAGGGGTGCGGCCGCACTCATCGCCGCCATCCCCGGCCTCGAAGCGAGCGGCCTCCAGGAGACCGGCACGGGCGACGGGGCACCCCGCACCCGCGTACCCGGACAGAGCCCAGATCCCGACAGCGGGAACAGGCCCGTTCAGGCCTGGCACGAGCAGATGTGGCGAGGGGCCGAGCGGTTCTTCGTGGGGCAGACAGCCGCCTTGGGCGGGAAGCGCACCGGGCCGGTTCTTCTGGCCTACCTGCGGTCCACCTTCAGCCCCGGAGGCAGCGCCGCGCCCCTGGGAGCGGAGTCGAGGGCGGGTCTCGTTCATGTTGCCCGCACCGCAGTCCTCCTGGCCGGCAGCTACACCGACGCATGCCGCACCCAGGAGGCGCAGGATGCGCTGACCGCCGCCGAAGCGCTCGCCGACCACGCGGAGGACAGAGCCGTCCAGGCCATCGCGCTGCGGCAGTTGAGCGAGAGCGCCCTGCTGCGGGGCAGGACCGCCCTTGCGACGGGATATCTGAACCGCGCTCTGGAGATCTCCCGCCACACGTCGAGGCCGGTGCGTGCGTACGTCGCCGCTCAGGCGGCCCGGGTGTACGCGGCGAGCGGGGAACGGCCGGCGGCGCTGAACTGGCTGGAGACCGCGTCCCGGTTGATGCCTCGCTACACCGGCGGCGAGGAACCCTTCGCGGTCTACTCGGCGGCGGCCTTGCACTATCAGCAGGCAGCCGTTCTGCTCCGCCTCGGTGAGCCGCGCGAGGCCCATGCGGCACTCACCGCATCGCTCGACGCGCGGCCCGCACAGGAAGCGCGCGCGGTTCTGTTCACGCTGCTCGCCAGAGGGTGGCTGCACCACGCCGAGGGCCACAGCGAGGCGGTGAACGCGGCCGCGGACACCGCATCGGAGATGAACGCCACCATCGCTTCGGTCAGGGCCGCCCGGGAAATCGCACGTATCCGCTCGGCACGACGGTCTTGAGCGGCGCGCCGTACGAGCGCGCGGACACGCACGCGCTGAACGGATCACCGAGCATGGAGACATGAACGATCCCTGGCTTGTCGCGCGTCTCCGCACCGTTCACGGCTCGTCCCGCCCGAGTGCCGCGGAGACGGACGCGGACGCGGCCCGCGAGTGCCCTGCTGGCGACGGCGTATCGCCACAGGAGAGAACCGACGCTTCGCACACCGAATTCAACACGTTCAACAACGCCCCCAGGCCGATGTCGACATTGCCGACCGGGCCGGTCGTTCACCGACCAGGACGCGGATGACCGAGGTGTCTCCGCACCCTGTCTCACGACTGTCCCCGGCGTCACACCTGCACCGCAGGAGCCGAAAATCTTCACCCCTTGGCGTGACTCTCGTTCGGCGCAGCGGCCGTAACGTTCCTGCAGCAGCCCGTGTGAGCTGCGCGATCACCGGCAACTCCCGCGTCTAGGTCTTTCGTTCGAGGACCACGCCATTCTCCCCAAGATCCTTTGCACCCATAGGGTCATGCCGATTCCAGCAGGACGCGATTCCGGGTGAGGTGTGGGTGTCTGGCGAACTCTTGTGCTCCGCAGCCAAGTTCCGGCTCAGTGCTACTTCTGAGTGGAGGCGGCCGACGAGAGGTACGGCACGCCGCGGAGCGGCCGACGGCGAGAAGAGGAACCTCCAGTGACACGGTCGCACGCACCGGGGGCGGCCAGCGAGCGGACGGCCGTAATCGAGGGTCTCGCCGGCGTCGTGCCGCCTCGCGCGGTGAGCAACAACGAGCTACCGGCAGCCTGGGAGACCGACGACGCCTGGGTGCGCCGTCGCACCGGCATCGGAACGCGTCACTGGGTCGGCCCCGGAGTGTCGACCGGCGACCTCGCCCTCCGGGCCGCGGCCCGGGCGCTGGATGTGGCAGCCGCCGCGCCGCTCCACCGGCTCGACGCGGCCACCGATCACCCTGTCGACGCGGTCATCGTGGCTACGTCCACGCCCGACCGGCCGATGCCCGCCATGGCACCACAACTGGCGCACCGGCTCGGTCTCGGCCAGGTCGCGGCGTGGGACGTGGCCGCCGCGTGCAGCGGATTCGTCTACGCCCTCGCCACCGCCGCCGGTGTGATCGGGGCGGGGATCGCCCATCGGGTCCTGGTCGTCGCGGCCGAGGTGTACTCCACGCTGATCGCCCCGGGCGACCGTGGCGCCGGCGTCGTCTTCGCGGACGGGGCGGGTGCGGTGGTGCTGCGCAGCGGCGAACACGGGGAGCCGGGCAGCATCCTCGGCTTCGACCTGGGCAGTGACGGCGCCGGTCATGAACTGATCGAAGTGCCGGGCGGTGGCGCGCTGGCCCGCTCCGCGCCCGACCGCTACACCCCGCAGGACCTGCACTTCCGGATGCGAGGACGTGACGTGTTCCAACATGCCGTCACCCGCATGACGCTCTCCTCACAGGTGCTGCTCAAGGATGTGGGCTGGACGGTGGACGACGTCGACCGGTTCGTGGCGCACCAGGCCAACGCACGCATCCTGAGCGCCGTGGCCGACCGCATCCCCCTGGCCGCCGACCGGCAGGTCTCCAACATCGACCGCGTCGGCAATACCGGGGCCGCCTCCATTCCGCTGGCACTGGCCGACGCCGCCGCGAACAGCAGCCTCCACGCCGGGCAGCGCGTGCTGCTCACCTCTTTCGGGGCGGGTCTCACCTGGGGCTCCGCCGCCCTGCTGTGGCCCCGGCTCGCCGCGGTCCCCTCCGTCCACAGCACCGGCGACGACTCCCCGCGCGACGCCTGATCACCAGTCCTCCCGCACTTCCCCCCATTCCCCCCCCTCTCCCGGCTTCCGTTCCCTCACCTGTCTCCCGTTCCAACACCTGAAAGGGCACAGCCATGTCTTCGATCGACACCGCGATCCAGTCCGTACTGACCGGAAAGTTCGAGGTTCTCCCGGACCACATCCTCCCCGGGGCCACACTGGAGAGCCTCGATCTGGACTCCCTGGCCCTGGCCGAACTCGCCCTGGCCCTCCAGGAAGAGCTGGCCGTCGAGGTGCAGGAGCACGAGGCGACGAAGAGCACCACGATCGCCGAGCTCACCGCCACCTTGGCCGCCAAGCGCACCGCGGCGGGCGCGCTGTGACGGTGGACAGCCGTACGGTCGCCGTCACCGGCCTGGGGCTCATCACCCCGGCCGGTGTCGGCCGCGAGACGACCTGGGCGGGCGTACTGCGCGGTGAATCCACGGCGGCCCACGATCCCCAGCTCAAGGAACTTCCCGTCGACTTCTCCTGCCGCATTCCGGAGATGACCCCGGAACAGGCCAGGATCGGCGGCGGCAAGGCCTGGCGGATGGGCCGGTTCTCCCAACTGGCCGTGCTCGCGGCGCGTGAGGCGGTGGCCGACGCGGGTCTCGTTCCGGCCGACTGGGACGGCGCCAGGGTGGCTGTCGTCATCGGTTCGGGGCTGGCCGGCGCGGCCCACCTGGAGGAGCAGACCCTGCGCATGCAGGCGGGCCCCGACCTGGTGTCCCCCGTCCTGATCCCGATGCTGATCTCCAACATGGCCGCCGGTGAGGTCCTGCTCGATCTGGGCGCACGCGGTCCGTCCCTGGCCACGGAGACCGCCTGTGCCTCGGGGGCCAGCGCCCTGGCGGTCGCCCGTGACCTGCTCCTCTCGGGCGCCTGCGACATCGCGGTGGCCGGCGGCACCGAGGCCGCGATCAGCCCGGTCGTCACCACCGGCTTCCACAGGATGGGCGCCCTCTCCTCCCGTACGGACGATCCCTCAAAAGCCTCCAGGCCGTTCGCCGCCGACCGTGACGGCTTCGTCATCGCCGAGGGTGCGGCCGTCCTCGTACTCGAACGCGCCGAGGACGCGCGAGCACGCGGGCAGAAGCAGTACGCCCAGCTCGTCGGCGTCGGCCTGAGCTCGGACGCCCACCACCCCACGGCCCCCGCCCCCGGCGGCACGGTGGCGGAAGTGGCACTGCGCGCCGCCATCGGCGAGGCCGGGCTCGCGCCGGGGGACATCGATCATGTCAACGCCCATGGCACGTCGACCCCGTTGAACGATCAGACCGAGGCCGAGGTCATCGCACGTGTCCTGCCCCACGGGCCCACCGTGACCTCCGCCAAGGGGGTCCTCGGGCACAGCCTCGGCGCGGCCGGTGCGATCGAGGCGGCCCTGACGGCCCTGACGATCCACCACTCCAGCGTCCCTCCGGTCGCCAACCTCGCGTCCGGCACTCTGGCGTATCCGCTGGACTGCGTGGTGGACCGGCCCCGGCAGCAGACCGTACGGGCCGCCGCCAGCCATTCGTTCGGCTTCGGCGGCCACAACGTGGTGCTCGTCCTGCGCGCGCCGTGAACCGGACTCGCCTCCCCGCAGCGTTCCCCGCACCTCTTCGCCCTCAGAAAGTCACCTCCCCTGTGACCGTGTACAGCGCGCTCGCCCACGCCAGCGTCCACATTCCCCTCGGCCGGCAGACCGTGGCCGAGGCCGAGGACCGGTTCCGGGCCCACAACCCCGGCATCTCCCTGTCCCCCGGTGTGCTGCGCCACATGTACGGGCTACAGGCGCGCAGCGTCGCGCCCGCCGACGAGCAGCCCTCCGATCTCGCCGCCCAGGCCGCCCGTGCCCTGTTCGACGAACACGACACCGGCCCCGGTGACATCGACCTGTTGCTGTTCGCCGGCATCCTCGCCGACATGGAGGAGCCGGCCACGGCCCATGTCGTCGCCGCCAAACTGGGACTCGGCTGTCCCGTCTTCGATCTGAAGAACGCCTGCAACGGCGTGCTCAACGCGCTGGAAGTCGCCGACGCGTTCATCAGGACCGGTCAGTACCGCCGCATCCTCATCACCAGCGCCGAGGTCAGCACCCGAGAAAGCCGGTGGTCGGTGGATGACGCGGCCGACGTCCTGCACGCACTGCCGAGTCTGAGCACCGGCGACATGGGATCCGCCGTTCTGGTCGAGTCCGCCGGGCGGCCCGGCATCCTCGGCAGCCGGTTCTTCGCCAACTCCTGGGGCTGGCAGGCCGCGACCCTGCCCAACCCCTACGCCCAGCACCGCACTCTCGGTCATCTGCGCATCGATTCCGCCGAGTTGGTGGCTTCCTTCGAGGGCATGCCCGAGAAGGTGCGCGGCGCCCTGCACGACTTCGGGGTGAAGGCCGGCGACCTGGATCTCGCCTGCATCCACCAACCGTCAGTGGCCTTCACCAAGATCGCCTGCGACTGGGTCGGCGTGGATCCCGGGCAGATTCTCGCCACCTTCCCTGCCCACGGCAACGTCGCCACCAACACCATTCCCCTCCAGCTGGCCACCGCACTGAAAGCCGGGCGACTACAACGCGGCGATCTGGTCGGCCTGTTCGGCTTCGCCAGTGGAGCCAGCAGTGGCCTGGTCCTGTGCGAATGGTGAGAGCCCACGCACCTTCGGCCGACCAACCAGCCCTGTGTACGGAGCCTCCGCAATGACCTCCCTGTCCCCCGCTCGGGCCCTCGCCGTCGAGACACCCCTGAGCCCTTCCGGCAGACAGCCCCGCATCGCCCCCGTCCCCTCGGACCAGTGGCCACCCGCCCTGCACGCGGTCCTCGACGCGTCCCGCGAGGACGGGCCGGGACGGATCAACCTGTTCGGCACCCTGGCCCATCATCTTCCGCTGGCCGAGGCCTGGTTGACGCTCGCCAAGATTCTCACCCACGACGGCACCCTGGCCGCGCGCGATCGCGAACTGACCATCCTGCGCACCGCCCACCGCCTCGACTCCGCATTCGTCCACGACCGCCACACCCCCCAGGCCGGTGCTGCCGGACTGCACCCCGACGAGACGGCTGCCACCGCCGCACCGCTGGAGGCCCACGGCTGGAGTCCGGACGACTTGGCGCTGTTGCAGACCGTCGACGCGCTGGCCGACCGCGCCGATGTACCGGATGCCACATGGGAGCGGCTGGCCCAGCGGCTGCGCCCCGATCAGCTGGTCGAACTCCTCGTACTGGCCGGGCAGTCGGCCATGATGTGCATGACGCTGCGCACCCTGCGTACGCCGCCTGACAGTCCCGGCACGGATCACGACCGTGCGGACGCCGAGCGCGACAGCCACCGGGCAGCCGAGCGGCCTCCCGCGGAGCGCGTCCATGCCACGCCGGACCAGGACGTCGACGTACGCGTCGACCGTCGGCGGTGCTGCAGCTCGGGTCAGTGCGTCACCACCGCCCCCGACGTCTTCGAGCAGAACGACGACGACGGCCTCGTCATGCTCCGCCCGGGGCATCAGACGTCCTCGGCGCAGCGCAGTGTCCGGTTGGCCGCCGCACTGTGCCCTGGTGGGGCGATCATCCTCACGCCCAAGCCGTAAGCCCTCCCCCCCCTTCGCCACCCACGGAGAGCCCTGCCCCATGTCACACACCTCCACGGCATCCGCCCTCACGCTTCCGGCGCCATACGGCAGTTGCCCCTACGACCCGCCGCCCGCCTATCTGGAAGCGGCAGCCGAACGGCCCATCACCCGCACCGTGTTGCCGGACGGTTCACCGTGCTGGCTGATCACCGGATACCAGGAAGTCCGCGCCGTCCTCGCGGACGCCCGCTTCAGCGCCGACGCCCGCACCCCCGGCTTCCCCTTCCTCTCCCCGGGCCAGCGTGAACTGGCCACCGCCAAACCGAGCTTCATCCGCATGGACGACCCCGAGCACGCCCGACTGCGCCGCATGGTCACCAAGGACTTCCTGGTGAAGCGCATCGAGGCGCTACGTCCCGGCATCCAGCGCATCGTCGACGAGGCCATCGACCGCATGGTCGCCAAGGGGGCGCCCGCCGACCTGGTCGGTGACTTCGCGCTGCCGGTTCCTTCCCTGGTCATCTGCCTGATGCTCGGCGTCCCCTACCAGGATCACGATCTCTTCCAGTCCCTGAGCCGGACCCTTCTCGACAACAGCACCACCCACGAACAGGCCGCCCGAGCCCACCACGAGCTCACGGCCTATCTGACCCGACTCGCCTGCGACAAACAGCGAGAGCCCGGTGACGACATCCTCAGCCGGTTGGTGGCACGGGACGACCTCACCCCGCAGGAGACCGCCTCTTTGGGCTTCCTGCTCCTGGTCACCGGCCACGAGAGCACCGCCAACATGAGCGCCATGTGCACCCTGGCGCTGCTGCGCGACCCGGATCAGATCACGCTGCTGCGCGAACGCCCGGAGCTGATCCCCGCAGCAGTCGAGGAGTTGCTGCGCCACCTCACGATCATCCATCTGGGACTGTCCCGGGTGGCCACCGAACCTGTGGAGATCGCGGGCACGTCCCTGGCCGCCGGCAGCGCGGTGATCTGCATGCTGTCCACAGCCAACCGCGACGAGGACCTGTTCGGCACGGAGGGCTGCGCCCACCCCTCACAGCTCGACCTCACGCGCGACGCACGCCGCCATCTCGCTTTCGGCTTCGGGGTCCATCAGTGCCTCGGACAGCCGCTGGCACGCGCCGAGTTGCACATCATCCTGGAAACGCTTCTGCGTCGTCTGCCCGGGCTCCGCCTCGCGGCGGCGGAGGAAGAGCTCGACTTCAGCACGGGGAGCATTGTGTACGGGGTGAAGGCGCTGCCCGTCTCCTGGTGAACCTGCGGCCCGCTCCACCCGCCAAAAGGGCCGTCGGAGCATCGGCGCCGTCGGACACGTGAAGAGCGGCCGAAGCCCGTTCATCGGGCTTCGGCCGTCTCTGTGCCTCCGCGTCCCGCGTCAGCCTTGGTCGAGCGTCATCTCGCCGAGCAGCGACCAGTCGGCGTGTCCTTCGAGTGCGCGCCGGAGGTTCCCTTGAGCGTCTGGGAGGCGTCCGCGTACGACACCCTGGTCCAGGCCCTCCTTGAGATGGACGGCAACAGATTGCTGGCGGCACAGCGGCTCGGTCCGGTATCTCCCGTACGACGGTCTACCGCACGATGAGGGCCTACGGGATCACGCTTCCCGCGCGCTCCTGAGACGGGCCGGGTCAGGCAGTACTCATCCGGTTCGCACACGGCAGTCCGCACAGCCGTCCGCACGCTGTTCACAACCCGGGCGGCCCGGCTGGTCCGCCACCGCAACGGATGAGAACGACGACAGACGTACCCCTGTTCGTCCAGGAACCACCGGACGCGCTAGAGGTCCCGAGGCCGCACCGTCATCCGGATCCCGTCCCGTGCCCACAGCACGAACCGTTCCACCGGCGTCACTTCGTGCCCCGGCGCGGGCCGAAAGCTCAATCGTTTGAGGAGGACGGCCAGGACGAGCTGAGCCTCGACCGTGGCCAGCGCGGCGCCCTCGCAGCTCCGTGGCCCGATCCCGAAGGGGACGTACGCGAGCCGCGGCCGCTTGGCCACCTCCTGCGGCGTGAACCGCTCGGGGTCGAACCGGTCCGGCTCGGGCCAGTGCTCGGGGTTCAGGTGCACCGCCCAGAACGGATAGAACACCGTCGTCCCGGCCGGGATCTCGTACGGGCCGAGAACCAGGTCCTCTGTCGTCTCGCGTGCGCCGTACGGACCTGGCGGGAACAGGCGCATCGACTCCTTGAGCACCATGTCCAGATACGTCAGCCGCCGCAGATCACCGTAGTCGGGCGTGGCGCGCTCGCCCAACACCCGGTCGAGTTCGGCGGCGACGCGCTCGGCCACACCGGGATGGCGGCCCAGCAGGTGCAGCGTCCACGAGACGGCGACACCGGTGGTGTGGTGAGCGGCGAGGAGCGTCACCATCACGGTGTCCCGGATCCGCGCCGGGGTCTCGCCGGCCTCGACGAGCGCCCCGATCAGGTCGCTGCTGTCAGTGCGCCCGTCCGAGCGGTGCGCCGCCACCACACGGTCGACCGTCGCGCGCAGGTAGGCGAGGGCCGCCTCGGCCCGCTCCGCCGAGCGCGGATCGGCCCGCGGCACCTGGTAGAGCCGCCCGAGGTGCTCGGTGAGTACCTCCTCGAACGCGGTGACGACACGGTCCGTGTCGGTCTCCGCGCCGCCCAGCGCGAACCCGCAGATCATTCGGAGCGACAGTGCGGTCAACTCCCCTTGCAGCTCGACGGGTTCACCGTCGGCCTGACCGGCCCAACGGTGCGCGAGCTCTCCCGCCGACTCGGTGAAGCGCGCGAAGTGCCGCTCGTGAGCCGGCCGCCCGGCGAGCACCGAGAGCAGCAGTCGGCGCCAGGGTGTGTGCTCGTCGGCGGGAAGCACTTGCAGGTTGCCCGCCTCGCACAGCGGGTCCAGGAACGCGAACAGTTCCTCGGGCCGCTTGTCGATGTGCGCCGTGGCCTCCAGCAGCACGGGGTCGGCGACCGACACGACCGTGTCCGCGCCCGGCAGTTGGAAACGTACGACGGGTCCGTGCGTCTCGTGCAGACGTAGCTGGTACCGGTGCAGTCCGCCCGCGGCCGCGACGGCGCTCAGCCCGCCGTCCTCCTGGTGCTCGGGTCCGGGGATGCGCATAACGGTGTCTCCTGTCCCAAGGTCCGGCCCCCGAAGCTGTCCGAGGGCCCTTCAGCTCGCCCTTGCGTCAGCCAGTTTCCCCCGCCTCCACGTCGGCGGCGGCCGTTCCGAAGGACCAGGCCCTCTCCATCCCGGGCCTCCATCCCGGGCCTCCGCACCGCGCCTCCGACATCGTTGTCGGAGGCGCGGCCTGCACAGATCGGGGCCTTAGGGGATGCGACAGGCTCCGAGGGAGAGGGGGCACCGCGCACTGGAACGTGCGGTCGCCTTACGGCGTGTAGACGGCGTCACTGCCGTACAGCTCCCTGGTGAACGCGGAGACATCGGCGCTGCGGTCGGCGCCGTCGAGGTTGTACGTCAGATAGACGCCGTACCCCTCACTGACGGTGCGGCGGGCGAAGCTGGTGATCGTGCTTTGCGAGGTCCGCCCGATCTCGACGGCCGCCGGCGACAGCTTCGACTTGGGCAGTGCGATGCCGGGGACCTGCCAACTGCCGTAGTACGGGTTCCAGGCGTAGTCGAACTTGGACGAGACGTCGACGCCGCCGTAGGAGAGGCGCGTCGCGGCCGGGCCGATGTTGTAGAGGCTGATGATCTTGTTCGGCATGTTCGCGCGCAGCGCCGTCACCAGGTGCACGAAGGAGCTGGCGTTGGGCTGGCCGGTGCCGTTGTTGCCGTACTCGGCGTACTCGTCGTCGAAGTCGATGCCGTCGAGGCCGTACTTGGTGACGGTGTCCGACATTTGTTTCGCGAACGCCGAAGCCGCTTGCTGGGACGGGAAGTTCGCGAAGCCCGCTCCCTGGTGGTTGCCGAGCACCGAGAGGACGACCTTGATGCCCTTCTGCTGAAGCGGTCGTATCTCCGTGGCGGCGTTGTCGAGGACTCGCTGCACGTTCTCGTTGAAGTGCAGGTACGCCGCCTTCTTACCCGTGTCGTAGTTGATGTTCGCCGCGAAGATGACAGCGACGTCGAAGGCGTTGCCCCCGCCGTTGGCGAGGGAGTACTTGCCGACGTTCCGCATGCTGTTGTTGTTCACCTCCACGTACGCCACCGAGGTCGGTCCCTGTTTCTTGGGAGCTGGGGTGGGAGCGGGGGCGGCTGCCGCGCCAGTCGTGGCGGCCGTGCCGAAGGTGAGGGCCGCGACGGCCGAGAGCGCGAGCGCGGCCAGCCGCACTCTGCTCCGTACCAAAGTGAACATCGTTGATCGGTCTCCCATCGCAAGGGTCGGCGCCCGACCTGTTCGAAAGCGCCGAGTGAGCCCTCCGAGTTTTCCTCTCCCATCACCGAATCCCAAGAATCGTGCACGAACTCTTCACGACTCCCACGCACCGCACGCCGCAGCCCGGCACCCGGGCAAGGGAGTTGGTACGGGTACGTCCTGGCCCACGGTCGGCATGCCGCTGAGAGCGGCAGAGCACTCCGGTACCCGAAAGTTCCGTTCTGCGGAGACTGTGCGGCGGTATCCCCGATGATGGGATCGCCTGGGAATGGATCACGCAACGCGGAGAGGTACGTACATGGTGGAGGTCGGCAGACAGCAGGACGAGCGCGTCGCGGGGCGGGTGTGGACGGTGCGCCTTGACCCCTACGGACGTCTGTCCGCCGGCGCGGTCAAGCTCTCCTGCTCCCGCCAGGCCTGCACCGAGCAGCGCTTCCCCGACGGGACCACCGCGGGGCGCAAGGCCGCGATCGGCCATGTCAACACGCACCTGGCCCACATCCGCACGGGCGGCGGGCCGCGCGGCGAGGCGTGGTGCGCCTGTCGCGCCGCCGACTGCGCGTGGCACACCCCCGATCCCGAAACCAACCGCCGGGTCGGGTCGCGGCAGCCGGACGCGGTGCGGTGCGGGGGCCCGGTGGTCCTGACCGTGTACGCCGACCGCACCGGACGGCTGTGGCGGATCGCGGAGATGTGCGCGCGCTGCGCGGCCGCCACCCCCAACTGCCGCGTCCTCGACACCGCGCCGCCCCCGGCACGCACCGCCACGACCGGGCCGGACCCGGCCTCGGGGGCACCGGATGCCGGGTCCGCGGGAGCGGGCGGCACGGGCGAGGACGGTGTCGCGGCGGTGTTCTCCGATCACACCCTCCTCTCCCCCGCTGCCGGAACTTCACCGGCCGCCCCACCGGCGTCGGTCCCTCGCACCCGCGCCGCCTCACCAGGGGCGGAGCCCCGGCGGACGAAGCGGTGGGGGAAGATCGCGCAGCGGACCGTTCCCTACGACCTCGAGCCCGATGTCCTGCGTCTGGAGCTCATCGAACTCGGGGACGCGTTCCGCGCCTACCAGCGGCGCCCCGAGCCCGACCTCGTCCTTCTCGCCGAACTCCACGAACGCAAGGCCCGCGCCTTCCGCCTGTGGGCCGACGTGAGCGGTGACGACGCGCTGCGTCATGAGGCACAGCGCGCCGAGACGGCCACGCAGACCACCCGGGAGATGCACGCCAACCGCAACGGCCAGTTGGTCGGCGACCTGGAGGGCGCCGACGGGCCGTTGGTGGAACGGCTGCTGACCCGGGGCCAGGGCGTGCACGCCCGCACCGTCCTTGACCACGTCGCCACCCACGCCCCGCACCCCGAGGCCGAGGTGCGCCTCGGCGTCCTCATGCTCACCCTGCGGGCCGCCCGCGCCGGTACCGGGAACGTCACCGGCCAGGACCTGACCGGCTGGCTCCAGGACGATGCCGAACGCGTCCTTGAGCAGTTGGTCGTATCCGACTGGCTCCATCTGCCCGCAACCGGCACCGTCGCCGACTTGTTGGCCTCCCGGTCCGAGGACCCCACCTCGTTCACCGTCCCCACGCTGCTGCCCGATCAGCCCCGCCCCTTCACTTTCGGAAAGAACAATCGCTCAAGAATCTCCGGCTGGGCCCAGAAGATCGTGGGTGACCGGAAGCTCCGTAAGAAGAAGGCCACCGCGACCACCCGGCTCCTGGCCCTGCACACCGCCGCCCACGCCCGCCCCGACGGCGGACTCGGACGCCCCGAGGACGGCGGTGGGCTGCCCTTGGATCAGGTCGCCGCTTTCTGCGCCCTGCCCCCCGAAGAGGTCGGTGAGCACGCCGAACTGCTGGTCGCCGCAGGCTGGCTCACCGAAGCCGACACCGCTGGGGGACGGCTGCGCGGGCAGCTCACCGAGCGCGTCCTGCCCCTGAGCGGGCTGCTGTGACAGGACCGCAGGGCATGCCGGGCATGCGGGTCGTACCGAGTTCGGCGGCACCCCATGGAACCGCACCCCATGGAACCGCACCCGAACGGATGATCGCCTTGATCAGCTGAAGGGCCCCGGTGCGCGGATCATCGTTGCACCGGCGAAGCCGGAAAGGGCGAGAGCCCGCGTCCGGTCGAGGCGGAGCATGCGGCCGTTACCCGCGCCGTCGGACCGGTCCCGTCACGGCTTCGCCATACGCAGTTCGGCCCCGCTCGCGCGGACTCCCTCCGCGGCGGCATCGGCCAGTGCGGTGTCAGTGATCACCGTGTCGAACGCCGTCAGCGGCGCGACGCGGTACTTGCCGAAGGTGCCGAACTTGGACGAGCCCGCGACAAGGACCGAACTCCCCGCGGATTCCATGGCCGCCTGTTTGACCTCGACCTTCGGCTCCGACGGTGTCGTCACCCCGCGCAGCAGGTCCCAGGAACTGGTGCTGATGAACGCGAAGTCCAAGGCGAGTTGACGCAGCGTCGCCGCGGCGAGGCGGCCCACGCTGGAGCGGTTGGCCACGTCGATCCGGCCGCCGATGTGCACGATGTCGAGGTGCGGTGCGCTCATGAGCTGGTCGGCGGTGGTGAAGTCGTTGGTCACCACCGTCAGGGAATCCAGCCGGGCCAGTGCCGGAACCATCGCGAGAAGCGTGGTGCCCGCGTCCAGATAGACGGTCATCCCTTCCTGGACGAGACCGGCGGCCCGCGCGGCCATGGCCTGCTTCTCGGGCTGCTCGACGAGCGACTTGTCCTGGAAGCTGGGCTCGGTGTTGACGTGGCTGGCGATCCTGACTCCGCCGGGGACCGAGAAGACCAGGCCCTGGCGCTCCAGTTCGGCGATGTCCCGGCGGACCGTCATGTGGGAGACACCGCAGAGCTGGGTGATCTGCTGGACGCTCAGCACCCCTTCCTTGCGCAGATGCCGCAGGAGTTGTTCGCGCCGTTGGTCCGGAATGAGCGGCAGGGGTTCCTGAGCGGTCATCGTCTGTCTCCTCGTCTTCTCTTGCCGTACGCGACGGTAGCCGATGATCTTCTTTTACGGCCCGGACGCGTCAGCCTCCGACGAACGTGCTGAGCAGCAGGACGCCGCCGAGGCTGAGCAGCGACTGCAGGGACAGCATCAGGGTCCAGGTGCGGAACGTCTGCGACACCGACAGCTGGAAGTACTCCTTGAACAGCCAGAAGCCGGAGTCGTTGACGTGCGAGAGCATCACCGCGCCCGAGGCCGTGGCGAGCACCATCAGCTCCGGGGAGACACCGGGATAGGCGGTGAGCAGCGGAGCGACGATACCGGTCGCCGCCGCCGTCGCCACCGTGGCCGAGCCCAGGCAGATCCGAAGCAGCGCGGCCACCAGCCAGGCGAGCAGCAGCGGTGGGACCGACCAGTCGACCGCGTAGTCCGAGATGATCTGGTCGATGCCGGTGGCGGTCAGCATCGCCTTGAGGCCGCCGCCCGCGCCGAGGATCAGCACGATCGCGCCGACCGGACCGAGCCCCTTGCCTGCCATCTTCTGAAGCTGCGTCAGCCCGAACCCGGAGCGGACCCCCAGGGCGAAGAAGGCGAAGATCACGGCCGCGAGCAGGGAAAGCACCGCGGAGTCGCAGGCCTCGAAGAAGTAGTACGGCAGCGTGCCCTTGGCGGTGTTCGCGGTGCCGAGCGTGCCGATGAGCATCAGCACCGGCGGCAGCAGGACCGTGATGAGTGCGAGGGTGAAGGAGACCGGGCGTCGCTGATTGTCGGGCACGGGGTCCGGCTGGGGCACGGGGCCGCGGTCCAGGTCGGGCGCGGGGCCGAACCACCGCGATGCCACCTTCGTCAGGAGCGGCCCGGTGATGACGGCCAGCGGGATGCCGATGATGAGCCCGTACATGATGGTCAGGCCCGTGCTCGCCTCGTACGCGGAGACGGCGAGTGTCGGCGAGGGGTGCGGCGGCAGCAGGCCGTGCGAGACGTACAGGCCCGCGGCCAGCGGCAGGCCGATGTAGAGGAGATGGGTCCCGGTGCGCTTGGCGACGGCGTAGACCAGCGGCACGAGCATGACGAAGCTGACGTCGAAGAGGTGCGGCATGCCGATGATCAGGGCGGCCGCGGTGATCGCGGTGGGGATCCACTTGACGGGGCGCGCGCCGATGAACTTGGTCGCGATGCGGTCGGCGCCGCCGGACCCGAGCAGGATGCCGCCGAGCAGGGTGCCGAGACCGATGGTCGGTCCGCTGCTGGCGAGCGCGTCGCCGAAACCCTCCTGGAAGTGCTCGACGGTGGTGCCCGGTGCGATGCCCGCGGCGAGTCCGAGTCCCAGCGCGGAGAGCGCGAGGGCGAGGAAGGGGTGCAGCTTGAACTTGGTGATCAGCACGACGAGTACGGCGACGGCCAGGGCGCCGAGCAGCAGGTGCTGGACGTCGGTGCTCACGAGCGGACCACCCCGGTGGCGGTGGTACGGGTGGCGCGGTCGGCCGGACGGGCGGCGCGGCCCGCGGTCCAGGCGCCGCTGAGTGCTTCGTCGGCGTCGGCGAGGTCGCCCAGGCGGATCAGTTCGCCCGCCGCGACGGGGCGCGCGAGGGTGGTGTGCGCGGCCAGATAGAGCGGGGCGATGTCGTCGGGCGTGTCATCGGCGCGGAGCAGGACCGCCTGCACTCCGGTCACGTCGTGGTGGTGACCGCCCATGTCGAGGAGGGTTCCCGCGGGCAGGTCCTGGCGTGCGCGGCCCGCGAGAGCGGCGTGTCCGCGCGGGTCGACGCCTCCGGAGGGGCGGTGGTGCAGCACCGCCGAAAGGAGGGAGAGCGGGGTCTCCACTCCCATCAGGTGGTATGGGAGATAGACGGCCGCGTACCCGCCGTCCTGGCTGACGACGTGCCCCTTGCCGCGCAGCGTCTCCCAGGTCACGGAGTCACCGGTACGGACCACGACGAAGACACCGCCCGCGAACGACGCCTCGCCGGGCAGCCGCAGCGCGCTGAAGACATCCACCGCGCCGGGCCGGTGAAGCACTCCGCCGTCCTCGCGCGGCCGGTAGACGTCGGCGAGTTCGGCGATCCGGGCGACCGGGTAGTGCAGCCGCTCGGCGTCGGGCTCGAAGCCGGTGTTGGTGGCGACGACCGCCATCTCGCAGTAGTCGGCGGTCGCGCCGACGGGCAGCGCGGACACCGCCTGCGCACGGGCCTCCAGCGTGGCCGGTACGTCGTCGCCGAGCGTGAGCAGTTCCGCGAGCCCCGGCGCGTCGACGGTCGTGTCGAGCTGGGTGACGGTGCCGCGTTCCGGATCGAACACGAGGTCGTACTCGCTGGACTTGCCGATCGCCACGATGTCGAGGCCGATGAACTGCGCCCAGGTCACCAGGCCGATGAGGTTGGCGGGCTGGTCACCGTCGGCGGTGGTGTAGACGACACCGGCCTGTTCGGCCAGGTCGGCCAGGTGCAGTCCGGCTACCGAGTCGACTTCCTTGCTGACCATCGCGACGTGCCGGCCGGCCTCGATCGCCGCCTTCGCCATCGCGTAACCGTGCACGGGGCTGCCGGTCGCCTCCACGAGGATGTCCCACGCCGCCGCGCCGAGCAGAGTGCTGTCGGCGACCAGGGCGATACGTCCGTCCCGCTCCGCGCGAGCCACATCGGCGGGGCTCTCACAGTCGGCCAGGCGTGCCGTCTCGTAGCCGAGCTCGCCGAGCATCGCGCGCAGCCCCGGCAGGTCGCGGTCACAGAGCACCGCGGGCCGGAGCGCGGTGCCACGCGGGGTCTGGGCGAGGAGCGTCCGGGCGAAACCGCCTCCGGCGCCGGACAGTGCGTAGTGCACGGTCCGGCCCTCGGTGGCGGCGAACAGGTGGTGCAGGTTCATGGGCCCTCCTCGATGAGCGCTCATACGCAGTGGCGGCTCGCATGAGTGGCTGGAAACAGTCCGCCGATTAACAACATGTATCAGGTACGCTCACACGAGTAAAGCTTGTTAACATTTTTTCACATCCCGGGGTGCCGGAGTCTCACCCGCCGGTACCGCGCCAATCGAAAGAGGGAGGTCCGATGCCGCTCCTCGGAGCCATCGCCGACGACTTCACCGGAGCCACCGATCTCGCCACCATGCTCGTCGCCCGCGGGTTCCGGACCTTGGTGGCCATCGGTCCGCAGGCTCTGCGCCACGACGGGCCCGCCGCCCGCGAGGTGCGACAGGCCGACGCGGTGGTCGTCGCGCTCAAGTCCCGCACCGCACCGGTCGCCGAGGCCGTCGAGGCATCACAGGACGCCCTGCGCGCGCTCCGCGAGGCCGGTTGCGAGCGCTTCTACTTCAAGTACTGCTCGACGTTCGACTCCACACCGCGGGGGAACATCGGCCCCGTGGCCGACGCGCTCCTGGATGACCTCGGCGAGCGTTCGACCGTCGTCGTGCCGGCCTTCCCCGCCACCGGCCGCACTGTCTACAGGTCACGGCTCTTCGTCCACGACGACCTGCTCGACGAGAGCCCGATGCGCGACCATCCCCTGACGCCGATGCGCGACTCCCACCTCGGGCGCCTCCTCGCACCGCAGACCCGCCGACCCGTGCGGAGCATCGGCCTCGACACCGTCCGGGAAGGCACCCACGCCCTGCGCGAGACCCTCGCCGCCCCCAAGTACGCCGACGCCCTCACCGTCATCGACGCCACCTGCGACGACGACCTGCGCACCATCTCCGCCGCCACCGCGAAGCTGCGTCTCGTCACGGGCGCGGCGGGACTCGCCCTCGGCCTCATCGGGCCGCACGAGGGAGCGGCGCGGGCCTCGGCGGCGTCCCGGTCCACCGACGTAGGCGCCGTCCTGGCGGGCAGCGCCTCGTCGGCCACCCGCGCGCAGGTCGCCCACGCCCGGGAGCACCTGCCGTACCGCAAGCTCGACATCACCGCCCTGCGCTCGGACCCCGCGGCGGCCGTCGCCGACCTGGTCGGCTTCGCCCGCGCGTGCTGGCAGAGCGACCCGGGACGCCCGCCGCTCATCTATGCCGTCGACTCACTGGACGACCTCGAACAGGACACACCCGAGGGCCAGGCGCCCGCCGCCCAACTGATCGAACAGGCCCTGGCCGACTGCGCCACTGCACTCGTCCGCGCCGGTGCACGCCGCCTCCTGGTCGCGGGCGGGGAGACCTCCGGCGCCGTGGTCACCGCACTCGATGCCCATACCCTCGCCATCGGCACCCAGATCGCCCCTGGTGTCACCTGGGCCCGCACACAACCAGGTGTGGGCGGGAGCGCCGACGGCATCGACCTGGCCCTGAAGTCCGGCAACTTCGGCGGCACGGACATCTTCACCTCGGCATGGGACGAACTCGCATGAGCACGGCCCGCCACGACCTGGCAGCCGCAGGCGCCCGCCTCGCGTCCCTCGGCCTCAGCCCCGGCTCCTCCGGGAACCTGAGCATCCGCGAGGGGTCTCGGGTCCTCATCACCCCGACCGGCACGGACCTCTCCGCGATCGACGCCGACGGCCTGACCGTCCTCGACCTGGACGGCACCCACCGGGAAGGCCCCCGCCCGTCCAAGGAGTTCCCCCTGCACACCGCCTTCTACCGGCGTGACCCGGCCGCACAGGCGGTCGTCCATCTGCACTCCCGCCACGCGACGGCGGCCTCCTGCCGCCTCGCCTGGTCGGAGCAGAGCGCGCTCCCTCCGTTGACTCCGTACTTCGTGATGCGTGTGGGCCAGACTCCCCTGCTTCCCTACGCGCCCCCTGGAGATGCCCGACAGGCGGCGGAACTGGAGCAGTTGCCCTTCCCCTTCCGCGCCGCCCTGTTGCAGAACCACGGCCCGGTGGTGTCCGGCACCTCCGTCACGGCGGCCGTCGACTCGGCCATCGAACTGGAGGAGACGGCGGCGCTCGTCCTCGCCTTGGGGACGTTGCCGAAGCGGCTGCTCACAGCGGAGGAAGCGAGCGCACTGGCCGCCAAGTATGGGACGCCGTGGACCGGTTGAGACGAAGATCAACCGCTCGTTGCCGTTGCCGCGACTCACGTCACGGGCATGAATTCGGGCAGGGTGAGGGCCGAATGAGCCGGTCGGCCCTCCGTGGAGGGCACGGTGCTGAGGTTGCGCAGCATGGCGTTGCGCTGCTCCAGGGCCCGAGCGGTGGTCGGGAAGAGAGCGGCATCGCCCTTGCCGACCTGCTCCTGATTGACGGTCACGAACTCACGGGTGTCGTGTTCGTAGGCGGCGAAGCCCGCGGCATGGTCCCGGTCGGCCAGGGAACCGGCGAGCATGTACGCGCCGACGAGCGCGAGGCTCGATCCCTGTCCGGTGAGGAAAGAGGGCGCGTACGCGGCGTCGCCCACCAGCGCGACCCGGCCGCTGGACCAGCGGGGCATGCGGATCTGGCTGACCGCGTCGAAGAACAGGTCATCCGCGTCGCGCATGGCGGCAAGCATGCCCGGGACTTCCCATCCCGCGTCGGCGAAGACCGCGGCGACGAGGTCCCGTTGGGCTGCCGGGTCGCGGAACGCGTCGAACGGCGGTTCCGGTCGGGCGAAGTTCAGGAAGCCGTGCACGTCGCCGCTGCCCCCGACGGCGTAGAGTGCCGCGGCTCTGCCCGGGGTGTTCCACATGATGACCTCGTCGCGGAGCCCGAAGGTGTTGCGCAGGGTGAATCCGGCGAAGCAGTAGCCGAGGTACCGGTGGAACTGCTCCTCGGGCCCGAACAGGAACTCGCGGGTACGTGAGTGCAGACCGTCCGCGCCGAACACCATGTCGAACGTACGTCTGCCGCCCCCGCGGAAGGTGACGTCGACCCCGTGGCTGGTCTGGTCGAGAGTGTCGATGGAGTCGTCGAACAGGAACTCCACGTCGTCACGGACCGCCGTGTGGAGCGCGTCGGTCAGATCCCCGCGCCGTATCTCGAGGTCCTCCCCCGCGACACCGCCGGTGAGGGCGTGGGGGTTGACCGAGGCCACCTCCCTGCCGTCCCCGTCGAGGAAGGTCAGCCGACGCAGGTCGATGTGCGCGTCCCGCAGTCGCGGCAGGATCCCCATCCTCCGGACCACTTCGAGTGCGGTGCCGCGCACGTCGACGGGGTAACCGCCGCCACGTAGTGCGCCCGCCTTCTCCACTACCGTGACCGCGAATCCGTAGCGGTTCAGCCAGAACGCGAGGGCGGGCCCCGCGATGCTGGCCCCGGATATCAGGACCTTGCGCGCAGGCATACTACGGACGCCACTCGACAGGTCGGTGCGGCTCATTCCTTGACTCCTTTGCTCATGGTGCGGACGACAAGCAGGGACAGCGCCGTGACGGCGCCGGCTATGACGAAGCCGATGACGAAGGCCGATTCGGCCGGAACGTCCGACCCGGAGGGGGTTGTGGCCGTGAGGAGCGCGCCACTGAGCTGCACACCGACGGCGAAGCCGAGCACGCGAGTCACCAGGACCAGACTGGTGGCGATGCCGGTGTCACCTTGGTCGACGGATGTGGCGGTGTTGGTCACCATCGCCGTGACGCACAGCCCGTTGGCGAGCGCGATCATCATCTTGCCGACGACGAGGTGCCAGACCTCGGTATGCGCCGCTGCCAGGGCCATCAGGGCCGCGACCATGATGACGATCCCAGCGGTGACCACGGCACGCGAGCCGAAACGGCGCGCCCCGATCCCACCGATCGGCCCGGCAAGGGACGCGGCCACGGCGCCGGGCAGCAGGAAGAAGCCGATCTCGGTGGCGCCGGCCCCGAAGCCGTACTCACCGGCGGGCACCGCGAAGAGCTGTGGGACGAGATAGACCGGCACCGAGGTGCCGACGCAGATCACGAAGGTCAGCACACACGACTTCCACACCGCGGGCCGTGCCAGCATGCGCAGATCGACCATCGGCGATGCCGCACGACGCTCGACGGCTGTCCATCCGGTCACGAAGGCGGCAAGGATCAGGATGAGGGCGCCGAGCACGAGGGGCTGCGAGGCGATGTCGGGTGCGAGGGCGAGCACGAGCATGAGCGTGACCAGCGTCCCGCTCAGGAGAACCAGGCCTGGCCAGTCGACTCCGGCGCCGTCCGGCCGTCCGGGCGGATCATGCGGCATCAGCCTGTTCACCAGGATGGTGGCCCCGATGACCGCGATCGTCGGCAGCGCGAACATCCAGTGCCGGGAGAGCCCTTCGGCCACGGGCCCGGCCGACAGCGTTCCTGCCATCCCGCCCCCGACGAACAACCCGCTGACCGTCCCGATGGCCACCTTCGACTCACCCGCCGGGAGGTGTTCGCGCACCAGGATGAACGACAGGGGCAGCGCGCCCACCATCGCTCCCTGCAGAATCTGACCGAGGAGCAGCACCGGCAGGTTCGGCGCGAGGGCGGACACCAGGCCACCGGCGCAGACCACCGCCATCAGCCGGATCAGGACTCGTTTTCCGCCGTAGCGGTCGCCGAACTTGCCTGCGACCGGCGTGACGAGCGCGCCGGTGATGAGGAGCACGATGCTGAGTAACGCGCCTTCAGCCGGACTCATGTCCAGCTCGCGTTGCAGGAGCGGGAGCGTCGGCGTCACCACCGACTCCAAGGCGCCGGTGGCGAGTGCCAGCATGCCGAGGGCCCAGACGGCGGCCCTACCGATGCGGACCGGGGGAGCCAGAGTTGCGGTCATGGACGTCCTTCCGTCATTGCCGGGTATGTGAGGGGCGACCGTTCGCATGTGACGCGTGGAGCCAACTCACAGACCTCGTAAACGAGTTGACGCATGCACTGCACCGCCGGGAGGAGTGGGTGCGGCAGGGCGGTGCGCGCCGATTCGATTATTACACTACACCGTGCAGTGTAGGTAGCGGGGAAGCTAAGATGTGCCCATGCCGACCACGAAGACACTGCGCGAGGGATCCACGCGGAAGCGGGCCGCCATCCTCTCGGCGGCCCGGGAACTGTTCCTCGCCGACGGCTTCGACCGGTCCAGCGTCGACGCGGTCGCCGCCCGGGCCGAGGTGTCCAAACGGACGGTCTACGACTACTTCGGCGACAAGCAGACGCTGCTGCAGGCAGTCGTCGACGCCGTCGGCCAGTCAATGATCACCACGATCCGGCGCACTCTCGACGACACTCTCACCGGCCTCATCGAGGACGCCGAACTCGAGGACGCCCTCATTACGTTCTCGATGCGCATCGCGACCGACATGCTGGGCTCGGCGGAGTACGCGACGCTGCAACGACTGGTCCGGGCGGAATCCGGCAACCTGCCGCATCGGGGCTACAACTCCATGGCCGACACCCCCGACGAGGCGATCGCCGAGCGGTTCGCCGCCTTCGCCGCGGCCGGTCTGCTCGAGGTCCCCGACCCCCGCCTCGCCGCCGACCAGTTCATCGCGCTGACCTTCGGCGTCGCGCTGGACAGGCTCGGCTCCGCGAATGCCACGGAGGACGCCCGTGTCCGCCCGCTCATCGTCGAGGGAGTGCGGACTTTCCTCCGGGCGTACCGAACGAGGTAGGGCCGGGGCGGCACATGTGCGTCCACGCCCGATCGGCCGTGTGCGCGTCTGCCCCTGTCGTCGGCATCCGGAGACCAGACGGCCCGGAGCCCTCACTCCACGAGAGTGAGGGCTCCGGGCTGCGTGGAAACAAGCAGGCGTCAAACGTTCGCGGCGGCCATCCGGTTCAGGAGACCCGCCACGAGCGCGACCCGGTCCGGGATGTCGTCCACGATCACATGCTCGTGGCGGGCGTGGGGGCCCGCGCCGCCGCAGCCGAGACCGTCGAGGACCGGCACGCCGAGCGCCGCGATGAAGTTCGCGTCGCTGCCGCCGCCGACGCTGATCGGCTCGAGGGGCCCGCGCAGCTCGGTGGCGACCTCGTCGGCCAGGCCGAACAGGGCCTCGCTCGCCGGGGTCAGGCGCATCGCGGGGCGGTTCCACTCCCCGCCGATCCGCACGTCGACGCGCGGATCGCTCGGCCGCAGCGAGGCAAAGGCCTCGTCGACGCGGTCGGCCTCGTCCTGCCGGGTGATGCGGACATCGACGAGGCAGTGCGCGCGGCCGGCGACGACGTTACGGGCCGTACCGCCGTCGAAGGTGCCGATGTTGATCGTGGTCCCGGCGTCGGGGTCCTGAGACGCGGCGAGTTGGGTGACCAGTTCGGCGAGGGCGTGGACCGCGCTGGCGCCGCCCGCGGGATCGTTGCCGGCGTGGGACTCGATGCCGGTGGTGGTGATGCTGAAGGTGCCCACGCCCTTGCGTTCGGTCTTGACGTCCCAGCCGATTCCGGGTTCGAGCACCAGCGCCGCCGCGCAGTCGCGCGCCGCGTCCTCGATGAAGGGTCGCGACTTCGGGCTGCCGAGCTCCTCGTCACCGGTGAACACGAACGTCACCGTCGGGTGGGGCAGCCCAAGGTCGCGCAGGGCCCGCAGCGCCCAGACTCCGTTGACGAGCCCGGCCTTCATGTCATAGACACCCGGCCCCCTGGCGATGCCGTTGTCCACGGTGAAGGGCCACTCGGCCAGCGTGCCCGCCGGCCACACCGTGTCGTAGTGACAGATCAGGAGCACCGGCTTCCCCGGAGTGCCGGGGTAGGTCGCCGTCAGGACGTCTCCGTGCTCCGCCTGCTCGTGGCGGATCCACTCGGCCGGCGGGCCGAGTCGGTCCTCCACCCATGACCTGATCGAGGCGGCGGTGATGTCCAGCAACGCCTTGTCGGAGCTGGGCGATTCGAGGCCGACGAGCGCCGACAGATCGCCGAGCAGGTCGTCGAGGTGGGTTCGGGTCCAGGTGGACAGCGGCTTCGCGGACAAAATGGGTGCGCCAATCTGTGTGGGGGGGGACGGGTCAGGGATTCACCGGATATGGGGTGCGGGATCTATCGGACGGGGACGCCTGGACCGAGCGGTATGCCCAGCGCGTACCAGGCGAGGAACATCGCCAGCCATACGACGAGGTTGACCACGGCCAGCGGCAGGACCAGGGACATCAGCGTGCCGATCCCCGCAGACGGCCGGTAGCGGCGGATGAACCCCAGGGCGATGACGAAGTACGGACTCATCGGACTGAGACTGTTGGTAGGCGCGTCGGCGATACGGAACAGCGCCTGTGTGGTCTCCGGCCGGATGCTCAGAAGCATCAGCATCGGCACCAGGACCGGTGCGACGAGCGACCACATCGCCGAGCCGCTGGTGAGGAACAGGTTGAGCAGACTGACGAGCAGCACCGCACCGACGAAGATCACCACGGGTTGCGCGCCGAGTGAGTCGAGCACCTTGGCGCCGGAGATCGCGATGACCTGTCCGATGTTGGTCCACTTGAAATAGCCGAGGAACTGCGAGACCGCGAAGAACAGCACGAGGACCGGGACCAGTTCGCGCAGACCTCGTCCCATCAGGTCCGGGATGTCCTGCGCGGCGGTGATGGTGCGCACGGTCAGTCCGTAGACGGTGCCGATGATCATGAAGAACACCATGAGCACCACGGCGACGTTGTCGAGCAGCGGCGATTCCACGATGGAACCGCCCTCGCCGCGCAGGGGCGAGCCGGTGGGCACCATCGCGAGGACCACCGCGGCCACGTACAGCGCTCCGGCGGCGATCGCCCGGCGTACACCCTTGCGCTCGTCGTCGGACAGGGTCATGTCGGGCAGCTCGTCGACGTCGGTCAGTTCCGGCTCGACGGCGTTCATCGCGGCGACCCGGCGCGCGACGACGGCTTCGGTGACGAACGTGATCACGACCGCGAGCAGCAGACAGGACGCCGCGGAGAAGTACCAGTTCGACACCGGGGTGACCGAGTAGGACGGGTCGATGGTGTGCGCCGCCGATGTGGTCAGGCCCGCGAAGATCGCGTCGGACCCCTCGATCACCGGGCTGACGCTGCTCGCGCCGCCCACGGCCACGTACGACACGACCGCGCCGATGATCGGGCTGCGGCCCACCGCACGGAACGCGATCATGCCGAGCGGGATCATCACCACGAACGCGGCATCTCCCGCCACGTGGGAGAACATGCTGGTCAGCGCCACGGCGAAGGTCACCATTCTGACCGGGACCCGGGCGAGCGCGGCGCGCATCAGTGCGGGGAGCAGACCCGTGCCGTCCGCGATCGCGACACCGAGCATGACCACGACGATCAGCCCAAGGGGCGGGAAGTTCACGAAGTTCGTGATCAGGTCGCCGAGGACCATCTCCACGCCTGCGTCGGACACGATGCTCTTGACCCCGATGACCTTGCCGTCGGCGGGTGAGACCACCGAGACATCGAGGGTGGCGAGCAGCCAGCTCGCCACCACGATCAGCCCGCTCAGGATCACGAACAGCCAGAACGGGTGCGGCAGTTTGTTGCCCGCCCGGTCCACGAAGTCCAGCACACGAAGGATCACCGTCGTCGGCGACCGCCGTCGTTTCGTCGTCACCTCGGTCATGAGAGCCTCCCGCTGCTGTCCAGTGGCGTTATGGCTCGTCATAAGACAGCGTGATGCTTCTTTGTGTCAAGCGTCAGATATCTAACGACAGAATCGCTCTGTGTAGGCTGTGTGCATGCAAGAGATGGAGCATGGGCTCGACGACGCGGACCTCGATCTGGTGGCTGCGCTGCAGATCGCACCCCGAACGCCGCTGAACACGGTCGCCGACATCCTGGGCACCTCGGCCAGCACGGCGGGGCGGCGCATCCAGCGGCTGCAACAGCTCGGGCTCCTGCGCTTCATCGGCACCGTGCACTGGTCGCTCCTCACCACCGGCAACCCCTACGTGGTGTGGATCAAGTGCAGACCGGGTGCCACGGTCGACGTCGCGACGGCCATTCAGAAGGTTCCGCAGGCCCAGTCGCTCATCACCACCACCGGCGACTCGGACATCTACTGCACGCTCTATCCCCTGCCCGGCACGGACACGCGCCGCCTGCTGACCCGGACGCTGCCCGAGATCCCCGGCATCGCGTCCATCCAGTCGCACCTGGTCCTGCGCTCCGCCCGCGAGGCGTTCACCTGGCGGCTCGACCGGCTCACGGCACGGCAGACGGAGGAGCTGCGCCAGCAGGCCGACCCCCTCCCCGACGCGGCCCCCACCAGCGTCGGGCCCCTCAACGAGATCGAGTTCCGGACGCTCCAGCTGCTGGTCGACGACAGCCGGATCTCCGCGGCGCAGGTCGCCCGCGAACTCGACGTCAGCCGATCCACCGCCTACCGGACGATCCAGTCGCTCCTGGAATCAGGTGCCGTCCGCCCCCGGGTGGAGATCGAACCGGCCGTCCTGGGGTTCCCGATCACCGCGCTGTTCACCCTCGACGTCCAGCCGCGGCACATCCCCGCCGTCCTGACCGCACTCGGTGAGCACTCCTGCGCGCGGTTCACCGTCATGACCGCGGGACCTGCCTCGATCCTCCACCACGGCGTCTTCACCGACGAGGACCACCTGTCCAGGTTCGTCACCGACGACCTCGGCGCACTCCCCGGCCTCAACGGCGTCAACACCTTGATCGCGCTGTCCGTCCTGCGCCGCCAGTGGATCGACCGCGACGACGATCTCGTACTGGGGCACAGGGCCCACGACATCCTGTCGCCGAACCACCACAGCCGATGACGAGGTTCAGTTCTCAAGTCCGGTGTGCAGCAGACGTTGAAGCGGCTTGCGGGCGGCGAACAGTGCAAGGCCGACGCCGATTCCGATCACAGCGGTGATCCTCGACGCCGACGCCGTCAATAAGCGGATCGCCGTCCGCCCGGCGCTCGGCGGCCTGCTCACCCGCACCACGGCCCGCGTCGACCCGGCCAAGCTCGTCCACGGCCTCGCCGACGTCGTTACCGCCAAGGGCGTACGCGTCCTGGAGCACACCAGCGCGACCCGTATCGCGCCCGGCGCCGTCACCACGTCACGCGGGAGAGCCGGCCGCCGTTGCGCCCCGATGCTTTGTAGCCGACCTCTTCCGCCTCCAGGACGGTGATCTTCGCGGTGGGGTGCGCCACGGCGGCGTGGCAGGCGGTCATCCGTGACTCCTTGGGCATGCGGTGGTGCGGCGTTGCGACAGCGCGGCGGCGCGCGTCCGTCGGGTCGGCTCAGCGCGTGCGCTCAGTAGGTGGGGGCGCCATGGTCCACAGCACTCTGGCCTCTTCCGTGCCCGTGGCCTCAGCGACGCGGTGGGGATCGCTGCTTCGGTAGTGGATCGAGTCGAGGGCGGAGAGCCGGTGTCGCTGACCCCGCACCCAGACGTCCACCTCACCGGTCAGGACCAGGAGCAACTCCTCGCAACTGCCGTGGGTGTAGGGATCGACTCCGGTGGAGCCACCTGCCGTGAAGTGGCCGAGGAGCACTTCCAGGTGGTCGAAGGATCCCGGGGTGAGCTTGATCTTCGTAGCCCCGTCCCCGAACGACATGCCGTGGGTGTCACGGAAACGCAGGACGGGGCCGGCCGCGCTCCCCCCATGGTCGAACAGGTCACCGACGTTCAGCTTCAGGACCTCGCACAGCCGTTGCAGGGTGCGCACGCTCGCGTTGGCCTGGTCGCGCTCGACCTGGGAGAGATGCCCCTCGGTGAGCCCGCTCTGCTCGGCCACTTCCTTGAGCGTCAGATGCAAGGCCTTCCTGCGGCGGCGCAGCCGCGCGCCGACCTCGGCCGGAGAACTGGAGTGATCTTTCGCCATGGCCGGAAACGTGACAACGATGCACCGTCGCCACAATGGAAAGGGTGACGGCGAGCCGCAGAGCCATCGCCGTCACCCTTTCCCTGGAGTTACATGCCGGGTTTCACAAGTGGCGGCCGATCGCGGGCATCAGGTCCTGGAAGGTGCGACCGGTCGCGGGCTCGCCGATGGCCGTCAACCGCCAGCCGCCGTCGGCTCGTTGGACCTTCGCCATGATCTGCGCGGTGTGGTTGCCACCACCGGCGAGCGTATAGCGGGCCAGCTCCTGGCCCGTCGCCTCGTCGAGCAGACGGCAGTAGGCGCTGCTCACCTCGGTGAAGGTCTGGCCCGTGAAGGAGTTCACGGTGAAGACGATCTGGTCCACCTGCGGGGGAACGCGCTGAAGGTCCACGGCAATGGATTCGTCGTCACCCTCACCACTGCCGCCGACCAGGTTGTCGCCGCTGTGCCGCACCGAGCCGTCGTTGCTGACCAGGTGACGGAAGAAGACGACGTCGGCGTAGCTCTGCCCGGCGAAGAGCACGGCCGACGCGTCGAGATCGATCTCCCGGGAGCCGGTCAGCTTGGCGAAGAACCCCTTGCGGGGCGCGGCCTGCCAGCCAAGGCCCATGCGGACGACGGTGAGCGCGGGGCCCTCGGACTTGCTCAGGCTGATCTGCTGACCCTTGGCCAGGTTGACGGACATGCGGGTGTTCTCTCCTTGGTAGGTACGGTCGCGCGAGGCGCGAATGGCCAGGTGGCCCGGCGCCCGGGTCCGCTCACGCGCGGAGGCGTCAATGCGGTCGGGCGACGGGCCAGGGGTGGGTCGGAAGTGGGTCGGGAGTGGGTCGGGAGTGGGTCGAGGGTGGGTCGGGAGTGGGTCGAGGGTGGGGCAGGAGATGGGCCAGGGGTGGGTCAGGGGTGGGTCAGGATCGGGTCAGACGTTCACGCCGAAGTCGGACGCGATGCCCGCGAGCCCCGACGCGTAGCCCTGACCGACAGCACGGAACTTCCACTCTCCCCCGTGTCGGTACAGCTCACCGAAGACCATCGCGGTCTCGGTGGAGGCGTCCTCGGACAGGTCGTAGCGAGCGATCTCGGCGCCACCCGTCTGGTTCACGACGCGGATGAAGGCATTGCTGACCTGCCCGAAGCTCTGCCCGCGCGACTCGGCGTCGTGAATCGACACCGGGAAGACGATCTTGTCGACCTCGGCAGGCACGGCAGCGAGGTTCACCTTGACGCTCTCGTCGTCACCCTCGCCCTCCCCGGTGAGGTTGTCGCCGGTGTGCTCGACCGAGCCGTCCGGGCTGGTGAGGTTGTTGTAGAAGACGAAATGCCGGTCCGATACGACCTTGCCGGACCCGTCGCACAGCAGGGCGGACGCGTCCAGGTCGTGGTCGGCACCCGTGGTCGTACGCACGTCCCAGCCCAGGCCGATCAGCACCGCGGTCAAGCCCGGCGCCTCCTTGCTGAGTGACACGTTGCCGCCCTTGGCCAGGGAAACTCCCACTGCGATTACCTCCATCGTTCGAGCCGTTGTTCACGGCGTGCTCTTACCCGGGACAACGTCGCCGGGGAAGCAATGGTTCCATGGTTGCGCAATAGATAAAGTATGGGTGGCGATGGCACGCCACACCGTCAGGCAAGGAGTGCCGGATGTTCGCGGACGTGGGGCCCATGGAGCTGATCACGATCGCGGTGATCGGCGTGCTGCTGTTCGGGCCGGACAAGCTGCCGGAGTTTCTGCAGAACGCTGCGCGCACGGTACGTAGGATCCGCGAGTTCTCCGAGAGCACACAGGAGGAGATCCGCTCCGAACTCGGCCCGGAGTTCAAGGACTTCGACGCCCGGGACCTGCACCCGAAGACGTTCGTGCGCAAACACGTACTGAACGGCGAAGGCGACCTCGGTCGCGAACTCACCGACATCCGGGACGCGCTCGATCCCCGACGCGAACTGGCCGCCACCGCCGAGGCCCTGCGGGATGCCGCCACCGCCGAACCGGCCCGTGGCACCGGCGCCACGCCGCGCCCCGCCGTCAATCTGGCGAAGCCAACGGCGGCATCCGGGCGCGCGCAGGCCGTCTTCGATCCTGACACCACCTGAACCTGGCACCACCTGAACCCGACACCACCTGACCGCGCCCCACATCACACCGACTCAAGGATTGCGCAATGCTCAAAGCCACGTCCAAGTCCACGTCCACGTCCACGTCCACGTCCACGGACAGCCGCAGCCAAGCGGTCCGAGAACTCGCCGTCCTCGAGGGCGGACCAGCCCATGGTCTGCGCCTGCACGTCACGGACAGACCGCCGGTGGTGCAGGTCACCCGGCCCTGCGACGTGGACGAGGCCGGGCCTGACGGCCTGCGGGCCGAGGCGCTGTACGTGTACCGGCGCGACCTGCGCGTGCAGGACGAACCGCTGCGGTACGGGTTCGACGAGGCGAGCCCGTGACGGCGTGAACGTCCGGACCGCGCCGGGCGGTACCGATCACCACCACAGTCACCACCGAATCGCAGTTCTTGTGCCGGATCCGTGCCGTGTGCGACTTCACACGCCTCACCGGCGCATCCGTCGCCGTATCCATGCTGAACTGCGAGCCGTCCAGTGTCTTCGTGGCCGACGACGACCAGCACGCCACGCGATCTGACCCGCGACACAACGGCTCGACGAAACAGAGAAGGCGAGTAGCGTCATGAATGTCAGCGCGCACATCGAGGCCGTCCACGCGCAGGTCCGCCGCCGCGACCCCGGGGAGGCCGAGTTCCACCAGGCGGTCACCGAGGTCCTCTCCTCCCTCGCGCCGGCCCTTGAACGGCACCCGGAGTACGTGGAGACAGGGATCGTCGAGCGACTGTGCGAGCCCGAACGGCAGTTGGCCTTCCGGGTCCCGTGGGTCGATGACCAGGGTGATGTGCGGGTCAACCGCGGCTTCCGGATCGAGTTCAGCAGCGCGCTCGGTCCGTACAAGGGCGGCCTGCGGTTCCACCCGAGCGTCAACCTCGGCATCGTGAAGTTCCTGGGGTTCGAGCAGATCTTCAAGAACGCGCTGACCGGCATGGCCATCGGCGGCGGCAAGGGCGGCGCGGACTTCGACCCTCACGGGCGCTCCGACGGCGAGGTCATGCGGTTCTGCCAGTCCTTCATGACCGAACTCCACCGCCACGTGGGCGAGCGGACCGATGTGCCGGCCGGTGACATCGGCGTGGGCGCCCGTGAGATCGGCTACCTCTTCGGCCAGTACAAGCGCATCACCAACCGCTTCGAGGCGGGTGTCCTGACCGGGAAGCCGGTCGCCTGGGGCGGTTCGCACGCCCGTACCGAGGCCACCGGATACGGCACGGTCTACTTCGCCCAGGAGATGCTCGCCACCCGCGGCCACGACTTCGACGGGCGCCGCGTGGTGGTCTCCGGCTCCGGGAACGTCGCCGTCTACGCCATCGAGAAGGTGCACGCGCTGGGCGGTCGCGTCGTGGCCTGCTCCGACTCCTCGGGATACGTCGTCGACGAGGACGGCATCGACCTGGAACTCCTCAAGGAGATCAAGGAGGTGCGTCGCGCCCGGCTCTCCGCCTACGCCGAGGCGAAGCCGACCGCGCGCTTCTCGGCCCGGGGCACCGTGTACGACCTTCGCTGCGACATCGCCCTGCCGTGCGCGACCCAGAACGAGTTGGGCCGCGAGGACGCCGTCGCGCTGGTGAAGAACGGAGTGCTCGCCGTCGCGGAGGGCGCGAACATGCCGTGCACGCCCGAGGCGGTCCAACTGTTCCACGAGGCCGGGGTGCTGTTCGGGCCTGGCAAGGCGGCCAACGCGGGCGGAGTCGCCACATCGGCCCTTGAGATGCAGCAGAACGCGGCGCGCGACCAGTGGCCCTTCGAGCAGACGGAGAGCCGCCTCGCCGCCGTCATGCGCAACGTGCATGCCGAGTGCCGCCAGACCGCCGAGGAGTACAGCGGGACACCGGACGACTACGTTCTCGGCTCCAACATCGCGGGCTTCCTGAGGGTCGCGGACGCCATGTCGGCGCAGGGCATCGTCTAGGTCGTCACCATGGAGAGGCGGCCGGCCCCTTGATGATTCGGGACCGGCCGTCACTTCGGGGCGGGGTCTGGTCAGGCGCCTCGGTCGGCCGGACCGACGGCCCGCTGAGAGCACAGGGCGGGCCCGGCAACTCCCGCGCCCTCCCTGCCTCTTGCCCCCCCCTTCCTGTTCCCTGTCGGCGTCACCGCACGCGCGTGTACCGGTCCACCCCGTTCTTGTCGTGCACCACGGTGACCCGCCCGCGCAGCACGAGGACGTCGAGGTGCGCCGCCGTCTCGTTGACCGCGAGCATCTGGTTGAACGCGCTGAGCTCGCCGAACGGCACCTCCCGGCGCGTCCAACGCAGTTCGCGCGCCACCGCGTGGGCGTCCAGCGTGCCCTCCCCCAGCGCCTTCAGACACTGGGCAAGGCGGTTGCCGTGGTGCGTGAGCAGCTCGGCGACCCGGGTGTGCGAGCTGCTCGACACCGGACCGTGCGCGGGCAGCAGACGCGTGTCGGCGTACCGGGTCATCAGCCGCAGCGAGTCCAGGTAGTCGGCGAGCGGGCGGCCACCGGGCTCGGCCAGCTCGAAGCCGATGGACGGGGTGATGTGCGGCAGGACGTGGTCCCCGGAGAACAGCAGCCCGCGCTGTTCGTCCAGGAAGACCACATGTCCCTTGGTATGTCCGGGCGTTGGCACGACGCGCAGCTCACGGTCGCCGAACCGGAGGGTCTGAGCAACGAGCCATTGGTCGGGCGCCTCCCACACACGCGGGTCGTAGCCGCCGTGGTCCATGCCCTCGACGTGGTCGGCCAGTTCGTCCGCACCCGCCCGGCGCAGGGTCTCCAATGAGCCTACCGGTACGTCGCTGCGCAGCCGGTGGAGCATCTCCAAGCCCGGCCGCTCACCCGCCCCCAGGTACACGCGCGAGCCAAGGAGTCGGCGCAGCTCCACGGCGTTCGTGTAGTGGTCGCCGTGGATGTGGGTGACCAGGATGTGGCTGATGTCGCCGAGATCTCTGCCGATGGCCGCCATCGCCTCCTCCAGCGCCTTGCGCGCCTCGGGGATCGCCCAGCCGCCGTCGATCATGACGATGCCGTCGTCGTCCGCCAGGTCCTCCAGCAGATAGACGTTGACGGCGTGCAGGCCGTCGTTGGGCAGCGGCAGGGGGACACGGTGCACGCCGGGCTGCACGGTCTGGATTCCGGCTCCGGCCCACGCGCCTTGGTCGAACCGCGTTGCCATGACTCTCCTTCGCTCTCGCTTGCTGAACCGCCCTGGTCCGTCGTGGTGCGGGCCGCGCACTGCGGCCGCATGCAGGTGGAACGTAGCCGCAGGGTCAGTTAGCGCGCCCTGGACCTGTCCAGCTTGCCCACCTTCGTCTGGTTCAACTCCTCGACGGAGTAGACGAGTTCGGGCCATTCGGCCTTGGCGAGACCGACGCTCTCCAATTGCCCCGCCACCTCCACCAGGTCCGTGGCCATGCGCGGGTGGGCCGCACATGGATAGGCGCCGGAGCCCCCGGCCTGCGCGGTGAAGTGGACGGCCTGCCGGGACCGGGGTGGGGGTGAGGGTGGGGGTGGGGATGCGTCGTCGTGGCCGACGACCGCTACCGCACTATCGTGACTCTCCCACACCGCGCGACGGCAGCCGCCGCGTGATCCGGTCGAACAAGTCCGTCAGCGGTTCGCCGATCTCCTGGCCGAACTCGGTCAGCCCGTACGTGACTTGGGGCGGCGTCGTCGGCTCGACCTCTCGCCAGACCAGGCCGTCCTGGACCAGCGCGCGCAGAGTCTGAGCGAGCATCTTCTCGCTGATGCCCTGGATGCTGTCGCGCAGCTCGTAGAACCGAAGGTCGTTGCTCCGCAAGGCGATGAGCACCCAGACGCCCCACCTGCTGGTCACGTGGTCGACCACGCCGCGAGCGGGGCAGTCGGTGTGAAACACGTCATACCGACTGCCTGTGTCGGCCTGCGTACGCTGCGCGCCTTCCCTCATGTCCGGAGCTTACCTCTGGGTATGTTCTTACGGAAAGTGAGCCCGGCTCCTAGCGTCAATTGCCGTAGTGCACAACGGACTAGGAGCTGAACATGATCGTGGTGACCGGGGCTACCGGCAATGTGGGCCGGCCTCTGACGCAGGCCCTGACCGAGGCGGGCGAGCAGGTGACAGCCGTGTCGCGGCACGCCGTGGCGGTGCCGGAAGGCGTCCGGCACGTGACAGCCGACCTGGCCGATCCGGCGGGCCTCACACCCGCGTTGGAGGGGGCGAAGGCACTGTTCCTCCTGCTCTCCGGCGACCTGCACGCCCCCGAGGCCAGACCGACCGACCTCATCGACCTGGCCGCGGCCAGCGGGGTCCGCCGGGTCGTCCTGCTGTCCTCACTGGGAGTGGCGACCAGGCCGCTCGGCCCGACGCGGGTCGCGATGCGTGCGATGGAGGACGCGTTGCGGGAGTCCGGCCTGGACTGGGCCGTCCTGCGACCGGGCGGTTTCGCCTCCAACGCCTTGGCCTGGGCTGAGTCCGTCCGGACACAAGGGACGGTCGCCGCGCCCTTCGGGGATGTAGGGGTGCCGGTCATCGACCCGGCCGACATCGCCGAGGTCGCGGCGGCCTGTCTGCTGGACGACCGCCACACCGGCGGGGTGTACGAGCTGACCGGACCGGAGGTGATCACTCCGCGTCAGCAGGCGGCGGCGATCGCCACCGCGCTCGGCTCGCCGGTGCGGTTCCACGAACTCACCCGCGACGAGGCCAAGGCCGCGATGACCCGGCACGTGCCCGCGGAACTCGCTGACGACACCCTGGACATCATCGGCGCCCCTAACCCGGCCGAACTGCGGATCAGCCCGGATGTGGAGCAAGTCCTCGGCCGCGCCCCGCACCCCTTCGGCGACTGGGTCGCCCGCAACATCTCCGTCTTCCGCTGAGCCACCACTCAGCTGAAGCACCCGGGAGATGGGCGCCTCGCACGGCTGCGGCTGCGACCGCGGCTTCGGCTGCGGTCGCACGAGGCGCCCACCTCCGTAGCGCCGCTGTCGACGGCACGCCAGGAGACGGACGCCTTTCGCCCTACGGCCGGTCTCCGGATCCGAACCGGGTCAGTACCCGCTCGGCCTGATCCATCATCTCCCGGACGATGGCCTCGGCAGGCTTGACGTCGTGGACCAGGCCGACGCCCTGCCCCATCAGCCACGGCATCTCCTCCCAGTCCCCCTCCGTCCCCGGCATCGGCGGCAGCACGTTGAACTTGCGCAGCACGGTCTCCTCTCCCTGCAAGACCGCGGTGCCGATCTGGTCGAGCGAGTCACGGTCCTTCGGCACCTGGTCAAGGCGCTCGTTCCACTCGGACACCACGCGATTGCGCTGCACCCGCATCGGATTGAAGTCCGGCCACTCAGGACCGAAGATCGCTGAACGGACCGAGTCCTCCCCCAGGGCGGAGATCAGCCGCCGGTGGTGCTCGGGATGGACCTGCGCCTCACGCGATGCGACAAGGCGTGTTCCCACCCATACGCCGTCGGCACCCAGGCACAGTGCCGCGGCGGCCTGGCGCCCGTCGGTGATCCCGCCCGCGGCGAGTACCAGCGCACGGTCCCCCACGGCGTCCACGACGGAGGGCACACCGACCATGGTGGGCAGGCCGCCGTAGTTGTGACCACCGGCCTCCCAGCCCTGGGCGACCACGACCTCCACGCCGTCGTCGACGGCGAGCCGGGCCGCGTCGGCGGAACCGACCTGCTCCCACACCGACACCCCGGCCGCACGCAGCTGCTTGAGCTCGTCGCCGGGCGGGTGCCCCCAGTGGTAGGAGACGATCGGCACCCTCTCGTCGGCGCAGACCCGGACATGCTCGGAGTTGTCGAAGTACGAGATCAAGTTGATGCCGAACGGCGCACTCCCCACGGCGTCGCGGACCTCATGGATGATCTGCCGGAGCCTGTCCGCGGGCATGAGCGCGGCGCCCACCGCGCCGACACCTCCCGCTCGGGAGACGGCAACCGCCAGATCTGGGGTGCCGCCCGCGAAGGCCATTCCGGCACAGGCGAACGGATACGGTACGGCGAACTTCTCGGTGAACCTGGTGGACAGCACGCTCATGACGGCTTCCTCCTGGAGCTCGTGAGGCACGGGCCCTTCCCTCGCCCGTTCCGCAGGTTCCCACCGCATGACAGGACGAGGCCAGCGTCCGGTGCGGAAAGGCGCGAAGCGTACCGTCGGCAGACACCTGACCTGGAACCTTCCCGTCAGGCGCCTGCCGCTCGGCTCGCCCCTCGCGGAGCCCGGCGCTGTCGGAGCTCTACCTCTGGCGCCGAACGTACAGCCGGTTGCCCTTCGGGCCCGTCCATTCCAGGCGGACGACACCCGCCACCGCGGCATCATCGCTGCGGGACGGGTCGGCCCAGTAGCCGAAGGCCGGGTTGCGGAAGAAGGTCGCCCACAGGTCGCCGTCGCGGTCCTTGAAGAAGTTGTTGTGCCCGGCGCCCACGCCCGCGGTCCAGCGTTCGGAGTACGGGCCTTCGAAGTGGTCCGCTACGGCGACGATCGCGTCGTACTGGTACTGCGTCCGGCCGGCGCCCCCGACGTCGTAGGCATAGCGGGTGCTGCCGTCGGCGTTGGCCGACGTACGGTCCCACGCGGCGTGCACCAGGTAGTACTTGCCGCCGTGCTTGAAGACGTAGGCGCCCTCCAGGTACGGCTCGGGCGCGTACGGGGTCTGCTTGAACGCCGGGAGGTTCGTCGTCGGGACGATGTCCTCCATGTCCTTGCGGAACTTGGCGTAGACGTGGTTGTGCAGCACCAGCCACGCGTCGGAGCCCTCCGAGTACAGGCTGCCGTCGATGTGGTGGTACGCACCGGGCTTGATGAACGACGGCCCGCCGATGAACGAGTCACCGAAGGGCTTTTCGAGATTGCCCTCGACGAGGCGGTACGGGCCCGCGACCCCGCCCTCGCTCACCAGCATGAACGAGCCGACCTTCTGGGAGTGGTCGCCCATGCACGCGACGAGGTACCACTTGCCGCGGAAGTAGTGCAGCTCGGGCGCCCACGCCTGGCCGCGCTTGCCGAACTCGTCGTCGTACCAGTACTCCTGCCAGGGGGCGACGACCGTGCGGCCGGGGCGGTTCTCTCCGACGAACTCGGGCGACCACACCTTGCCGCGCTCCGCGCCGGGCCGAATGCCCGTGGTGTCGGCCAGTCGCCATGGGCCGTGCAGGGACGGCGCCGTCCATACGAAGAGGCCGTCGTTCCAGGGCCCTGCCGCCGTGAGGCCGGGCACGCGGGTGGTGCCGGTGGCGACGTAGAGCGGACGGCCGTTGACGACGAAGCAGTTGACGTAGGTGTCGCGCATCCAGACGCGCCCCAGCTCCTTGTCGCGGGGACGGAGCTGGAGGGGCAGGACGAAGGAGTTGTCCTCGCGCGGCCACAGGTCCTCGCGGGCGTCCGCGACGCCGTACGGCTTGGGGTCGGGCCAGTTCGACGGGTGATGCTTGTGATGCTTCGTCGCCGCGGCCTCCGCGGGCAGTGCCGCCTCCGCGGACAGTGCGGCCTCCCCCGGCAGCGCCTGGGCAGTGGCCGAGGGCAGTGCGGCTACTCCCACGGTGCCGGCGATACCGGCCAGCATGGACCGTCGGCCGAAGTGCGTTCCGTTCTCGGATCTGGTCATCAGTAGCGAATCCTTTGTCGTCGAGGACACCGGTGCTGTCGGAAAATCAGTGGGGGCGTGCGGCGCTGCCCTCTGAAGGCGCTTCGAGACCGCCGGTTTCGAACGCGGAGAGGGTCGTGTCGTAGTCCGTCTCCACGTCGTACATCGGCGTCATCCAGTGGTAGAAGTTGTCGCCGCGCTCGCGGAGCAGGTCGTACAGCTGCCGGGTCAGTGCCGTGCGTATGCCCAGCATTTCGGGGTGGTCATGGCGGTTGTGCAGTTCGTCGGGGTCGGCATCGAGGTCGTACAGCTCGTTGCGGGATTCCGGGTTGATCACCAGCTTGTGGCTTCTGGTGCGCAGCATCCGCTGCGGGTAGGGGAAGTGGTGGCCGTGGAATTCGGCGAGGTGGTGCTCGTCCCACTGCGGGTGCTCGCCGCGTACGAGGGGCAGCAGGCTGCGGCTGTCCACGGCCGGCTCGGTCTTGCTGCCCGCCAGGTCGAGAATGGTGGCGGTGCAGTCGGTGAGGGAGACGAACTCCTCGCGGACCTGGCCCTGCGGGGCGCCGGGGACCTTCAGGAGCCCGGGGATGCGGTAGATGTCCTCGTACATCGCAGGGCCCTTGTCGTGCAGCCGGTGGGCGCCGGTGAACTCGCCATGGTCGGCGGTGAAGAAGACCGCAGTCCTGTCGTCCAGGCCCAGCTCCCGCATGGCGTCGAGGATGCGGCCGATCTGCTCGTCGATGAGCGTGACGTAGCCCCAGTAGACGGCGATCAGCTTCCGCGACTCCTCAAGGGTCATGGTGTCGAAGGCCCACAGCTTGCTGTAGTTCTGCTGGACGGCCGGTTTCGCCGCGAAGGTCTCACTCACGGAGGCGGGCAGTTCGACGAGATCGGGGTCGTACATGTCGTAGTACGCGTCCGGCAGGATGTACGGCAGGTGCGGGCCGAAGAAGTGGGTGGCCAGGAAGAACGGCGCCCCATCGCCGTCGTCCTCCTGCGCGGCGAAGCGGCGGAGCATCTCGATGGCGCGCGTCGCCAGGTAGTACTCGAAGGTGGCTTCGACCGGCTGGTGGAGGCGGGCGGCGAGGAGGTTTCCGGGGCTGCCGTTGGGCGTGGTGCCCCGCACCGGATCCGTGATCCGGTACGGCGGCAGGGCGTTCTCCGCCAGGTAGGCGAGGTAGTCGGGGTGGTCCACGGGGTTGTGCCAGCCGACCAGGTCGGGGCCCTCGAAGCCGTAGTCGGCGGCGTTGCGCCGTACGCCGCCGTGCCACTTGCCGAGCAGGCCCAGGTTGTAGCCCTCGGAGCGCAGTTGCTCGGAGAAGGTGAACTGGCCGTCGGAGAGGTCCTCGAGATAGCCGACGTTGCGCTCGTAGTTGGCGAGCAGCTTGTGCCGGAACGGCGCCGCCCCGGTGAGCAGGCTGGCGCGCGCGGGTGTACAGATCGCGGTGGGGGTGTAGAAGCTGTCGAACCGTGTGCCTTCGGCCGCGAGCCGGTCGAGGTTCGGGGTGTGCGTGTGCGGGTTGCCATACGCGCCCAGGGTGTCCACCCGGTGTTGGTCGGTCATCAGGAAGAGCATGTTGTGGCGCACGGAGGGCCTCTCGGGTCGGTCGGTCCGGCTCGCGCGGCGGCCGGGGCGGGCCGACGCATCGGACGTCTGGATGTCTGGCACGCCGTCATGACGCCTCGGCGGGGGCCGATTCGGGGTGGCCGACGCTGCCGCTTTCGGAGCGTGACGCGGTTTCCGGTGTGTGACGCGGCTTCCGGTGCGTGGCCGATGGTGCCGTGCGATGCATGCTCCGACCCGGCGATCATTTAAGTCAAGAGTACGGACGTAAAACGTGCAGAGGTACCCCTTCGAGACGTACTGCCGCCGTTCCGCGCCGCCGAAGGCTTCGCGAGGCCAGGTCCCCGGGCGGGCCTGCCCGTACGTGTGAGCAGGTCAGGCCGGTATCGACGAAGAGCCTCGTGAAGGGTGTGGCATTCACATGAACAATTTGTTTCGACTCATTGACGAAAATACTCGGCGCTCACATGCTGTCCTGCATGCACGAACACGACGGCCCGCTGACGCGGCTCCGACGCAGCCATGAGCAAGCCGTTCTGGAGCTGCTCCGCAAGCACGGTCCGCTGAGCCGCGCCGAGTTGGGCGAGCGCAGCGGGCTGTCCCGAACCACGCTCCACGACATCGTCGCCGGGCTCGTGGGCAATGGCTCCGTGGTCGCGGGCACACCGCATGTCGAGGTGCGCAAGCGCGGCCGGCCGGTGGAGAAGCTCAGTCTCAACCCGGCCGCGGGCGAGGCGGTCGGCATCGACTTCGCACGCCGTGCCGTGCACGTCGCGGCGGTCAACTTCGCCCATGAGGTGATCGGTTCGGCGAGCGAGTCCCATGCCGCGGACCTGTCCTGGCCCGAGCGGATCGATATCGCGGAGCGCCTTCTCGCCACGTCGGCAACCGGATCGTCCGAGGGCCCGGCGGCTTCGGCGGGCCCGGCGGACGGCGGCGGGCGTGACTGGTCGGGCCCCGTCCACCTCGACGCGCTCAGCGCGATCGGCGTCGGCGTGGTCGGACCGATCACCGATCCCGGCAGCGAGAACGCCCGTGCTCAGGGCATCGACGGCCTGCCGGACCTGCTGCGCAAGCAGTTCGGTGTGCCGGTTCTCCTGGACAACAACACCCGGCTCGCGGCGCTCGCCGAAGCCGTATGGGGCGCGGCGGCGGACAGCAGCGACGTGCTCTACCTGCGGTTGTCGCACGGCGTCGGCGGCGGCCTCGTCGTGGGCGGCGCGCTGCACCGCGGCCGCAACGGCCTGTCCGGCGAGTTCGGGCACATCACCGTGGACCCCGCGGGCAGACCGTGCGAATGCGGCGGGGTCGGCTGTCTTGAGACCCGCGCCTCCCTGGACGCGGTCCTGAACCGCTACCGCGAAGACGGCGGCCGGGCCGACGACCTCGCCGGACTCCTCGACGCGGCCGCCACCGGCGAACCGTCCGCCCTGCACGTCCTTGAACGCGTCGGCAGCGACGTCGGCGGGGTACTCGCCGCCGTCTGTCATGCCGTCGGACCGGGCGTCATCGTCGTCGGCGGCGAGCTGGCAGAGGCAGGTCCCGCCCTCCTCGAACCGGTCGAACGGGCCCTGCGGCAGCAGCTGATGCCGCTGGCCCGCCAGCACGTGGACGTACGGCGCGCGACGCTCGGCGAGGCCGGCAGCGCGCTCGGCGGCATCGCCCTCGTTCTCCATGAATCCCCCCTGCTCTCCCATTACCCGCAGCCCGTCTCCGAGGAGAACGCGTGAAGCCACCAGCGAGGAACCCATGGCTGTGATCACTCCTGTCGACAAGACAGCCGCCGAAGGCCGTAGGGAGCGACCGCGCCGCTCCCGGCACCGGCCCCTGCTCCTCAACGCCGCCGCGGTGGCGGCAGGCATCGGCGTGTGGGGCGTCGTGGCCGCCCTGGGCCTGGTCGAGAACCTGCCCACGCCGACGGCGGTGGCGCAGAAGGCCGGCACCATGATCTCCGACGGCACCCTGGCGTCCGATACGTTGGCCAGTCTGCGCCGGGTCTTCCTCGGCTACGCCATCGGCGTGGCCGTGGCCGTACCGGTCGGCTTCCTCATGGGCTGGTATCCCACCGTGCGCGCCCTGGTCGAGCCGTACATCCAGTTCTTCCGCACCATTCCGCCGCTCGCGCTCATTCCGCTCGCGGTCGTGCTCTTGGGGATCGGCGAGGTGCCGAAGATCGCCGTGATCTTCCTGGCCTCGTTCATGGCCTGCGTCCTCTCCTCCTTCCAGGGCGTCATCGACGTCGACAAGACACTGATCAACGCGGCCCGGGTGCTCGGCGCGTCGGACCGCACGATCTTCGCCAAGGTGGTCGTCCCCGCCTCCACGCCGTTCATCCTCGTCGGCATGCGGATCGGCCTCGGCGCCTCCTGGGCCACCGTGGTCGCCGCCGAACTGATCGGCGCGCAGGAGGGGTTGGGCTACCGGATGCAGAAGGCGTCCACCTGGTTCGAAATGGACACGATCTTCGTGTCCCTGATCACGATCGGCGTGCTCGGGCTCATCATGGACCGGCTGCTGCTGCTGGCCGAGCGACGCCTCACCGGCTGGCAGGAGCGACGATGAACAGCAAGATCAGTTTCCGCGACGTGGTGAAGACCTTCCCGCTCAAGGCCGCGACCTTCACCGCTCTCGGCGGGGTGAGCCTGGACATCGCGGACCAGGAGTTCGTCACCGTCGTAGGGCCCTCCGGCTGCGGCAAGTCCACCCTGATGAGCATGGCCGCGGGGCTCCAGGAGCCCGACTCGGGCAGCGTCCTGGTCGACGGCACGCCGGTGTCGGGGCCAGGCCCCGACCGTGGAGTCATCTTCCAGCAGTACGCCCTCTTCCCCTGGCTGACCGTGCGGCAGAACGTGGAGTTCGGGCTCAAGCTCGCCTCCGTACCCGCCGTGGAGCGGCGTCGGCGCACCGATCAGGCCATCAGCCTCGTCGGCCTGGGCGACTTCGCCGACGCCCTGCCCAAGACGCTCTCCGGCGGGATGAAACAGCGCTGCGCCATCGCCCGCGCCTACGCGGTCGATCCCCAAGTGCTCCTCATGGACGAGCCGTTCGGCGCGCTCGACGCCCTGACCCGGGTACAGCTGCAGGACCAGCTGCTCGAGACCTGGAGCCAGGAGAAGCGCACCGTCCTCTTCATCACCCACGACGTGGACGAGGCCGTCTACCTCGCGAGCCGGGTCGTCGTCATGGCCGCCAAGCCCGGCCGCATCCACCGCGTCATCGACGTGGATCTGCCCTACCCCCGCACCGAGGAGATCCGGCTCTCGCCCGAGTTCCGGCACATCCGCAACGAGGTGTGGACCTCCGTGTACCACCAGGTAGCCCCGCCCCGGGCCGCCGCCTGAGGCGACGTCACCCGAACCGTCGGGCCCCGGGCACTTCGCAGAACCAGCACGTCACAGATCCAGCACGTCGCAGAACCAACCCCGCGCACCACCCCGAGAGGACATCCCGCATGCCCAGAAGGTCGATCAGGCACGCCGTCACGGCGCTGCCCGTCGCGTTCATGCTCTCGCTCTCCGCCAGCGCCTGCTCCAACAGCGCTTCCGAGGACAACAACACGGTCCGGTTCGGCTACATCGGTGACTACAACGGTGCCAGCCTCCTCGCGGTCGCCGAGAAGCAGGGGATGTGGAAGAAGGCGGGCCTGACCGCGCAGGTGAAGTCGTTCAACAACGGCCCCGTGCAGGTCCAGGCACTCAGCGCCGGCGACCTCGACTACGGCTACATCGGCCCCGGCGCGATGTGGCTCCCCGCATCCGGCAAGGCCAAGGTCGTCTCCATCAACACCCTCACGTACGCCGACCGGGTCATCGGCCAGCCCGGCATGAAGTCCATGAAGGACCTCAAGGGCAAGCGGGTCGGTGTACCCGAGGGCACCTCCGGCGACATGGTCCTCAACATCGCCCTGGCGAAGGCCGGGATGACGACGAAGGACATCGAGAAGGTCAACATGGACCCGTCCACGATCGTCTCCGCCTTCTCGTCCGGAAAGATCGATGGTGCGGGCTTCTTCTACCCCGCCATCGACACCATCAAGAAGAAGGTCCCGGGCCTCGAGGAGATAGCCAGCACCAAGGACACCGGGGATGCCTTCCCCACCGCGTTCGTCGCCGGTACCAAGGTGCCCGAGGGGAAGAACAGCAAGGTGATCAAGGTGTTGCAGCAAGCCAACGACTGGCGTACGCAGCACCCGGAAGAGACCATCACGCTCACCGCCAAGATGCTCCAGGTCACCGAGGCCCAGGCCAAGGCCGACGCCTCTCACGTCCAGACCCTCTCCACCAAGGACCTGGCAGCGAAGACCAAGAGCGGTGAGGTGGACAAGTGGCTGAAGAGTCTGGGCGACTTCTTCGTCCGCAACAAGCAGCTGGACGAGAACCCGGACCCCGGTGAGTACTACACGGGCGATCTCTACACGAACGCGTACAGCAAGTAGTCCTGGACCACCGGGCCGGAAATGAGCCTCCCCATGAAGAGCTGCTGCGCCCCCTCCGGCCCGAAGCCGCAGGCGCGCGATCTCCCCCACACGCCCGAAGGAGCAGTTCGTTCCAGCACCGCCGTGTGCCGCCCCGCGCACGCCGGGGACGCCGAGTACGCCGACCGCGTCCCCCTCCCCGGCGGAACCTTCCGCATGGGCAGCGAGGACGCTGACGCGAACCCCGGTGACGGCGAAGGCCCCGTACGCGACGTACCGGTCCCGCCCTTCGCCATAGACATCTACGCGGTCACCAACGCCCGCTTCGCGTCCTTCATCGAGCAGACCGGCTACGTCACCGAGGCGGAGGAGTTCGGCTGGAGCTACGTGTTCGCGAAGTTCCTGCCGGGCCCCCTGCGCAAGGCGTCAGCACGCCCGCCGGGGACCCCGTGGTGGTGCGGCGTCCAAGGCGCCGCCTGGAACAGACCGGAAGGGCCGGACAGCCGCCTCGACGGCCGCTGGGACCATCCCGTGATCCACGTGACGTGGCGAGACGCGACCGCCTTCGGCCGGTGGGCCGGCGGGCGACTGCCCACCGAGCAGGAGTGGGAGTACGCCGCACGCGGTGGCCTCGACCAGGCCCGCTACCCCTGGGGCGACGAACTCACGCCGGGTGGGGAGCACCGCTGCAACATCTGGCAGGGCACCTTCCCGTTCCGCAACACCGAGGCCGACGGCTTCGCGGGCACCGCTCCCGTCCACGCCTTCGAGCCCAATGGGTTCGGTCTCCACAACGTCGCGGGAAATGTCTGGGAGTGGTCCGCCGACCCCTGGCAGAACGGTGATCCCGACCGTCGCGCGATGCGAGGCGGTTCCTACCTCTGCCACGACTCGTACTGCAACCGATATCGTGTCGCCGCCCGCACCGCGAACACCGTCGACAGCTCCGCGGGCAACCTCGGCTTTCGCATGGCCTGGGACATCGACTGACACCGAGCGAGCGGCAGGAACGTAGACCGATCTCTTCTCCGTGCAGCGCATGTGAGGTGCTCGCGCCGGTGGAAGCGGCCGAATCGGGTGACTGGGAGACCGTGAAGACGGCCCTCGCACCCTTCGATGTCGGCCACGACCACCAACGCCATGCGATGTCGATCGGTGTCGACCCGGTCGGAGGGTCAGTTCCCACCTGCTTCGAACGTGCGCAGCAGATCGGCGGCGACGCTCACCGCGATGGTCGCGGGTTCCTTGCCGGTGATGTCCGCGAGGCCGATCGGCGTCTTGATCCGATCGATGGTGGCCTCGTCGTGACCGCCCTCGGTGGTGAGGCGTTTACGGAAACGCACCCACTTGGCCGCCGACCCGATAAGGCCGATGGAGCCGAGATGGGTGGTGCGCAGAGCGGCGTCGCACAGAGCGGCGTCCTCGGCATGATCATGAGTCATGATCAGGACGTGGGTGCCGCGCGGCAGCTCCGCGAGGACCCCTTCGGGCAACAGCAGCGTGTGATGTACGTGCACCTGCCCCACCGCGTCCGCCAGCACGCCGAGCCGCTCCTCGGTGAGGATGTCGGAGCGCGTGTCGATCAGATGGAGATCGAGGTCCTGGCGTGCCAGGATGCGCGCCAGCTCAAGGCCGACGTGCCCGACACCGAAGATCGCCACCGCCCGTACCACCGCCAGCGGTTCGAGCAGCACCGAGACCGTGCCGCCACAGCACTGCACGCCGTGCCGGTTGGTCACCTTCTCGTTCAGAGCGAAGTCCATCAGCTCCGGCTCCGGCTTGGCGGCGGCCATCATCTCCCGGGCCCGATCGATCGCGACGGCCTCGACATTGCCTCCACCGATCGAACCCCACGTCTCGGTCTCCCCCACCACGAGTTTCGCACCGGCGTCGCGCGGGGCGTGTCCGCGCACGGTCGTGACGGTCACCAGCACACCGGACTCCCGGCGTGCCCGCAACCGTGCGACCGCGGCGACCCACGTCATGTCAGGCACCGCTCAACGTTGCCGCATTCGTACGGATCTCACCGTTTCCTGGGTGGCCGCCGACGACAGAGCCGTGGTGGGCGAGCCCTGCGAATCCGGCGAATCCGGCCCGGGGGCCCTCATCCCGGCGAGCCGCCTGGATCGCCCAGTACACCGCCTCCGGCGTCGCGGGCGAGGCCAACTCGACGCTGACCCCGCTCGGCCCGAATGCGGCGGCGGCCTGCCGAAGGGCTTCCCGCACCGAGAACGCCAGCATCAACGGAGGCTCACCCACTGCCTTGGACCCGTATACCGCGCCTTCTTCCGTGGCGTTCTCCAGGAGCGTTACGTTGAACTCCTCGGGCATCTCCGAAAAGCTCGGCAGCTTGTAGGTGCTCGCGGCCTGGGTGAGGAGACGGCCGCGGTTCGGCCCGTCGCCGGTGTCCCAGCGCAGGTCCTCAAGTGTCAGCCACCCCGCGCCCTGCACGAACCCGCCCTCGACCTGTCCGATGTCGATCATCGGGGACAGGCTGTCGCCGACGTCATGCACGATGTCCACCCGCCGGATGCGGTACGCGCCGGTGAAGCCGTCCACCTCGACCTCGGCCGCGGCGGCGCCGATGGCGAAATACTTGAACGGCGTGCCGCTGAAGGACTTCGCGTCCCAGTGCAGACCCTCCGTCCGGTAGAAACCGGCCGCCGACAGCTGAACCCGCTGGAAGTACGCGGTGCGCACCAGGTCGTCCCAGGCCAGCTCCTTGTCACTGCCGAGGCTGCGAGCGACGCCCTCGACGATGCGCACATCCGCGGCACTCGAACCCAACTGGGTGGCGGCCACCTGCAGCAGCCGCTCGCGCAGCTGTTGGCAGGCGTTCTTCACCGCCGCGCCGTTGAGATCCGCACCGGAACTCGCCGCGGTGGCAGAGGTGTTGGGCACCTTGTCGGTGCGCGTGGGGGCAAGGCGTACCTTGTGCGGCGGGATACCCAGTGTGGTCGCGGCCACTTGCAGCATCTTGGTGTGCAGGCCCTGGCCCATCTCTGTGCCGCCGTGGTTGATCAGGACCGAGCCGTCCTTGTAGATCAGCACCAGCGCGCCGCCCTGGTTGAAGGCGGTGAGGTTGAACGAGATGCCGAACTTCACGCCGGTGATCGCGAGTGCCCGCTTGGTGTGGGGGTGCGCGGAGTTGAAGGCCGCGATCTCGCGCTTGCGATCCGCGAGTCCTCCGGTCTCCTTGACCTGCTGCCAGACGGCGGAGATCCGTTCGGGCTGAGCAACCGACTGTCCGTACGGCGTCACCTGACCCTGCGCGTAGAAGTTGCGCTCCCGCAACTCCATCGGATCCAGGCCGAGCAGCGGCGCGCACCGGCCCATGATGTCCTCGATCACCAGCATGCCCTGGGGGCCGCCGAAGCCGCGAAAGGCGGTGTTGGAGGCCTTGTTGGTCTTCGCGATGCGACCGGCGACGCGCGCGTTGGGAATCCAGTAGGTGTTGTCGATGTGGCACAGTGCGCGAGCCACCACCGGCTCGGACAGGTCGAGGCTCCATCCACCGTCGGCGGTCAAGGTGGCGTCCAGGGCCCGGATGCGACCGTCGGCGTCGAAGCCGATCTTCCACTGGGCGTGGAACCCGTGGCGCTTTCCGGACATGGTCAGATCCTGCGTCCGGTTGAGCCGCACCCGCACCGGCCGACCGGTCAGCTTGGCGCCGAGCGCGGCAATGGCCGCGAACCCGTGGGGCTGCATCTCCTTGCCGCCGAAACCGCCCCCCATCCGCAGACACTGCACGGTCACCTCGTGGCTGTGCAGGCCGAGAACGTGCGCGACGATTTCCTGGGTCTCCGAAGGATGCTGAGTGCTGCTCTGGACGAATACCTGCTCGGCCTCATCGACAAGGGCCAGCGCCGCGTGTGTCTCCAGATAGAAGTGTTCCTGATCGGAGAACTGGAACTCGCCGGTGAACACATGCGCGGAGTCCGCGAAGCCGGTCTCCGCGTCGCCGGTCAGCATCACGGGCCGGGCGCCGTGGAAACTGTCGGCCGCGATCGCGTCCTGCAGCGTGACCACGGAGGGCAGTTCGTCGAGTTCCACCTCGACGGCCGCGGCACCCAGCCGGGCCGCCTCCAGGGTCTCGCCCAACACCCAGGCGACCGCGTGGCCGTAGAACATGACGGTGTCGGGGAACAGCGGTTCGTCGTGCTTCATCCCGGCGTCGTTGACGCCGGGCACATCGGCGACGGTCAGCACGCGGACCACACCTGGCACGGCTAGCGCGTGCTCGGTGCGCAGCGCGGTGATCCTGCCATGGGCCTTCACGGCCTGGACCGGGTAGGCGTGCAGCACGTCCTTGGTGCGGTGGATCAGATCATCGGTGTAGAGCGCGGCACCGGTGACGTGCAGGGCAGCGCTCTCGTGCGGCAGGGAGACACCGACGACTGATTTCTCGGGGCGCTCGGACAACTCGCTCATGACGACACCGCCTCGGTGGTTTGTGCGTACAGCTTCAGCAGGCTCTGACCGAGCATCGCGGAGCGGTAGTCCGCGCTGGCACGGTGGTCGTTCATAGGTGTGCCCTGGGCCCGCAGCAACTGGGCCGCGGCCTCGACGGTCGGCGCCGCCCACGGCTCACCCTCCAGGGCCGCCTCGACGGCGAGGGCGCGGACCGGGGTGGCGGCCACGCCGCCAAGGCCGATGCGCGCCTTGCGGACGATCCCGTCCTCGATGTCGAGTGCGAAAGCGACCGCGACACTGGAGATGTCGTCGAAGCGTCGCTTGGCGATCTTGTGGAAGGCGGCGACCGGCGACAGTGGCAGCGGGATGCGCACGGCGCGGATCAGCTCGCCGGGACGGCGCACGCTCTGCCGGTAGCCGGTGAAGTAGTCGGACAGGGGGATCTCGCGCTCACCGTCGGCGTCGGCGAGCACCACCGAAGCATCGAGGGCGAGCAGCGCCGGCGGACTGTCACCGATCGGGGAGCCGGTACCCAGGTTGCCGCCGAGGGTCGCGCTGTTGCGGATGAGCCGGGATGCGAACTGCGGGAACAGTTCCGCCAACAGTGGGATGCGGCCATCGAGACGGCGTTCGATCTCCGTGAGCGTCAGCGCCGCCCCGATCTCGACGTGGTCGGATTCGACCAGCAGTTCCCTCAGTTCGGCCAGGCGGTCGACTGCGACCACGCAGTTCTCCCGCCGGGACCGGATATTCACCTCCACGCCCCAGTCGGTACTTCCGGCAACCACCACGGCGTCAGGCCGGTCACGCATCAGCCGCAGCACGTCCGCCAGGGTGCCCGGGCGCAGGAACTCCCTGCCGTCCTGGGTGTATTCGGTGGCAACCGGTGCGGGCGCGGCTTGCTCGCGACGCCGCGCAAGCAGGTCCTCGTCGGTGGGCGTACCGACGGCGAACGCGGCATCGCGGATCGGGCGATATCCGGTGCAGCGGCAGAGGTTTCCGCTCAGCGCGTGCAGATCGAACCCGTTAGGACCGTGCTCGGAGTCGGCGCTGTCGACCGAGTCGGTGCTGCTGGCCGCGGAGGTGCTGTCGGCTGCGGCGGTGCTTCCGGCTACGGCGGTGCTTTCGGCTGCGGCGGTGCTTTCGGCTACGGCGGTGCTTTCGGCCGAGTCCGCGGGCGCGCAGCGGTCAGGTCGGTAGTACTCAGCTGCCATGCTGCAGATGAATCCCGGTGTGCAGTAACCGCACTGGGAGCCGCCGCGGACGGCCATCTCCCGCTGCACCGGGTGGAGCGTGGGCGGCGCGCCGGGTTCACCGGCGGTGGCGAGACCCTCGGAGGTGATGATCTCCTGGCCGTCAAGGGCGGCGGCAGGCACCAGGCAGGCGTTGACAGCGACCCAGTCGGTGGGCTTGTTCACTCCGGGACGCGCGACCAGGACCGAACAGGCGCCGCATTCACCCTCGGCGCAGCCTTCCTTGGTGCCGGTGAGGCCGCGCTCGCGCAGGAACTCCAGTGCTGTGGTGTGGGTCGCAGCCGGTGAGATCGGTGCTTCTTTCCCATTGACCGTGATCCGCGCCGCTACCATGACAGGCCTTCGTTTCGGTACGCGATCGGTCGCTTCATCATGTTCGCCAATTTCAGGCAGCTTTCTGTGTTCAGAGGCGCCACAGAAGAGGAGTGGGCGCAAAAGGGCACGCGAGAGTTGCGTGCCAGAAGATGGTGAAGGTGAATCCGGAATGTGCCGCAGACAGGCACATCAGAACGGCGTACTTAGCTGCCGTGTGCGATACGACCCGGAACCCAGACGGTGCGCTGGGCGAGGCGACCGAGATCAGAGCTGGTGTTCATCCGCTGGTCGCCTCCTTCGGCAGTTACAGTCGTTGGCCACCGCAACCTAGTAGCTGGGGGCACAGCGGTCAAGAGGTCGGGCTCTGAATGCTGTCGCCGTTGTTGCCGATCAGGACGTAGGTGCCGATCCGCCGGAAATCGTTCATCACACCGAACATGCTCTTGCCCGACGGCATGAGGGCCTGGAGAGACGGGTCCTGCGTCAGCTGGGCGCTGAACATCTCCTTGTACGCGTTGTAGACCCTCGCCGTGTAGGTGGGCTCCTTCGCCGCGTTGGTCCTGTGGTCGTTGGTGAGGGCGATGGAGGCGAGGTCCATGAGGTAGCAGTCGATCAGGTCTGTGACGTCCTTGGCCTTGGCCCCCTTCGCTTCCGTCTCTGCATCTTCCGCGAAGACACGGGCCATGCCCAGGACGATGTCGCGGTAGATACGGTGCCTCGTGCTGCTGGGGAAGGCGGCCATGATGTGGTCGGCCTGACCCGCGCCCTCGGTGTTCATGGTGCGCGGCGTCTTCAGATCGTCCAGTCCGGGAACGGCCAGCGGGACCCCTTCGAACATCGACTCCTCGTCAGGAATGTCCGTGTTCCGTGAGGCGAGGGGATGCAGACCGATCTCATGGGCCAGCATGCCCATGATGTAACCGACGTCGTACTTCTCGAAGTAGTAGCTCGCCAAGTTGATATCGACACCTGCGTCGCCGCGGTCCTGCACATCGGCCGGCGTCTCCGTAGTACGCACGTGCAGAGTGATCCGGACCTGACGGTCACCGACATAGTTCCGGATCGTCTCGTGCCTCCGCAACAGATCGATGATGCGGGCGGCCTTGTCGCGGTACGTCTCGTTCGAGTGCTTCAGGTTGGTGAACTCGTAGTTCCCCGTTGCTCCATCGGGCGCGGGGCTCGGGTCCTGCGTGCTGGGGTTCTGCGTGCTCGGGTCCTGCGGCATGCGGGCCGGAGCCTCGGCGCCCACCGTGTCGCCGTCGGCCGACATGGGCAGAGAGACCGGGTCCACCCAGACCGACTCACGCAGAACTGGGGCAGCGCCCGTGCGAGCCGCGTCCCAGCTCTGCTCGCTGTCCTGCTCACTCTCCTGCTCGGTCAGCTGATGCGGCGGCGGCACATCACCGATCAGAGCGCCCATCAAGGCCAGATGACGGCCACGAAGACCAGCCGCAGCAAGCGATGACTCCTCTGGATCCGCATAAAGGTCTCCCAGCAAACTGCCCTGAATGTGGGGCCGGTGCGGGGAATCAGCGTCACGGTACTCATCCCGCAGACCAAGCTGATGAGACAGCTCATGCACCATCTGTACGGGATCAGCGTCCGCCCACCACGTGTTCTGATCCATCGCACGGTCCCGGCCCACCAAGTCCACGGTCAAGTGGGGGGCGTCGGCGGGGTCGACGTGCTCGACGGTGACGTGCAGCAGGTCACCGTTGGGCAGGCGGTGGCCGGGCGCGTTCAGGAACTCGGCCACACCCGCGCCGAGTTGCGCGAGAGCATGCGCGGCTTGCCCGTCCGCGCCGCGCATCGCGATGCGGACGGTCAGATCGGTGACCGGATCGGCGTCGTACGTGAACCGCCGCGCGTCGAACCCTGAACGCACCACGAACCGGGGCCGACTGTCACGCGGCCTCCGCGGCTGGGTCTGCGACGCGGTGTCGGTGCTGCCTTGCGGAAGCCGGGGACGGGTCTCGCCGGTGTCGCTACTGGCGGACACCGGATCAGCAGTCTGGATGCTGTCGCCCCGGTTCTTGAACGCGACGCTGCCGCCCAGGCCGAGGAAATTGCCCGTGACGTTGTACCAACTCTTGTCGCCCGGCAGCAGGTCCCGTACAGGACTGTCCTGCGCCAACTGCTCCGCGAACTGCGCCTTGTACGCGTTATAGGCCCTCGCCGTGTAAGCGGTGTCCTTGATCGCCTCCCTCCGGTGATCATTGGTGACCGCGATCGTCGCCAGGTCCATCAGATAGGTGTCGACCAGATCGGTCACGTCCTTGGACTTGGCACCCATCACACCCACCCGCGCACGCCGCGCGAGCACCTCCGCCATCTCCACGACGATGCCGCGATAGATACCGTGCCGGATGGATTGCGGGAGGGCAGCCATGATGTGATCCGCCTGCCCCGCCCCCACGGTGTTCATGAAACGCGGCGTCTTCAGCGTCTCCAACCCCGGCACCTGCAACGGCATCCCCCGGAACAGATCCTCCTCCTCGAAGATCCGCGCATCACGAGCAGCCAGAGGATGCAGACCGATCTCATGAGCCAGCATCCCCATGATGTAACCAGTGTCGTACTTCTCGAAGTAGTAGCTCGCGAGAGCGATGTCGACACCGTCGTCGCCACGGTCGATCACATCGGCCGGAGTCTCCGTCGTCCGCACGTGCAGGGTGATTCGGACCTGGCGGTCACCGACGTAGCCCTTGATGGTCCTGTGCTCGTCAAGCAGCTCGATGATCCGGACCGCCTTGTCGAGGTACCTCTCCGTCTGCTTCAGGTTGGTGAACTCATAGCTCCCCAGCTTGAAGGGACGGAGGACCGGCTCCGACGCGGCGGGCGCCGCATCGGGGTTCTCCGTGCCGTCGGTGTTGGCCTGGGGCAGTCGGGGACGGGCCTCGCCGGTGTTGCCGCCGGTGGTGGTGTCGCCGATGGTGGTCTCGCCGGTCTGGTCCCGAGTGACAGCGACGGGCTGCTGGATGCTGTCGCCCCGGTTCTTGAACGCGGCACTGCTGCCCAGGCCCAGGAAATCGACCGTGACGTAGTACCAGTTCTTCTCGGCCGGCAGCAGTGCCAGCACCGGACTATTCTGCGCCAACTGCGCGGCGAACTGCGCCCTGTACGCGTTGTAGACCCTCCCTGTGTTCCGCGGCTCCCACGCCGCGTCCACACGATTGTCATTGGTGACCGCGATCGTGGCCAGGTCCATCAGATAGGTGTCGACCAGGTCGGTGACATCCTTGAACTTCGCGCCCATCACGCCGACCCGCGCGTGTCGCGCGAGCACCTCCGCCATCTCGATGACAATGCCGCGGTAGATGCCGTGCCGGGTCGACTCGGGCAGAGCAGCCATGACATGGTCCGCCTGACCCGCCCCCACGGTGTTCATGAAACGCGGCGTCTTCAGCCCCGGCACCTGATAGGGCGTTCCCCGGAGCAGATCCTCCTCCTCAACGATCTTCGTATTACGGTCGGCGAGAGGATGCAGACCGATCTCATGAGCCAACATCCCCATGATGTAACCGATGTCGTACTTCTCGAAGTAGTAGCTCGCGAGATTGATGTCGACACCGCGATCGCCGCGGTCGATCACATCGGCCGGGGTCTCCGTCGTCCGCACATGCAGGGTGATCCGGACCTGCCGATCACCGACATAGCTCCGGATCGTCCCGTGCTCGTCGAGCAACCCGACGATCCGGACCGCCTTATCGAGGTACGCCTCCGTCTGATTGAGGTTGGTGAACTCGAAGTTCCCCAGCCTGAAGGGACGGAGGACCGGCTCCGAAGCGGCGGGCGGCGGGGCGGCGGTGTTGGCCTGGGGCAGTCTGGGGCGTGCCTCACCGGTGGTGCTGTCGGTGGTGGTCTCGCCAGTCTGGTCCGGAGTGACAGTGACGGGTTGCCGGATGCTGTCACCGCGGTTGTTGGTTCCGACGCGGGTGGCAAGTGCGGCGAAGTCCCCAAGGACACCGAGCCTTCCCTTGTCCGCGGGCAACAGGGCACGCACGGCACTTTCCGGGGCAAGCTGCTCGGCCAGCTGCGCCTTATAGGCGTTGTAGACCCTTGCCGTATAGGACGGGTCCATGATTGCCCTCGCCCGGTGGTCATTGGTGACCGCGATGGAGGCCAGGTCCATCAGGTAGGTGTCGATCAGATCGGTCACGTCCTGGGACTTGGCACCTTCCACGCCGACCCGTACGTGCCGCGCGAGTACCTCGGCCATCTCCAGGACGATGCCCCGGTAGATGCCGTGCCGGATCGTGTGAGGGAAAGCGGACATGACGTGGTCCGCCTGACCCGCTCCCTCGGTGTTCATGAATCGCGGCGTCTTCAGTGTCTCCAACCCCGGCACCAGAAGAGGCATCCCCTGGTACAGCTCCTCCTCCTCGAGGATCCGCGTATTACGCGAGGCGAGGGGGTGCAGACCGATCTCATGGGCCAGCATCCCCATGATGTGACCGATGTCGTACTTCTCGAAGTAGTAGCTCGCCAGCGCGATGTCGACACCGTCATCGCCGCGGTCGATCACATCGGCCGGAGTCTCCGTCGTCCGCACATGCAAGGTGATCCGGACCTGCCGATCACCGACATAGTCCTTGATCGTGCCGTGCTCGTCGAGCAACTCGACGATCCGGACCGCCTTGTTGAGGTACGCCTCCGTCTGATTCAAATTGGTGAACTCGTAGCTCCCCAGCTTGAAGGAGTTCGGTGCCGTGTCCGAGTCCGGCGGAGCGTGCGCCGGTATCTCGGTGGCTGCCGTGCCGTCGGCAGGCCGGGGCAGGGAGACCGGGTCGACCCAGATCGCCTCGCGGGTCTCCACAGGAGCGGCATTTCGGGCGTCCGCCCAGCTCTGGTCGGTCAGGTCATCGCTCGGCTGCGGCGCCGGCGTCACGTCACCGATGAGCGCTCCGAGCAGGGCCAGGTGCCGGTCACGCAGGCCCGCAGGGGCCAGCGACGGGTTTTCCGGCGCCTTGTTGAGGTCACCGAGGAGGCTGCCCAGGATGTGGGCGCGATGCGGCGAATCGGCATCCCTGTACTCATCGCGCAGGCCCAGCTGGTGGGTGAGCTCGTGCACCAACTGCACCGGGGCGGCATCCGCCCACCAGGTCGTCTGATCCATCGCCTGATCCCGGCCCGCCAGATCCACGGTCAGGTGCGGGGCATCGGCATCGGCATCGGCATCGGTGGGAGCGACATGTTCGACAGTCACGCGCAACCGGTCACCGTTGAGCAGGCGATAATCCGGGGCGTTCAGGAACTCCTCCACACCCGAACTGAGTTGGTCAAACACGCGGGCGGCGTCGCCGTCCGTACCGCGCAACGCGACACGGACCGTCAGCTCGGTGACCGGCGTTCCCTGATACGAGAACCGCCGCGCGTCGAACCCGGAACGCACCACGAACCGAGGCCGACTGTCACGCGGAGCACGCGCCGATGTCGCGACGGTCGGCGCCGTGTCGATGTTGCCCTGTGGCAGTCGGGGGCGTGCCTCGCCGATGTCGCTACTGGTCTGCGTCGGAGCAGCAGGCCGTTGGATGCTGTCGCCCTGGTTGTTGAACATGACGCTGCCGCCCAGGCCGAGGAAATTGCCCGTGACGTTGCGCCAATTCTTGTCCGCCGGCAACAGCTCCCGCACCGGACTGTCCTCCGCCAACTGCGCGGCGAACTGTGCCTTGTACGCGTTATAGGCCCTCGCCGTGTACGAGGGGTCCTTGAACGCCTCCCCACGATGGTCATTGGTGACCGCGATCGTCGCCAGGTCCATCAAATAGGTGTGGATCAGATCGGTCACATCCTGGGACTTCGCACCCATCACCCCAACCCGCGCATGCCGCGCCATCACCCCGGCCATCTCCACCACAATGCCCCGGTAAATGCCGTGCCGGATCGTGTGAGGGAAAGCGGCCAAGATGTGGTCGGCCTGACCCGCCCCCACGGTGTTCATCAAACGCGGCGTCTTCAAAGTCTCGAGCCCCGGCACCATCAAGGGCGTGTCCCCGAACTCCCTCGCATCCCGCGGCATCCTCGCGTCGCGGGCCGCGAGAGGATGCAGACCAATCTCATGAGCGAGCATCCCCATGATGTAACCGACGCCGTACTTCTCGAAGTAGTAACTCGCCAAAGCGATGTCCACACCGGCATCACCACGATCGATCACATCCGCCGGAGTCTCCGTCGTCCGCACATGCAGAGTGATCCGAACCTGACGACCACCGACATACCTCTTGATCGTGCTGTGCTCGTCCAGCAACCCGACGATCCGCACCGCCTTGTCGACGTACTTCTCCGTCTGATTCAGATTGGTGAACTTATAGCTACCCAGCCTGAAGGACCCCATCGCCGGCTCCGGAGCAGTAGGTGCTGTGTCCGAGTCCTGCGGAGCGTGAGCCGGTACCTCGGTGACTGCTGCCGTGCCGTCGGTGTCGGTCTGGGGCAGGGAGACCGGGTCGACCCAGATGGCCTCGCGGGTTTCCGCAATGGCGGAGTTCCGGGCCGCGGCCCACGTCTGATCGGCCTGGTCACCGTCCTGCTGCGGTGCCGGGGTCACCTCGCCGATGAGCGCTCCGAGCAGGGCCAGGTGCCGGTCGCGCAGACCGGTGGGGGCGAGGGACGGGTCTTCGGGAACCTCATTGAGGTCGCCGAGGAGGCTACCGAGGATATGGGGGCGGTGCGGGGAATCGGCATCCCGGTACTCGTCACGCAGACCCAGCTGATGGGTGAGCTCGTGTACCAACTGCACCGGGGCCGCGTCGGCCCACCAGGTCGTCTGATCCATCGCGCGGTCCCGACCCGCCAAATCCACAGTCAGGTGCGGCGCATCGGTGGGAGCCACGTGCTCGACGGTCACATGCAGTCGGTCGCCGTTGAGCAGACGGTAGTCCGGGCCGTTCAGGAACTCGCCCACACCCGCACTGAGCTGGTCGAACACGTGAGCAGCCTCGTCGTTCCCGCCGCGCAACGCGACGCGGACAGTGAGCTCGGTGACCGGCTCGCCCTGGTACGAGAACCGCCGGGCATCGAAACCGGAACGCACCACGAACCGGGGACGGCTGTCGCGCGGGCCGCCGCGCACCGGCGAGGTGACGGTGGACCCTGTCTGCGGCACAGGGTCCGTGCCGGCCTCGGGCAGTCTGGGGCGTGCCTCACCAGCGGTGTCTCCGGTCGGGTCCGGAGTGACAGTGACGGGCTGCTGGATGCTGTCGCCGGAATTGTAGGTAGCGATGCTGGTGGCGAGTTGGGTGAAGGACCGAGCGACGCCGAACAGGCTCTTGTTCGACGGCAGGAGGTCCCGAAGAGCAGTGTTCTCCGCCAACTGGGCGTGGAGCATCTCCTTGTAGGCGTTGTAGACCCTCGCCGTGTAGTTGGGTTCCTTGACCGCGTTCATCCGGTAGTCGCTGGTGACCGCGATGGAGGCGAGGTCCATCAGGTAGGTGTCGAAGAGGTCGGTGACGTCCTGGGACTTGGCGCCCGCCACGCCGACCCGCGCACGCCGAGCGAGCACCTTGGCCATCTCGATGACGATGTCCCGGTAGATGCCGTGCCGGATCGTGCGGGGGTAGGCCGCCATGATGTGGTGGGCCTGCATCGCCGAATCGGTGTTCATCATGCGGGGCGTCTGCAGGTCGGTCAGTCCCGGCACCGGCAGGGGCATGCCCTGGTACGCCTCCTCCTGCTCGGCAATGTCCGTGTTCCGGGAGGCGAGCGGATGCAGGCCGATCTCGTGGGCGAGCATGCCCATGATGTAGCCGGTGTCGTACTTCTCGAAGTAGTAGCTGGCGAGGTTGATCTGGACGCCGTCGTCGCCCAGATCGCGTACGTCGGCCGGGGTCTCGGTCGTGCGCACGTGCAGGGTGATCCGGACGGGGCGGTCGCCGACGTAGTCCTTGATGGTGCTGTGCTCATCGAGCAACTCGATGATCCGGACCGCCTTGTCCAGATACCTCTCCGTCTGATTCAGATTGGTGAACTCGTAGCTACCCAGCTTGAAGGGACGGAGGACGGGCTCCGGTGGGGCGGGCGTCGCGTTCGGGTTCTGCGGCGTACCGGCCGGGGCGCCGGTGGTCTCCGAGCCGTCGGTGTTGGCCTGCGGAAGTCGGGGGCGTGCCTCGCCGATGTCGCTACTGGTCTGCGTCGGAGCAGCAGGCCGTTGGATGCTGTCGCCCTGGTTGTTGAACATGACGCTGCC